>SKSJ01000080.1 GCA_007123055.1 Wenzhouxiangella sp. | reverse complement strand
CGAGCATGCCGGTCACGCGCCGGATCGAAGCAGGTGGTTCATGTCCCAGCGCACGCAGGGCCAGTCGAAGCGCTTCGGGGTCGGGACGGTGGTCGACCGGATCGTCCTTCTCGGACTTGCTTAGCTTGCGGCCTTGTTCGTCTACAACCAGGGGCAGGTGCATCCAGCCGGGCGGTTGCCAGCCCAGGCAATGATAGACGTGGATCTGTCGGGCAGTGGACTCCAGCAGATCCGCACCCCGTACCACCTCGGTGATGCCGGCGGCATGGTCGTCGACGACTACGGCGAGCTGGTAGGCGATCAGGCCGTCGGCTCTCCGGATGACGAAGTCGCCGGTATGGGCGCCGGGGTGCTCGCGGATCGTGCCCTGGACGAGATCGTCGAAGACGACGGACTCTGCGCGGTCGGTTCGCAGGCGAATGCTGCGGGGCGATCGTCCTTCGGGAATGCCGTTGCGACAGGTGCCCGGGTAGATGCCGTCTCGTGGCAGGTCGCGTCGGCTGCAGCCGCAATGGTAGGCCTGACCGGATTGAAGCAGGGCGTCCAGTGCGGACTGGTGCCTTGCGTCGAACTGGCTCTGGTACTGCACATCACCGTCCGGCAAGAGGCTGAAGCGGCTCAGGGTTTCGAGCTGATGTTCGGCGGCTCCCGGTACGACGCGAGGCGGGTCGATGTCCTCGATGCGAATCAGCCATTGTCCGTTATGTGCACGCGCCTGCAGCCAGCTGCCGACCGCGGCCACCAGCGACCCGAAATGAAGAGGGCCAGTGGGAGAGGGCGCATATCGTCCGACGTAGGGTTCTCGGAGTCCAGCCAATTGATCGGGGGAACTTGTTTTCATCATTGGTGGGAGCCATTTTAGACGGCAGTCGATACTTCTTGTGAGGTTTGGAGAACATGCGCAGAATCGGACTGTTCCTGGCGACCAACCTGGCCGTTCTGATGGTGCTGGGCGTGGTGATGAACCTGCTCGAGCCCTGGCTGGTTGCGCAGGGCATCGCGCTCAATCATGCCTGGATCCTGCTTTTTGCCCTGGTGTTTGGCATGGGTGGAGCGATGGTGTCGCTTCTCATGTCGAAGCGTCTGGCGTTGATGGGTACGCGAGCGCGGGTGATCACGCAGCCGTCCAACCCGACCGAGCGCTGGCTGGTGGAAACAGTCACCCGCCAGGCGCGGGAAGCCGGCATTCCCGCACCCGAAGTCGCCATCTACGATGCTCCCGATCCCAACGCCTTTGCCACCGGCGCCTCCAGGAAGAACTCTCTTGTGGCGGTCAGCACCGGATTGTTGCGGGGCATGCGTCAGAACGAAGTCGAGGCGGTACTGGGACATGAAGTCGCGCACGTAGCCAATGGCGACATGGTGACGATGGCGTTGCTGCAGGGGGTGCTCAACACCTTCGTGCTGCTGCTTTCGCGCGTGATCGGTCAGATCATCGACCGGGCCGTATTCAAGGGCCGCGGTTACGGACCTGGCTACTTCCTGACCGTGATCGTGCTGCAAATCGTGCTGGGAATTCTTGCCAGCATGATCACCATGGCCTTTTCGCGTTGGCGCGAGTTCCGGGCCGATGCTGGCGGCGCCCGCCTGGCTGGCCGGGGCAACATGATCGCGGCGCTGAAGCGGCTCAAGAGCGCGAGTCAGCCGGCCCACCTTCCGGAGTCGGTCGAAGCGTTTGGCATCCGGGGTCGAGTCGGCGACGGGATCAAGCGACTGCTGATGAGCCACCCGCCGCTGGAGGAGCGTATCAGGGCACTGGAGCAGGGCGGGCGCTGAAGCAAGAGGCCGGTCGACAGGTGAGCGGCCGCACTCAGCCGGTAGCGGCCTCGCGCACGAAGTCCCCCTGCACCAGCGTGATGCCGAATTGCCACAGCGTGGCGAGGTCTCCGGTGTGTTCGATCTTCGACGCAATAATGCGTACCTTGTTCTCGCGGGCATGCGTCGACAGGTTCGATAATTGCTCACGAAGCTTGTCGTTGTTGCCGAGATCCTGTACCGCGCCATGGGCCAGGCGCATGAAATCCACGCCAAGGTGCTTGAGCAACGGCTCGACCGCGGCATTGGTCTCGACGTCGCAAAGGGCGAATTGGCACCCGTGCTGGCGGAAGCGTTCGATGAAGGCCTGTGCCTGCCGGAGTTTGTCGCGGACTTCCTGTTCGCGTAGTCCCCAGATGATGCTGGGGGGCGCTACAGGGAAGTTGCCCAACATTTCCTCAACCATGCCCGTCGCATCCGGGTCCATGATGGATTCCACACTCAACGGCACGAGCCACTTCGCCTCGCCTTCGGATTTGCGTTCGGACAGCAGTTGCTGCAGGCGACCAAGCATATCTAGGTCGATGCGCGAAGCCATGCCGATTCGATTGGCGATCGGCATGTAGACCGAGGGCATGATGACCTCGTCACTGTCCTCGGTGCGCAGACGGGTTTCGACATCGTTGATCAGGAAACTGTCGTCTTCCATGCAGGTGATCGCGGAGGTCACGAGGCCGAACTCATTGTGATCGATGGCGTGTCGGATGCGTTCAGCCCAGATCGTGTCGTCTTCCTCGCCCTCAGCCGAGACCTTCGGACGGTAACGAACAAAGCCATTGCCGCCGGCCCGCAGGGCCTGGTTCAGGGCGGTTTCCGCCTGCTCCAGCAGATTTTCCGGATCGGGGACTTCGCTGCCAGCGACAGACAGGCCGACGCTGGCTGTCACCGTCAGACTGGTTTCTCGCGCTTCGATGATCTTGCCGCTGCATCTTTCGACGAGACTTGTCGCCAGTTTTTCAGCTTCCTCGCGGCTCTTTGTATCGGCGAGGATGCCGAAGGTATGGTCTCGAATCCTGGCGGTCACACCGCTGTCCCCGACAACCGATTGAAATAACTTTGCCGCTTCGCTGATGAGACTGTCGGTCGCGCCGACTCCCACCTTTTCGACATGCTCATCGAAGCGGTCGAGAGAAAACAGCATGACGGAAAAGCCGCTCGTCTCGCTGCGACTTTCCAGCGCGGCGTTGAGCTCTTCGATGAAGGATGTGGAATTGAGCATGCCGGTCAGCATGTCGTGCGTTCTGAGCTTTTGCAGTTCTGCCTGCAATTTGGGGTCGGCCTGCTCGAGCTCCTCGTGCACCAGCATCTGGGCACAGTATTCGCCGCCGTAGCGAGCCGGTGAGAAGGCGACCGAGGCCTGGAACTCGGATCCATCCTGACGATGCGCGTTGAGTAGCAACGCTTCCCTCGGGATATCGTCGCGCGAGAGGGCCTTGAGCACCTTCTTGAGGTCCTGGTCCTTGCGTGAAGCAGTGAACAGGTCAAGCATGGACAAACCTTCGAGATCTTCGAAGGATATGAATCCGAACAGGTCGAGGTAGGCCGGGTTGGCGTATATGTGAAGACCCTCGTGAAGATAGGCGATGGCCTCGCTCGAGCTGTCGAGAAGCAGCGTATAACGGGCCTCGATATCCTCCAGGCTCTTTAACGCCTGGCTGGCATCGCGCCGGGCTTTCAGCGAATCCAGTTGCCCCCTGGCGAGCCGCTTGAGCTGGCGCAGGTTGGATTGACTGACGAAACCTTCCACGCCGAGCGAGGCGACAGCGAGCGCTGAGCGGGCGTCATCGCCGTCTACCAGCGCGATGACGGGCACGAAATGTTTCTGTTCACGGGCGTGACGGATGGTGGTTTCGAGCAGGCCCGGGTCGGCGGTATCGACGTGGATCATGACCATATCGATGCGGGCTTCCTCGAAGCTCCGGCTGACTGCGTTGGCGGTATCGGCGAACAGCGTCCGGGCGCCGCTGTCGGCTCCGAGCATCTGGTCGAGTTCCCGGGGGGCGCTGGGGTCGTCGGTGACGGTCAGGATTCTTATGTCTTCCGTTTGCGTGGGCATCGAGTGTCTCGTCGGAATTCTTGTTTGAAATCGGCTCCCCCTCGCGGGTCAATGGTATACCACTTGGCTTACAGGACTGGCAACTTATAAGGCGCGCCGGCAATTTCCCGTACCAGGCGCGGCACCAGGTAGCCTGAAAGCTCCCGCCGCAGGCGTTCGACGAGGCCTGTCGCCGTCGCCTCGGTGACCTCGTAACGGTCCGCGCCGGCGACGCGATCGAGCAAGTGCAGGTAGTACGGCATCACCCCGGCTTCCAGGCCGCGCCGAACGAGCGCTCGCTGGGACTCGAATCCGTCATTGATTCCCTTGAGCAGCACTGCCTGGTTCAACAGGTGAACACCGGCACGACGAAGTCGCCTCGTCGCTTGATCGACGCTGTCGTCGAACTCGCGTGCATGGTTGGCATGCAGCACCATGACCACTGGCCAGGGCAGATGTTCCAACCAGTGCAGCAGTGATTTGTCGACCCTGTCGGGCAGCACCACCGGCAGGCGAGTGTGAATGCGCAAGCGATGCAGGTGTTCGATACCGGCAAGGCGATCGGTCAACTCCTTCAGACGAGTGGTGGAGAGCATGAGGGGATCACCCCCGGAGAGGATGACCTCGTCGATCTCGGGATTGGCCGCAATGTAATCGATGGCTGCATGCCACTGCCGGCTGCCGGCGTGGTTGTCGGCGTATGGAAACTCCTGGCGAAAGCAGTATCGGCAGTGCACGGCGCAGGCGCCGGTGGATACCAGCAGCACGCGGCCATGGTACTTGTGCAGCAGCCCGCGTCCGACCCGGGCGTCGCGGTCGCCAACCGGGTCGGCGACAAAACCGCTTTCCACCCGGTGTTCACCGGGATCGGGCAATACCTGGCGAAGCAGGGGGTCATCCGGGTTCGCCTTTTCCATGCGATCGGCGAAAGCCCTTGGTACCAGCATGGGAAAGCGGGGTTGTGTGGTCGTGGTGGCGGGAAGTTCCAGGAACTCCAGTAACTCGGCGGCGTCACGGAAGGCGTCGCGAACCTGCTCGCGCCAGGGTGAGTGCTTGGGTAAGTCGGCGGTTCGCGCTAAAATGTTGGATTGCATCATCGTTTCATCTATCGAATATCGAGTCTCGCCCCAGGCCACTGGCCGGGGCGTCATTGTAATCCGGAGACAGCATGGCAACTTACAGCACCAACGAATTCAAGTCCGGACTCAAGATCATTCTCGACGGCGACCCCTACGCCATCGTGGAAAATGAGTTCGTCAAGCCCGGCAAGGGCCAGGCTTTCAACCGCGTTCGCGTGCGCAACCTCAAGACCGGCCGGGTCATCGAGAGGACCTTCAAGTCGGGTGACTCCGTGGAAGCTGCGGACGTGTTCGAGAAGGATGTTCAGTACCTCTACACCGACGGCGAGTTCTGGCACTTCATGGATCCGGAGAGCTTCGAGCAGATCGCGGCCGATGCCGACATCATCGGCGACAACAAGATCTGGTTCAAGGAAGAGGACATGTGTCAGGTCACACTCTGGAACGGTGCGCCGCTGATCGTGATGCCACCCAATTTCGTCGAACTGGAGGTGACCGAAACCGATCCCGGCCTGAAAGGCGACACCTCGGGCAGCGGCGGCAAGCCGGCCACGCTCGAAACCGGTGCGGTGGTGCGGGTGCCGTTGTTCGTGCAGGAAGGAGAGGTGATTCGCGTCGATACCCGCAAGGCGGAGTACATCGGTCGCGTCAAGGATTGAAGATGACTCGATCCCTGCAGGCCGTCATGCCGCGCTGGCTGGTGCCGGTCAATCCGGAAGGCCAGGTGCGGGAAGGTCAGGCCGTGATCATCGCCGACGGCCGTATCGAAGCAGTCATTCCGGCGAAAGACGTTGAGCGGCGCTTCGGTGACGCCGAGCGCGTGGAGTTGCCCGATCACGTGCTCATCCCCGGTCTGGTCAATGCTCATACACACAATGCAATGTCGCTGATGCGCGGCCTGGCCGATGATCTGCCGCTCATGACCTGGCTGGAGAATTACATCTGGCCAACCGAGCAGCGATGGGTGGGGGCGGATTTTGTCCGCGCCGGTACCGAGCTGGCCATTGCCGAGATGCTTGCCGGTGGCACGACCTGTTTCAACGACAACTATTTCTTTCCCGACGTCACGGCCGCTGTCGCTCGGCGCGCGGGTATGCGTGCCGTTGTCGGGCTGCCCGTGATCTCCGTTCCGACGGCCTGGGCACAGACCGAACGGGAGTACTTCTCGCGCGGGCTCGAGGTACACCAGGACCTGGTGGGCGAAGAGTTGCTGACGACCGCATTCGCGCCTCATGCACCCTACACGGTCAGCGATGAGGCTTTCGAGCGCATGCGCGATCTGGCCGAGGAGATGGACGTGCAGATCCACCTGCATCTGCTGGAGACCGCCGGAGAGATCGACGGCAGCCTGCAGGTACACGGAAAGGCGCCGCTGGATCGCCTCGATGCGCTCGGTATTCTGGGGCCGCGGCTGCTGGCGGTCCACATGACGCAGCTGGGAGCGGACGATATTCGCCGCGTGGCGCGCGCCGGTGTGCACGTGCTGCATTGTCCGGCATCCAACCTCAAGCTCGCCAGCGGGATATGCCCGGTGGCGGATCTCGATGCCGCCGCTGTCAATGTGGCGATCGGCACCGATGGGGCGGCCAGCAACAACACGCTGGACATGTTTGCCGAAATGCGTCTGGCCGCCCTGCTGGCCAAGGGTGCAAGCGGTAATCCCGAGGCCGTGCGGGCTGCGCGTGCGCTGTCCATGGCGACCGTCAACGGAGCCCGTGCCCTGGGGCTGGAGGATCGCATCGGCACCATCGAGGAGGGCAAGTCCGCCGATCTCGTCGCAGTGGCATTGAACCGCCCTGGAACACTGCCGGTACATAATGTGATTTCACAGCTCGTTTATGCGGTCGGACGCGATCAGGTCAGTGATGTGTGGGTCGAGGGGCGCCGAGTCCTTCGCAGCCGCGAGCTGGAAACACTGGACGAGAAGGAAGTCCAGCGTACGGCCCACCAGTGGGCCGCCCGCCTGGCCGGTGAGGAGTAACTGATGACCACGGATCCGGGAAGCGAAAGACAGGGCAACGTCGACCCGCGCGAGGCCGGCAAGTTCGACGCGTTGGCGGCGCGCTGGTGGGATCCGGAAGGCGAGTTCCGGACGCTGCACCACATCAATGGACCGCGGGTGGAATACATTGCCGCCCGCACCGAGTTGCCGAACCGGGCGGTGCTCGACATCGGCTGCGGTGGCGGAATCCTGAGCGAAGCGCTGGCCCGGGCCGGTGCCCGGGTAACGGGCATCGACGTGGCCGGAAAGCCGCTGGCCGTGGCTCGCATGCACCAGCTTGAAAGCGGCCTGGATATCGATTATCGCGAGGTCACCGCGGAAACGCTCGCCTCTGAGTCTCCGGGCGGATTCGACGTGGTCTGCTGCCTGGAGATGCTCGAACACGTACCCGATCCGGTCAGCGTTGTCGTCGCCGCTGCCGAGCTCACGAAGCCGGGCGGTGACTTGTTCTTCAGCACCATCAACCGCTCGCCGCTGGCCTGGGCGGCCGCCATCGCCGGTGCCGAGTATGTGCTTGGCCTGTTGCCGCGAGGCACCCACCGTTATGATCGCCTGATCCGTCCCGAGGAACTGGCACGCGCCTGCCGCGATGCCGGACTGGATGTCCTCGACATTTCCGGGATGGACTACAACCCGTTCTCGCATACCGTGCACGTCGGTTCACGCCCACGCGTCAATTACCTGCTGCACGCACGCAAGCCGGAGTAGGGTCGCGAATGCCTTCAAGAGAGTTATCGGCCGTCTTGTTCGACCTCGACGGGACACTGATCGACAGTGCGCCGGATCTGCTGGCCGCCCTCGATCGTGCCCGCGCCAGGCTGGGTCTGCCCGGAGGGGATCACGAGGCACTCAGACACCATGCATCGCGCGGAGCGGCCGGCATACTCGCCGCCGGCCTTGCAGATCGATCCGACCTCGACATGGAGCACATCAAGCGGCAGTTTCTCGATGATTATGCCGCTGAGTTGTGGTGCCGGACCCGTCCGTTCTCCGGGATAGAACGACTCCTGGCCATGCTGGCCGAAGCCGGCCGGCCAATGGGAATCGTGACCAACAAGATCAGCCGTTTCGCCGACCCGGTGCTCGAGCATGCCGGCTGGAACGGGCGATTCGGTTGTCTCGTGACCGGGGATCGCGTGGCGCGCCCCAAGCCGGACCCGGAAGCGGTGTGGTTGGCCTGCCGGACTCTGGATGTGGATCCCGGGCAGGTGTTGTTCGTGGGAGACGACCGCCGCGACATTGAGGCTGGGCTGGCTGCCGGTACCATGACCGCCGTTGCCGGCTGGGGATACATCGACCCGCGCGAGAATCCGCGCGACTGGGGTGCCGACATGCTGGTGTGGTCTCCGGAAGAACTGTGGGCGGCGCTACACCTGGAAGGCGAAACGCAATGGGAAGGATGATGCGCGACGATCACCTGCAAAGACTGGTCTTTGAAGAAATCAATGCTCGCTGTATCTGGGTTCAGCTGGATGGTGTCACCCGCGCCGTGTTGTCGCGCGCGGACTATCCGCCATTGGTTGCCGACCAACTGGCGCGGGCCTTGCTGGTGACAGCCACCATGTCGAGCGGTATCAAGTTCGACGGTCGCATCACGCTGCAATTGCAGTCCGCCGGTCCGGTGTCCCTGTTGATGGCTGATTGCGACCATGACGGTGGCGTGCGGGGACTCGCCCGCCTGCAGGAGGACGCGGAACTGCCGTCAAGCGAATCGGCTCTGTTCGAGGCGCTCGCCGACGACGGGACGTTGGCTCTGACGGTTGAACCGGCGCGCCACGGTCGTCGCTGGCAGGGTATTGTCCCGATCGAAGGGGGCAGCGTGGAGCAGGCGCTGGAGAGTTATTTCCGTCAGTCCGAGCAGTTGCCGACCCGCATTCGCCTGGCATTCGATGGTGACCGGGCCAGTGCCCTGATGATCCAGAGGATGCCCGGTGAGACATCCGACGAGGATGGCTGGAACCGGCTCGAACACCTGGTCGACACGCTGGGCGACCAGGAAATGCTGGCGGCCGAGGGCGAGGAGGTGCTTCGTCGCCTGTTTCACGCTGAACAACGCCGTATCTTCCCCGCCCGCGAACTGCATTTCCACTGTCCGTGCACGCGCGAGCGCGTGGCCGTGGTTCTGCAAGGACTGGGGCAGTCAGAGCTGCAGGCGCTTGCCGCCGAGCAAGAAGTTGTCGAGGTACGTTGCGAATTCTGCAACGAAGGCTATCGATTCGACCAGGTTGATCTCGCCGCCTTGATCCAGGGAGGCGAACCCGACGACAGTCCCACCGTCCACTGATGGAGCCGCTGGAGTGGTGCCGTCAACGCCTGCTCGTCAAGGGCAATCCGTTGACTGCTTCCCTGCCGTTCGCGGCCCCGGAGTATCGTGACGCCATTCTGGCACTGCGCGCGGTGATCACCGAGGTGGCCAGTATTCCCGGAACGGTCAGCGAGCCGGATGTCGCCTTGGCCAAGCTGGACTGGTGGCGGCGCGCACTTGTCGAACAGCTGCCGCATCCGGCCGTTCAGGCCCTGGCCGGGGCCGTGGCGGCGGAGCAAATGGACCAGGGGCATTTTTCGGACCTGATTGACGGCATCGCCCTGACATTGGACAACCCCCGTTTCGAGCACCGAGAGCGCGCCTGGGACTATTTCATGAGAGTCGGCGGGCCGGCCGCGCGCTTGGAGGCCGGACTGGTCGGCGGCGACGCGGCCGAGACCGACGCCATGGCTGTTCTTGGCGCCAATGCTTGCCTGGTACGCCAGGTGCGGGACCTGGGTATGGATGCGCGGGCCAATCGCTGGCTGGTGCCACTGGATATACAGGCCGAGTTCCAGGTGTCCAGGCAGGAGGCCCTGCAGGAGAAGGCATCGGCCGGCTTCAACGGCATGGTTCGCCAGTGGTTGGCCGATGGGCTGCGGCGTACCGCTCGCGCGCGTGAATCGCTGGATCGTAAGACGGCCTGGAGACAGCGGCACTTGTTGATCCAGCATGCGCTGGACCATCGCCTGGCCTCGAGGCTCGCACGCCGTCCGCAGTGCATTCTCGATGGGCGCATCCTGCCCGGTCAGCTCGGCAATGCATGGACGGCCTGGCGCACTGCCAGGCGCCTTCAGTTCAAAGCCTGACGCCGACTCCGATATTGAATACCGGTTGCGTTCTCCATTGGGCGGGATCAGCCGGCCAAAGGTGGACCCGCTGGGCATGAATGACCGGGTGCGCGTGGCGATGCTCGCCGGTCATGCGATCCTCGATGCCTTCGATCGATCCCAGGACAGTGACGAATCGTCCAGGCGACCAGTCCACCGGCTCGAGGAAGCGCGGATCGACCATGACAAAGCGGACACCGGCGCGTTCGCGTATGCGGGGACGGTCGGCACGGTCCAGTGGATAGCTGGCAATCACCAGCTCGGTCCGGTCTGCCAATGGCTCGATCGATACGATGCGCCCGCCCCAGACGACCGTCTCGCCAGTTGGCGCTTCACCGGAAAGTACATGCGCAGGCCCAAACGGCGCAACGTGCACATCACGCGGGGCCACCGGGCTTTGCGCACATCCACCGGCCAGCAGAAAGAGCAGGGCTGTCACGATCAAGCGATGCATTCGGTCCATGAGCTGTCAGTCCGCGCTGATGATGCCGGGGCCCTTTCCGGCCGACTTTTCGTAGACCCCCTTGCCAATCTTGCGGTACTGCGTGAAACCCGCTTTCTCGATGTTCGAGGGCTTGAGATCCGACGCGGAACTGCCGACCAGGTTCGGTGCCGACACGACCCGGCGGATTGCCGATCCGCACACCGGGCACCGCGCAAGGGGCTCGTCGCTGATACGTTGCAGTTCGGTAAAGGCGTCGCGACAGTGCTCGCAACCGGGAGGCTCGCTGCAGGTGTATTCGTAAAATGGCACTTGGGGGTCCCGTGTTCGTGGCAGTAACATCATCATACCGCTCCGGCATCGAACTCGTGCCGGGATGCATGATCTGCGACAATTCGCACCCTGCATCCGTTCACTCGAGACACTGATTTCATGGATAAACAAAACGACCGGCCAGTGTGGCTGATCACCGGGGCGGCCGGCGCATTGGGCAGCGAACTGGTCCGTCAGCTGCTGGGCGCCGGAAAGGACTGCATCGCGCTGGACAGGAACGCTCGTGGGCTGAACCAGTTGCATGACCGGCTCGTTGCCGAAGGCCTGTCGCCTCCGGCCCTGATGCCCATGGATCTGGCCGGGGCGGGGCCGGACGAGTACGCAAAGCTGGCCGAGACGATCGAAAGCGAGTTTGGTCGTCTGGATGTACTGCTTCACGGTGCCGCCGAGTTCGTCGCCCTGCGGCCGCTGCTGCATCAACCCGCCGAAGAGTGGTTCAAGATCATCCAGACCGGAGTGACCGGCCCGTATCTGCTCACCGTTGCACTGATGCCGTTATTGTCGGAGGCCGCGGAGGGCAGGGTGGTCTTTGTCAATGACGGGTATTGCCTCGACAATCCGGGCAACTGGGCTGCGTACGGGGTCGCCCAGGCCGGTCGCCGACAGATGGTCCGCTCACTGGAGCAGGAGTCGGGCCGTCACGGGCCGCGATTCGTGGAGGTCGACCCCGGTCCGTTCTTCAGTCCGATGCGAACGGCGGCCTGGCCCTCGGAGTCGCCGGACGATCTGCCGTCACCGGGCCGCGCCGCGAAAAAGATCATTGAGCGGGTGAGGCAGAGTGCTTGCTAAACTGGATCGGCGGACGCAACCCGGACCAAACATTCAAGTGAGGAGTACGCCATGTCGGACGACCTGTTTCTGAAAATCATCGAGCGCGAGATACAGGCCGATATCGTGTTCGAGGATGATGAAATCCTGGCCTTCCGGGATATACAGCCTCAGGCGCCGGTGCACATACTGGTGATTCCGAAGCGTCGTATCGCCACGCTCAACGACCTGGAGGACGACGATGCCGGGCTCGTGGGGCGGATGGTGCTGACCGCGCGCCGGATCGCGGTCGACGAAGGGCTAAACGAGGACGGTTACCGCCTGGTGCTCAACTGCAATGAACACGGTGGTCAGTCGGTCTACCACATTCACCTGCACCTGCTCGGCGGCCGCCAGATGCAGTGGCCGCCGGGCTGATCAGCCCCGGATTTCCACCGCGGCGAGGCGGGCTCGGGAGAACGGGCGAACGTGAAATCCGCCCACGCCGCGGATGCGCACGTGCAAATACTCGGCATCCACCTCCACGAGCTCGCCGCTGACGCGGTCGCCGGCACGCGTGGTGATACGGACGCGCTGGCCAGTGTGTCGGGCAACCTGGGCCATGGGAATCTCGATCCAGCCAATCCGACGGGTGGTGGCGGCTTCCTGGTCGTCCTCTTCTTCAGGCTGCTCACCGGCCACCTCGTTCGGGACCCGCGCCCTGACCGGCACTGTCTCGAAGCTCGCTCGGGCTGCCGCACCCTCGTTGACGCGCAGGGAAAGGTCGAGATGCTCGAGCAGCTCGGCACGTTCCAGACGCGTGAACGCCGTCAACGGCAGGCGCTGTTTCGGCCTCAGTGTCGCCTCGATGGCCTGGGGGTCGGAAACGAACTGTTTGTAGGCGTTCACGACTGCCGGTGATGGTGCCAGGCCGTAATAGCCCCAAGCCACGCGCCAGGCTTCGATATGCCGCTCGTGGAACTGTTCCACGGACAAACCAAGCTCGCCGGCGCAAAACCGGTCCAGCCGGTTACGGAAACCCAGGTCGATGTAGGTCAGTTCGAGCGCCTCGAGGCGGGCCATGGCCCAGGCCCGTGCCAGCAGATCGAGATCGCGCGATGCCGAGCCCAGGTGCAGTCGGGCGTCTAGGGTCAGTCCGGCGACATACTGGGTATGGCTGCTCATCCGGAGTGTCATGCGCTCGCCATCGTTCACGAGACGGTAGTCGAGCGTGATATCGCTGACCAGGTTCCAGATATCCATGTGCGGCAGGTCGGAGATGCGCAGCGACTCGCGACCATCGCAGCCGGCAGCTTCGAACGGAAGCCCGGTGGAGGCGGGCAGGTCGAGTCGGTCCATTCCGCTGTCCGCGATCGGGATCTGCAGGGAACGAATCGACAGGCCCAGTGATGCGGGTAGCCGGCCATCGTCGAATTCTCGCGTGGCCAGCAGCAGTTCGATCAGGTTGGGCGCGGTGAAGGCGAATTGGCCGATGCGCACCTGGCCGGCCACCATGTGCGGCTGGAAGGCGATGTCGCGGATCCGCAGCTGTCCGGATGGGTGAAGCTGAATGCTGCCCCATTCCAGGCCGCCGACCGGCGAAACCTGGGAGGCCAGTGATACCAGCTCGCGTTCGACCTGCCGGGTGATATAGACATGCAGCGCGGCGGCAGCGATCACCCCGACGGCGATAACCGCAAAAAGGATCTTGAATGCGGGGAACTTGCGTTGCATGTCAGGTGACTTCCGGCAGCCGGGCACTGAGAAGAGAGCCGGCCAGGCCCATGCTGGCGAGAATCAGGATGACGCCGCTGACCGGGATGACCGCGGTCAATGCGCCCACGGCACCCGCCAGAAGCAGGACCACTCCGATCACCGTATTGCTCACGGCAACGTAGTCGGTGCGCTTGTTGCCGCCGGCGAGGTCGACAACGTAGGTCTTTCTTCCCAGCCTGACGCCGGCGTGAGTCACCGCCAGCATGAAAAAGAACAATGGATAGAGCCACTGGCTGTCGGCCAGGGCCGGCAGGCCGTTGACGATCGCGACCAGCAGGATGCCGGTCAGCGCGGAGCCGCCACCGGCCCACACCATGACGCGTCGACTGGAGGCATCGGCAAAGCGCCCCCAGAACGGTGCCGAAACCAGACTGGCCAGGCCATCGGCGATGACGAACAGTCCCAGTACCAGCAGGGCACCCTCGGTCTGCTCATGGGCGAGCATGATGAAGAATGGCGCGCTCAGCGCGGAGCAGAGCAGCAGGGAGCGGGCGATGACGAAATTGCGAAAAGGACGATCATCGCGCAGCAGCCTGAGTCTTCCGATTCCTTCGGTGATGGCGTTGCCGCCGCCTTCGGTGGCTCCGGGAAACTCGCGAATCAACGCGTAGGTGGCGGCCGCGACCAGCCACAGGCCACCGGCAATGCTCAGCAGGATGAGGTAGGTCCCCATGTCGCCGGGCTGGCGCAGATCCAGCAGCAGCAGAACGCCAACCCCTATCGTCAGCAGCCCGGCCAGGAACTCCGACCAGCCGCTGACGCGTCCGCGCCGCGTCTTGGGAACCGTTTTGCCCAGTACATCCTTGGAGGCAACCGAACAAAGGCCTCTCGACAGGCTGAAAACGACCAGCGCGCCTAGCAGGCCGAATCCGGCGGCGGTGCCGGTCAGGCTGATCGCCACCGCTGCCATGGCGAATACGGCGAGAGCCTGGAGGACGCAGCCGGCGACGAAGGTCCACTTGCGAATGGCCTGGAGACGCACGTAACTGGCGATGACCAGTTGTGGGATCAGCGATCCGGATTCCCGGATGGGGACCAGGAAGGCGGTGAAGACGCCCGGCGCACCCAGAGCACTGAGCATCCAGGCGAGAATCGTCTTGGGATTGGCAATGGCGTCACCCAGCTTGGTAAAGAACTGCGTGACGACCTGCAGCAGGAAATTGCCGGGAACGACCTGGCAGGCATCCTCGTCGATATCCTTGCAGATACGAGCGTCTTCTTCGTTGACCAAGGTCTGGTAGGCGCGCTCGATTCTACGGCTGCTGAATAGCTGTTCTCTCACTCGGGCACCCCCGGCTCAGTCCATGTCGTTGACTGCTTCGTCGGGAACCGTGTCGCTGCCGTCCAGGGGAGCGATCGGCTCGATCAGGACCAGCATGCCCAGCCAGCTGGAATCGAAGTACTCCAGGCGACCGGGGCGGACGGTGCGACTCTGATTCATCCTGTGGACGCGGTAGCCGGCAGTCGTCTCGGTATCCAGTTCCAGGCTTGTTGTCCAGCGTGATGGCTCGTGCCGAACGCGCCAGTGCAACTCGCTTTCCAGGTGCATGAACTGCCGCTGACGAAGCTGCACACCGCCATCAAGCCGGTAGTGCCAGGTCGGTGCGAGGTGCTTTATATCCCGGCCCTGTTGCCCCGCGGCGATGATTGTGCCGGTCGGGGTCATCTTCAGCCAGTCGGCCGTGATGGGCCGGTCATCGTGAATGCGAACCCGCTCGCCGGCCGTGCCGGACGCCAGCGGCTGGTGCCAGGCTTGCCAGGAGAGCACCTCGTGGCCGGTGCTGTCTTCCAGCCTCGCCAGTGCACGCTCCATTTTCGGTGACAACCGGTCAAGGGCGAGATACGGTTCGGGCCAGACCGGCAATTCGGGCATCAGGGTGCCTTCTTCCAGGTCGGCCAAGGTGTCGATCAGTTCGAGAACGGCATCGAGCTCGGCCTGCTGGGCTTGCCGGGATGCCGCATCGTCTGATGATTCCGGGGCAGGCCGGATATCGACCTCCCTGTCGCTGCCGTGGTGCAGCTCGTCTGCCGACGGTAAGGCAGCCCGTCGGGCCTGGATGAGTGGATCAGTCAGCGCCGAAAAATCCTGGAGCTGATTCACTTCATGCCCATCGGGACGGCCGTCGGCGTGTGAGAAGACAATGATTTCGATCCTGTAATACGGCGTGTCAACGTCGGCGGCCAGTGCGGTCGGCAGCAGGAGCATCGCCATGCAGGAAACGATTCTGGACAGGTAGGCTTTCATTGGCTGAGAGTTTAACCGACCCGAATGGATCGTGGTCACGTCAGAAGGGTTCTGTTATCTTTCGGGGCCTTCAACCTGTTATGGAATGAGAGGAAGATCACATGATCAGACTGTTTTTCAGTGGTTCGGGAAGCCTGGCCTTCCTGGCCGCGCTGTTTTACCTGCCAGTGGCTGCAGCCGACGGCATGACCCTGGAAGATATTGCCAGCCTCCAGCAGGTTGGCCAGATCGCCGTCAGTCCCGACGGCGAGCATATCGCCTACACCCAGGTCATTCCGCGGGATCTCGGCACCGAGGATGACGGCGCGGCCTGGAGCGAGCTTCGTGTCATCGATCCAAGCGGCGAGAGTCGTGTCTTCATCGGCGGGGAAGTCAACGTGCGATCGATCGGCTGGTTGCCCGACAGTTCAGCCATCACGTTTCTCGATGAGCGCAAGGGCGACGACCACACCACGCTCTACAAGCTGCCGGTAACAGGCGGCGAGGCACGCCGCGTTGCCACGGTGGGCACGGGTGTGCAGGGATACAGCTTCAGCCCCGATGGCAATCGCGTGGCATTGATATCCCAGGAGCCGGACCCGGAGGATCTCGAAGCGCAGCGTGACAAGGGCTTTACCCAGATCATCTACGAGGAAGACTGGAAGCCGCGCCGACTGTGGGTGGTCGACATCGACGATCCCCGTGCCGAAGTCGATCCCCTGGCGATCGAGGGTTCGGTGCAACGTGTGCAGTGGTCGCCGGCCGGTGACCGCCTGGCCGTTGCAGTCACGCCGCGCCAGCTCGTCGACGACACCCTGATGTTCCAGCGCCTGCGTATTCTCGATCTCGAGGGCCGGGAAGTCGGCCGCATCGACAATCCTGGCAAGCTGGGTGACTGGTCGTGGAGTCCCGGCGGCGATTTCATCGCTTTCATCGGCACCGAGAGCATTCATGACACGCGCGAAGGTCGTTTGATGGTTGCCAGTGGCGAGGGCGGAGAATGGACCAACCTGCTGCCCGACCTGGCGGGCCACGTATGGCATGTCGACTGGCGTTCCGAGCGCGAGATCGCTTTTATCAGCTACGAGGGCGTGGAAGCGCGTCTCGGCGTCATCGACGCCGACGGTGGCAACGAGGTGACGCTGAAACAGCGCGACGGCCTGATCTTTGATTCGCTGAGCGTTTCGGACGGCGGGCGTATTGTGCTGGGGGCGTCGACCGTTGAGCATCCACGCGAGATTCACGCGTTCGAGGACGGATCGGTCCAGCGCCTGACCGTATCCAACGAATGGTTGTCAGAGCGTGAGCTGGCCCGTCAGGAGGTGGTCACCTACAGTGCCCGCGATGGTCTGGAGATCGAGGGTTTGCTGGTCTGGCCGCTGGACTATCGTGAAGGACAGGACTATCCGCTCATCCTAGCGGTGCACGGCGGACCGGAAGCGCATTATTCGAACGGTTGGTTGACCTCCTACAATCTGCCGGCCCATCATGCCGCCGCACAAGGCTACTTCATGTTCTATCCGAACTACCGCGGCAGCACCGGGCGCGGCGTCGAGTTCGCCTTGACGTCTCAGGGACGTCCCGCGGCCGAGGAATTCGATGACCTGGTCGATGGTGTGGACTATCTCGTCGAGCGTGGCCTGGTCGACGGTGAACGTGTGGGTATCACTGGTGGTTCCTATGGGGGTTACGCTTCCGCCTGGGGTGCGACTTACTACAGCGAGCGCTTTGCCGCGGCCGTGATGAATGTCGGCCTGTCGGACAAGATCGCCATGCTGGGAACCTCGGATATTCCCCAGGAGCTCTACCTGGTGCACTACCTGACCTGGCCCTGGGAGGACTGGGACATGTACCGCAAGGCCAGCCCGATCTACTACGCCAGCCAGGCCCGGACGCCGATCCTGATCCTGCACGGCGATGCCGACCCCCGCGTCGACCCCACCCAGTCGCGCATCCTGTATCGCTACTTAACCTTGCAGGACGATCCGCCACCGGTGCGCCTGGTGCTCTATCGCGGGGAAGGTCATGGCAATCGGCGGGCTGCATCGAGATGGGATTACAGCCTGCGCCTGATGCGTTGGATGGATCACTACCTGAAGGGCGATGGCGGCGATCCGCCTGACCACCGCCTGGATTACGGGTTGGACTGAAGCGCCGGCTTTACTGTCTTTCCGGACGGCCGTCGATCATCTCGACTTCGACCCGATTGCCCCCGTGGCGTTGGGATCGCTGCAGCGCTTGTTCGGCTGCATTGAACAGTGCGCTTTGTGGAATCTGGTCATCCGGGACCATGACCGCCAGCCCCAGGCTGGCGGTCATGGTTGTTCGCGGCGGTATCGGGGTTTCGTAGCCGAGGTCTTCGACGGTCATGCGCATGTCTTCACTCAACTGCAGGGCCCGGTCAGGGTCGGTATTGGGCAGAAGGGCGAGGTAGTGCCGTCCACCTTGAGCCTGTGGTCCGGCGAACACGCCGCCCTGACTGCGTACCAGACTTTGCAGGGAAAGGCCGGTCTGATGCATGCGCTCGTCGAGCGACTCCTGACCAATTGCGTCAGCCAGGCGCCCCAAATCGTCAATGGCGACAACCGTGAGAGCGAGGCACGTTGACTGCTTCTTGCAGTTGAAGAAGTGATGCGACACGATTGCCGGAAAGTGTTCAAGGGTGCGCTTGTCGCTCCAATCACTCGCCTCGTTACGTGTGCTTTCGGCAGCTGACGTGAACAGGGTCGTGTCACGGTCATTATCGCCGCCAGCGTCGCTCGGGCGATGATGGTTCCCGTGTGCACGGGCATGAATCAAGCGCCAGGCCAGGGCGGGAAGCAGCACGAAAGCGAGCACGATGAAGGGCATCCAGGCCAGTAACGGCGGGCTGTTCAGTACCGCCCCCCCGGGCCAGGCGGCATCGACCCGGCCGGCGTAAACGACCAGGCCCAGGGAGGCGAAAACAATCGCGCCACCTGCCAGTAACCTGAGTCCAGCAGCCAGATTGCGTGCCCGCCGGGATTCACGGCGGCCAACTCGCGTGTCGCTGTTCATGATGCTGGCCTGATTTCGTTTGTCAATCATCTCCGAACCCCTTTACCTCCGGAAGCCGGTATCGGCGGGCTTCCTTTGGCCGTCAAACCGTCGGTGTATGCGCCGTATGGTTATGCAAGGCATGTGCCACATTGCCATGGGGCTTGCGGGGCATCACTATTTTTGGTGACTTGAATGAAAAGCCCCGCGGCCTGGCGGGGCTTTTTTCAGGCGGGGCCGGGATGCTCCCGGAATACGCGGTGAATATCAGGGCGCGGGAGCAACGGTAACGCGGACCCTGATGCGGTCACCAGGGTGGTGGCGCATGTGCGTGTAGTACACCTGGCCGCCATGACGGTAACCGACCCGATAACCGCTGATGACCCGCTCTTCTTGCCAGTCGCGCTGAACGGTGCAGCGTTCGCGGGTGACCGGGTGGTAATGCGTCGATCCCCGGTTGCTGCGGCTGATGTCATGCCCGATGCTGCCACCTACGGCGGCACCGGCGGCCGTGGCGGCGCGCCGTCCGCTGCCGTTGCCGAACTGGTTGCCGACCACGCCCCCGATGATTGCACCGACGATGGTCGGGGTGGCCGAGCCGCTCCCGCGCTCGCGAACACGTTCGTATCCTTGCTCTTCCCAGCAGATTTCACGATCAACCGGGGAGCGATGGGTCTGGTAGTGAGGTTCCACGCTCACCACCGGTGCGTGATGGTACTGGACGCCACCAGCATGGACGACGCTGGCGGTGATCAACAGGGCCGTTGCAAGGGAAGTTCTGATCAGCATTTGGCTATCTCCCGTTCCTAGGGTCAGTCGTGCATTGGTAAGGTGGCACAAAGCTTATCTTTCGCTGGCTGAACCGGTTCTGAATTGCAAGCGGTTGATTTGCCGCCGAACCGAAGGTGAATTAGGATGCGGGTAACAACAATCCGGAGGGTGGTTCAATGAGCGGGTATGAAACCGGCGAAATTCGCAACCTCGCCCTGCTGGGGCATGCCGGAGCGGGCAAGACCACGTTGCTCGAAATGCTCCTGGTCAAGGCGGGTCTTCTGGGTGAAGCGGGTACCATCGAACGTGGAACGACGGTGGCCGATTTCGATCCGCTCGAGAAGGACTACCAGCACTCGCTGGATTCATCACTGGCCTCGGTCGATCACGACGGGGTTCACGTCAACCTGATCGATACCCCCGGCGACCCGGATTTTCGCGGCCAGGCGCTGTCTGCCATGGCGGCCGCGGAAACCGCGGCAATCGTGATCAACGCCAACAACGGCATCGAGATGTCCACTCGCCGCCTGATGCGCAGGGCGCGTCAACGCAAGTTGTGTCGCATCATCGTCATCAACCGTATCGATGCCGAGGGTATCGACCTTGAGGCACTCATCGGCGACATTCGCGAGGAGTTCGGGCCGCAATGCCTGCCGATCAATTTGCCCACCGGGAACTTCACGACCGTTCGGGACTGCTTCTTCAAGACCGAAGGGGAGACCGATATCTTGTCCGTGGCCGAGGCGCACACCGAGATCATCGATCAGGTTGTTGAAACCGACGAAGACCTGATGGCCAAGTATCTGGAAGGCGAGGAGATCGGTACGGAGGAACTGCACGATGCGTTCGAAAAATCGTTGCGAGAGGGGCACCTCGTACCGATTTGCTTTACATCGGCCCTGACAGGAGCCGGCTGTGGCGAGTTCCTTAGGTTCTGCAAGCACCTGTTGCCCAGTCCGGAGGAGGGGAATCCACCGCCGTTCCGCAAGGGGCCCGACAACGTACGTGTCGAGGCGCGGCCGGACCCGGACGCTCATGTTCTTGCCCACGTATTCAAGGTGACCAATGACCCGTATGCCGGCAAACTGGGCGTCTTGCGTGTCTACCAGGGAACGATAACCCCGGATACCCAGCTTTATGTCGGCGACGGCCGCAAGCCATTCAAGGTTTCTCACCTGTATCGAATTCATGGCAAGGAACACATCGAGATCGATCGCGCCATCCCCGGAGATATCTGCGCCCTGGCCAAGGTGGATGAGGTCCATTACGACGCCATCCTGCACGACAGTCACGAAGAGGATCACTATTACCTCAAGCCCGTGGACTTCCCTCAGCCGATGTTCGGTCTGGCCGTCGAGGCGACCACGCGCGGCAACGAGCAAAAGGTGGCAACGGCCCTGGCGCGGCTTGCCGAAGAAGACCCCTGTTTTCAGGTCGAGCATCACCAGGAGCTCAACGAAACCATCATTCGCGGCCTGGGCGAAATGCACCTGCGCATCATGCTCGAGCGGATGAAACAACGCTACAACGCGGAGGTGAACACGCGTACACCGCGAGTGGCCTATCGCGAGACCATCACCAGGCCGGCCGAAGGGCATTACCGCCACAAGAAGCAGACCGGCGGTGCCGGGCAGTTCGGCGAGGTCTTCATGCGAGTCGCTCCGCTGGGACGAGGCGATGGCTTCAAGTTTCGCTCGGAGGTGGTCGGCGGAGCCATTCCCACCAACCTGATTCCGGCGGTCGAGAAGGGAGTGCGCCAGTTGCTCGAGGAGGGCGCAATATCGGGTTACCCCATGCAGGATGTCGAGGCCGTGGTTTACGACGGCAAGCACCATCCGGTCGACTCCAAGGAAGTGGCATTCGTGATTGCCGGGCGGCGGGCGTTTCTCGATGCCGTCAAGAATGCCGGTCCCCAGATTCTCGAACCCATCGTCGACCTGGATGTGATCGTTCCGGACGGTGCCATGGGGGATGTCACCGGATCACTGGCCTCCAAGCGTGCGCGCATACAGGGAACCGAAAGTCTGCGTGGCGGGTTCACCAGCATTTCCGCTGCCATTCCGTTGTCGGTGCTGACCGACTTTCCGACCGAGCTGAAAAGCCTTACTGGCGG
>SKSJ01000222.1 GCA_007123055.1 Wenzhouxiangella sp. | reverse complement strand
CGTGCACCCGGAGGCCTACCCGCTGGTGCAACGCATGCTCGCAACAATCGACAAGCCGGTCGGCGAGGTCATCGGCAAGCGCGAGCTGATCAAGCGCATCCGCGCGGCCGATTTCGTCGACGAGCGCTTCGGCCTGCCGACCATCCGCGACATCCTCGCCGAGCTGGAAAAGCCCGGCCGCGACCCGCGACCCGAATTCAGGACCGCAAACCTGGCCGACGATATCGAGACCATCGCCGACCTCAAGCCCGGCATGGTGCTCGAAGGCACGGTCAGCAATGTGGCCGCCTTCGGCGCCTTCGTCGACCTGGGCGTGCACCAGGACGGACTGGTCCACATCAGCGCCATGAGCCGCAAGTTCATCAAGGACCCGCGCGAGGTGGTGCGCGCCGGTGATGTGGTCAAGGTCAAGGTGATGGAGGTGGATCTGCAACGCAAGCGCATCGGTCTGACACTGCGACTCGACGATCCGCTGCCGGAGGAGGGAAACGCCACAGAAGAAAAGCCAGCCGGCAGCAAACGCCGGGGCGGACCACCGAAAACCCGCAAGCAAAAGACCGAGCCGACGGCAAAGAACACCCTGGCTGCCGCCTTTGATCGGGCGAAGCGTTCCTGAGGCGGTTTCACCACAGAGACACAGAGGACACAGAGACGGTTGAACGAGGAGTAGATTGGGTTGCTGGTGGTCGGGTGGCGAGCGGCCTTGCCCGGGGCCGGAACCGAGGTGAATCGCCTTTTGCTTGCTTCTGGCTTGGTGGCGCTCGGGTGCCATCGAGTATCGCCGTGCAAATGAGTTGGCCGAGCCAATGATGAAACCTCTCGAGCACATATCGCACGGTAAGGCCCTGCCGGCTTCCATCACCTCGAACCCGGCCCCGGGCAAAACCGCTCGCCACCTGAAGTGTGAGAGTAGATTGATGGACAAGCCCGGGAAGATGCCACCGCTTGGCTTTCAACTTCTCCCACCTGTCACACCGGGTGGTATCCGACCAATCGCGGCCTGAGCGGGTGGCGGAACATGGCAACGATTCATCCCGAGCCATCGTTTCCCCAACCGGCGAATCGAAGGTATCGACATCTTCAACTGGCAACAAGTCAGTCTGACCCGTTCCAGGCCCGCTCAAATCGATAGCTGCAAATGCACCGATCACCCGATCAGGCCGCGATCGGTCGGATGCCACCCGGTGCCACTCCACTCCCTCGATCACTCCCCGCCGCGCCGCGAAGTATCGGCCAGCCGTCCCAACAGGGCGCGCAGCGCCGCCGGGCGGATGGGTTTGTGCAGCACGCGGCAGCCCTGGGCCCGCGCCTCATTGCGCACGGTCTCGGTCTGATCGGCGGTAATCAGAATGGCGGGGATGGCGCTGTCGTAACGCGCCCGGATACGGCTGACCAGGTCGATACCGTTCTTTTCATCGTCGAGGTGGTAGTCGGCCAGGATGACATCGGGGGGGCTGTCCAGGCGGTCGACGATTCCGGCCACCTCAATCTCGTCGCAAGCCGTGTGCACGTCACACCCCCAGGGACCGATCAACGAGGCCATGCCGGCCAGGATTTCGGGCTCATTGTCAATGCACAACACGACCAGCCCGGCCAGGTCACGGGTCTGCCGGCGACGCCCGCTCCGTGCCGGATGCACCGCGCTTCCAGCCTGACCCAGCGGCACATCAATGGCAAAACAGGTGCCGCGATCGGGCTCGGAACGGACGCTGACGGGATGATCCAGCATACGCGCGATGCGCTCGACGATGGCCAGCCCCAGCCCCAGGCCGCGCTGCCCTCGGCGTCGCGACCCCTGCAGCCGATGAAACTCGCGAAAGATCGCCTCGGTCTGGTCCGACGGAATGCCGGGACCGGTGTCGATCACCTGGATACTCAGGGACCCCGCCCGCCGACGACAGCCCAGCAGTACCCGACCGGATTCGGTATAGCGCAGCGCATTGGACAGGAAGTTCTGCAACACGCGCCTGAGCAGCTTTGGGTCGGAGACCACGCGCGCCTTGCTGTCGACGGTCACGAATTCCAGCCCGCGCTCGCGGGCGATGGCCGAGAACTCGGCGTAGAGCGGATCGAGGACCTCGGCAATCGAGAACTCGCGAACCGAGGTCGGCATGGCGCCGGCATCCAGGCGCGAAATGTCGAGCAGGGCCGAGAGCAGTTGCTCGGCGCTTTCCAGCGAACCGCCCAGGCGTTCGACCAAGTGGCGCTGTTCGTTATCGAGTCGGTCCTGCTGGTCCAGCGCCGAGGCGAACAGGCGCGCAGCATTGAGCGGTTGCAACAGATCGTGGCTGGCCGCGGCCAGAAAACGGGTCTTGGACTGGTTGGCCTCGTCGGCTTCGCGCTTGGCCACGCGCAGGGCTTCCTCGACGCGGGCACGCACTGTCACCTCGCGACGCAACTCCTCGTTGAGTTCGGTCAGTTCACGCGTCCGTTCGACCACGCGCTTTTCCAGCCCCTCCTTGGCTTCGGTCAGGCGCCGCTCGCTCTCACGCAAGGCCTCTTCCGTGCGCTTGCGCTCGGTGATGTCGGTAAAACTGGTCACGAATCCGCCGCCGGGCATGGGGTTGCCCCGGATCTCGATCACCCGGCCGTCAGTGCCGACGCGCTCGTAGAAATGCGGACTGCGCCTCTTCAACCAGTCCAGGCGGCGTGCGATCAACTCCTCCTGGTCGCCGGCGCCCAGCCTCCCCTGGCTGGCGTTGTAGCGCAGCACGTCCTCGATCGGCCGTCCAATGTGAATCAGGCCTTCCGGGTACTCGAACATCTCCAGGTAGGCACGATTCCATGCAACCAGGCGCAGATCGGCGTCGACCACGCTGACCGCTTCGGACAGGTTTTCCATGGCCGACTGCAGCAATTCCTGTCGGAACTTGAGCTTTTGCGAGGTCTGGTCGAGCAGGTTGACCACCGCATCGAAGGACATGCCGGAGCCGGCCAGCGCAGAAGACAATACCTGACGCGCCGAACTGGCCCCGATTACGCCCGAGAGCACGCGCTCAGTGTGACGGACCAGGTCGCCGTCGGCCGGCTGGTCGGCCACAAGCGCCTGACCACGGTGACCGGCGTATTCGTCGAAGGTCTCGCGCGTGCGCCGTTCGCCAAGAAAGCGCCGGGTCAGGTCCATGAAATCGGACACCGTGGCGATCCCCGCACGCGGCAACACGCTGCTCGATGTTCCGCCGGCCGCCCCCAGAAAGGCATTGGCCTGGATGCGGTCGATGGGGCGCTCGCGGCCGACCAGCGAGCCGATGATCAGGGCGCTCACGTTCAACAACAGCGACCAGAACACGCCGTGGCTGAGATGGTCGTCGAAACCGATCCCGAACAGTGCTTCGGGATGCAGCCAGGCCATACCCGCGGGACCGGTCTCCAGCCAGCCCGGCAATGCTCCGGTACCGCGCACGATTACCGGCAGCATCAGGCAGTAGAACCACACGAGAAATCCGGTCGCCAGTCCAGCCATGGCCCCGGGACGATTGGCGCCGCGCCAGAAGACTGCGGCCACCACCAGCGGAGCGAACTGGGCAACGGCGGCAAACGACAGCAGGCCGATGCCAGCCAGACTTTCTTCATAGCCGAACAGGCGGTAATAGCCCCAGGCCAGCAACAACAGCACGACGATCACCACCCGGCGCACCATCAACAGCAGCCGTCCGAGGTCGGCGTCGCTGCGGATCGCACCGTGATGTCTGCGCAGTATGGCCGGCATGACGATGTCGTTGGATACCATGATCGACAGCGCAACGGCGGCCACGATCACCATGCCGGTGGCGGCGGAGAACCCGCCCAGCATCGACAGCAGGGTCAGCCCGTCCTGCCCGGCCGCCATCGGCAGGGTCAGCATGAAAGTGTCGGGTTGCACGCCGTCACCGAAGGTGAGCAGGCCGGCCACCGCCACCGGCACGATGAACAGCGCGATCAACACCAGGTAGGCGGGAAACAGCACGCGTGCCCAACGCACATCGCGCTCGCTGGTCGACTCCACCACGGCAACGTGGAACTGGCGCGGCAGGCAGAAAGCAGCCAGCATCGCCAGAACCAGAATGGTCAGAAAGCTCAGGCGCAGATTGTCCGGCGCGAACATGCTGGCGACCACGGCATCGTCGACGACAAACGGGTTGAGTGCGTCGAGCCCATCGAACATGGCCCAGGTCACGAACACTCCGACGGCGAGAAAGGCCAGCAACTTGACCAGCGACTCGAAGGCCACGGCCAGCATCAACCCCGGATGATGTTCGGTGGCATCGAGTTGGCGCGTCCCGAACAGGATCGTGAATACCGCCAGCAGCAACGCCACGAGCAGCGCGGTATCCAGCAGTGGGCCGGGCTCATCCGGCATCTGCATACCCGTTTCCGGGGAACTGGTCAGCAGTGTGAAGCCCATGGCGATCCCCTTGAGCTGCAGGGCGATGTAGGGCATCACCCCCAGCACGGCGACCACGGTGACCAACACGGCCAGACGTTGCGTCTTGCCGAAACGCGAAGCAAGAAAGTCGGAAATCGAGGTGACGTTCTGTTCCTTGCTGATGCGCACCACGCGTAGCACGAAGCCGCCGAACACGGCGAACACCAGCAAGGGGCCGAGATAGACCGGCAGGAAATCCCAGCCGGTGGTGGCGGCCTGACCGACCGCGCCGTAAAAAGTCCAGGAGGTGCAGTAGACGGCCAGTGACAGCGAGTAGATCACCGGCTGGGAAAACAACGGACGCCCCTGGGCCGAGCGGCGGTCGCCCCACCAGGCGACGAGGAACAACAATGCCACGTAGGCCAGCGAAACGAGAATGATGAGCGTGGCGGAGAACACCGTCGGTCGTCTTCCCTGGCAGTCTGTCCGGCCGAAAGCGGTCATCATAGCAGTCGATCACGACCGCTCAACGCCACCCCGACCAAAGTCTTAGCGCAGCTTGTCACCCAGCCTGCTAACCTGCCATATTGAAGCCCGTTGAATCGGGAGGGTGGCTGGATGCCCGATGCTGATCATGTCACCGGCAAAGCGCCGGAGACGGCAGCACTGCTCGATCATGTGAACCAGGCCAGTCACGACCGGGCGCTTGCCGACACCGCGTCACGGCTGGAGACGATGATGCTGAGGCTGCACGAACACGGCACCGGGGCGGCTGACGTCTCCCGGGCCGTCAGCCGGGTTGGCCGCGCGGTGACCGATCGCCTGCTGGCCCTGGCCGAACGACGGCTGGGGCCGCCGCCGGTGGCTTATGCCTTCGTCGTCGCCGGTTCCCAGGCCCGCAGCGAGCAGATCGCGTACTCCGACCAGGACAACGGCATGATCCTGTCCGACGATTACCAGGACGAACGTCACGGACCCTATTTCAGGCAGTTGGCCGAGCAGGTCTGCGGCGGCCTGATCCAAGCCGGCTACCGCCGTTGCCCGGGCGACATCATGGCGATCAATCCGCGCTGGCGTCGGCCCCTGGTCGACTGGCGGCGACGCTTCGGCCAGTGGATCGAGCGCGCCGACCCGGAAGGCCTGCTCAAGGCATCCATCTTTTTCGACCTGCGCTGCGTTCGCGGCGACCGCCGGCTGCTCGATCACCTGCGCGACGAGGTCCTCACCGAAACGTGCTCATCGTCGCTGTTCCAGGCGCGCCTGGCTGCCGCCGCGCTCGGATTCCGGCCGGCACTGGGCTGGTTCGGCAGGCTGCGCTTCGAACGCCACGACAAGCGACGCACCATGAACCTGAAACGTCACGGCATCACACCGGTCGTGGATCTCGCGAGAGTCCATGCGCTGGCGCTGGGCGAGGCGACGCTGGCGACCCGGAAACGTCTTGAGCTTGCCGCTTCGCACGACCTGATCAGTACCAGCGATGCCGATCAACTGGTCGATGCCTTCGACCGAATCGGAAGCTTTCGCATCGCTCACCAGTGCCGCCGCATCCGGGCCGGTGAACGCCCGGACTACCATCTGCGCGCCGAAGAACTCGATCGCCGCGATCGCACCACCCTGAAACGTGCCCTGGCCACCATTCGCGATGCCCAGCAGGCCATGGCGCGCCGCTACCAGGCCGAGGTATTCCGGTGAAGGGGCGCCTGACCCAGTGGCTGGCAGTGCTGTTCGTGGCCGGCTGCCTGTTGTTCGGTTTCCCTCTGCTGACGTTGTGGGATCGTGAAGCCACCCTGTTCGGCCTGCCGTTGTTCCCGCTCGGCCTGTTCATCGTCTGGGGCATTCTCATCGTTGCGCTGGCTTGCCTGATGGAACGTGGAGGTCGCCGCTGATGCTGCCGGTCTGGATGGTCATCGGCGCTTCGTTCGCCTACCTGCTCATTCTGTTCGCCATCGCCTGGTGGGGCGACCGGCGCGCCGCGGCCGGGCGCTCGGTGATCGGCAATGCCTGGGTCTACGCGCTGTCAATCGCGGTCTACTGCACGGCCTGGACCTATTTCGGCAGTGTCGGCCGGGCATCGGTCGAGGGCGTGTGGTTCCTGCCCATCTACCTCGGTCCGATGCTGGCGATGATCCTGGCCTGGCTGGTGATACGGAAGATGGTGCGCATCGCCAAGACCTGGCGCATCACCTCGGTGGCCGACTTCATCGCTAGCCGCTACGGCAAGAGCCCGCTGATCGCTGCCCTGGTCACGCTGATCACGGTGGTCGGCATCGTGCCCTATATCGCCCTGCAACTGAAAGCCATCTCGGCCGGTTTCGCCCTGATGACGGGGCCGGCGGCAGCAGTCCCCGCGACAACGGGAGCGTGGTGGCAGGACAGCACCTTCTATCTTGCGCTGGCACTGGCCGGCTTCATCATCGTCTTCGGCACCCGTCATCTCGACATGACCGAGCGCCACGAGGGCATGGTCGCGGCCATCGCCTTCGAATCGGTAGTCAAGCTCATCGCCTTCCTGGCCGCCGGCATCTTCGTGGTCTGGGGGGTCTACGGGGGGCTGGGAGACCTGTTCGGCCGCGCCATGACCGACGAGACCTTCAAGGGCCTGCTGCGTTTCGACCAGGGCACCAGCGAGTTCATCTACACGCAGTGGTTCGCGCTGATCCTGCTGGCCGGACTCTCGGTGCTGTTCCTGCCGCGCCAGTTCCAGGTCATGGTGGTCGAGAACGT
>SKSJ01000107.1 GCA_007123055.1 Wenzhouxiangella sp. | reverse complement strand
CTTCAAATGACAGGCCGCCGTGTGGCTTTCGGCAGACTGCGTTACCGAAACTTGCTGTAGAAATACTACACCGGCGTTTCGCTGCCTTGCTGCCGAAAGCCACACGGCGGCTGAATGCGATCCACATACCTGCCGGGTTAATAGCATAATGAATCGCCAACTCCAACGGACGACACCACCACCATGACCTCAACTCTCGAGGGCAAGACCCTGTTCATCACCGGCGCCTCACGCGGCATCGGCCTGGCCATCGCGCTCAGGGCGGCCCGTGACGGCGCCAACATCGCCATTGCCGCCAAGACTGACCGCCCGCACCCGAAGCTGCCCGGAACCATCCACACGGCCGCCGAAGACATCGAGGCCGCCGGTGGCCGGGCCCTGCCGCTGAAGGTCGACATCCGCGACGAAGACGCCGTGGCCGCGGCGATGGAAGAAACGGCACAGCGTTTCGGCGGCATCGACATCCTGGTCAACAACGCCTCGGCCATCTACCTGGCACCCACGCCGGACGTCCCAATGAAGCGTTACGACCTGATGCACGGGGTCAACGTACGCGGCACTTTCGTTTCCTCGCAAAAGGCCCTGCCCTGGCTGGAACAGGCCGAAAACCCGCATATCCTGAACCTCTCGCCGCCGCTGAACATGGACGCAAAGTGGTTCGCGCCACACGTGGCCTACACCATGGCCAAGTATGGCATGAGCCTGTGCGTCCTGGGGATGGCCGAGGAGTTCCGCGCCAGGAGTATTGCCGTCAACGCGCTGTGGCCGCGAACGGTGATCGCCACCGCCGCGCTGGCGATGCTCGGCGACGCCGTCAATCCCGAGAACTGCCGCAAACCCGAGATCATGGCAGACGCCGCACACTGGGTGCTGACCCAGCCGTCACGCACAACCACCGGAAACTTCTTCATCGACGACGAGGTGCTGGAGAAGGCCGGCGTGACCGACCTGGAACGCTATGCGGTCAAACCGGGCGAAGAGTTATTGCCCGACCTGTTTCTCTGATCACCGTTGGGAAACGGAAAACGTAAATCGTAAAACGGGGGAGACCTCCCGGGTTTCGATTCGAGGGCGGTGCCCAAGGGTGTGGCCCAGCCATTGGCCTGCTTGACTTCATCGAAGGCGAGGAGTTTTCCCCCGTTTTCCGTTTCACGTTTCCCGTTTCATCGACAAGCGCGTCAGCGCTTGGAGATCTTCACATAATCGCGCTCGCCGGCGCCGGTGTAGACCTGGCGCGGACGCCCGATCCGATGCGGGGTGCCGGCCTGTTCCAGCCACTGACTCACCCAGCCGACGGTCCGGCCGATGGCGAACATGGCGGTGAACATGCTGGTCGGGATGCCCAGCGCCTTGTAGATGATGCCGGAGTAGAAGTCGACATTGGGATAGAGCTTGCGCTCGACGAAGTAGTCGTCTTCCAGGGCGATTCTTTCCAGCTCCATGGCCAGGTCGAGCAGCGGATCTTCCTGCCCCAACTCATCGAGCACTTCGTGGCAGGCCTTGCGGATGATGGTCGCGCGCGGGTCGAAATTCTTGTAGACGCGATGGCCGAAACCCATCAGGCGGAACGGGTCGTTCTTGTCCTTGGCCTTGTCGACGTACCTTGCCACCTGGCTGACGTCGCCGATTTCGTTGAGCATGTTGAGCACGGCCTCGTTGGCGCCGCCGTGCGCCGGCCCCCACAGCGCGGCAATGCCGGCGGCCACGCAGGCATAGGGGTTGGCACCGGTCGAGCCGACCAGGCGCACCGTCGATGTCGAGGCGTTCTGCTCGTGGTCGGCATGCAGGATGAACAGCAAGTCCAGCGCCTTCGCCGCCACCGGGTTGACCTCGTAGGGTTCGGCGGGCACGGAGAACATCATGTGCAGGAAGCGCTCGGAGTAGTTGAGCGAGTTGCGCGGATAGGCGCTCGGCCAGCCCATGTAATGCCGGTAGGCGGCCGCGGCGATGGTCGGCATCTTGGCGATCAGGCGCTTGGCCGCCAGCTCGCGCTGCTCCGGGTCATTGATGTCGAGCTTGTCGTGGTAGAACGCCGCCAGCGACCCGACCACGCCGGACAGGATGGCCATGGGATGGGCGTTGTAATGAAAACCCGAGATGAAGCTGTTGACCTTCTCGTGGACCATCGTGTGGTACGTGATGTCGCGCTCGAAGCGTGCGAACTGGTCGGTCTCCGGCAGCTCGCCAAAAAGCAGCAGGTAGGCCACCTCGACGAAGTTGGACTGCTCGGCCAGTTGCTCGATGGGATAGCCACGGTAGCGCAGGATGCCGGCATTGCCGTCGATGAAGGTGATGTCGCTTTTGCAGCTTGCCGTTGCGCCGTAGCCGGGATCGAAGGTGAAGTGCCCCAGCTCAGAATGCAACTTGCTGATATCCAGGGTCGGATCACCCTCGGTGCCGGATACCACCGGCAGGTCCAGCGATTTCCCGCTTGCGGGATCGGTCAGGGTCAGTTTGCGCTCTGTCACCGGGTTCTCCTTGGGAAACAGTCTTGTATGAATGCGGGTAGCCCGGCGCGTGCGCGGCAGCCCACAAACCCCTTGGCCACCGTGCAGTACCGGACCGTACGGAACCTCTTAGTATCGCATATTGCATCACCTTCGTGCATCAGGGCCGATCACGACCGCGTGACACGGCCACGGGAGCTTGTTAGAGTTCCGGGTTGAACCCCCGCGTCCGGAGCAGGCTCGATGAAAGGATTTTTCCAGGCACTGCCGGCAGTTGGCGTGGTCGTCCTGGCCTGCGCGCTTGCCAACGGAGCGACGGCTCAGGGCGCCTTTGTCGACCACCACGTGACCGGTAACTGGTACGAGCCGCACCGCCCCGGCCACGGCCTGCAGATCGAGATGCTCGATCTCAGCCAGGCACTGGTGGCCTGGTACACCTACGACATGGATGGCGAGCCGCTGTGGCTGCTCGGCCTGGGCGACGTGGAAGGCAACGTACTCACCGCCGAGATGCGTCGATACAGCGGTGCGCGCTTTCCCGACGACTTCGACCCACACGATATCAGTGGCGCGGTGTGGGGCGATATCCACTTCCGGCTGACCGACTGCGACCAGGCCACCATTTCCTACACCCCGGCCGACGACTTCCACCTTCCCGACGAGTTTCCGCTCGAGCGTCTGACGCGCATCGACGGCGCGCGCTGCCCGATGACCGACGACTTCGACGAATCCCGCTCGTTCAATCTCGACCGCGGCCGGCAGGGGTTCGAGGCACTGTTCCTGGACTACTGGGACGGGGAAGAAGATGAACTGGAACTCGAGTGGGGGCACTCCGCCCTGCCCGATGGCTGGTCCACCCGCAACGGTATTCGCATCAGCGGCAATAACCGCACCGATGACCTCATGATGGTGCTGATGCGACCGATCGACGGCCTGGTGCCCGACACCACCTACCGACTCGAACTGGAGATGCAGTTCGCGACCAACGTGCCTTCCGGCTGCGTCGGCGTGGGCGGTTCACCCGGCGAATCCGTCTACATGCGCCTGGGGGGAGCCGGCGAACGGCCCGACTACGTGCTCGAGGACGACGCTTCCGGCCGCATGCCGCCCATGCGCCGGCCCAGCATCGACCTCGGCCAGCAAGCCTCGCCCGGCGAGTACGCACTGGCCGTGGGTAACATGGCCAACGGGCTCGACGAAGAATGGTGCACCGACCCCGACCGACCCTGGCGACTCAAGCGCGTCACCACCGCCGGCCAGGACTTCGAAGTCACTGCCGACGAAACCGGCCGCATCTGGGTTTACGGACTGAGCGACTCGGGCTTCGAATCCACCAGTACCTGGTACATGACGGAGTTTGTGGCGCGTCTCAGTCCTGCGGACTGAGACGCGGTGAAAAGTAAAAGGTGAAAGGTAATTGCCCCCTTCCTTTCACCTTTCACCTTTCACCTTTTACCGTCCTTCAAACATCCACAAACTGCTCCGCCTCCCCGATCCAGCGCTCGATGATCACGTCGGCGCCCTCGCGATCGAGGCGTCCGGCCAGTGTCTTGACCGGCTCGAGCAGCTCGGCGTCGCGACCGAGGTCGGCGACCCTGAAGCGGAGCATGCCGGTCTGGCGCGTGCCCAGCACCTCACCGGGGCCACGCAGTTCCAGGTCCTTTTCGGCAATGATGAAACCGTCGGTGGTCTCGCGCATGACCTCCAGACGCGCCCTGGCGGTATCTCCCAGCGGCGCTTTGTAGATCAGCACACACGCCGCCTGCGCACTGCCGCGGCCGACGCGACCGCGTAACTGATGGAGTTGCGACAACCCCAGGCGCTCGGCATTCTCGATCATCATGACGCTGGCATTGGGCACGTCGACCCCGACCTCGATCACAGTGGTCGCGACCAGCAGGTCGATATCTCCGGCACTGAACCGCGCCATCACTTGCTGTTTCTCGGCCGGCTTCATGCGCCCATGGACCAGGCCGACGGAGAAACCCGGCAGGGCCTGGCCCAGTTCCTCGGCAGTCGACTCGGCAGCGCGTGCCTCGAGCAAATCGGATTCCTCGATCAGCGGGCACACCCAATAGGCCTGTTTTCCCTCCGACAAGGTGCGACGCATGCGCTCGACGATTTCTTCGCGCCGACCCTGGCTGATGGCCACGGTGGTCACCGGCTTGCGCCCGGGCGGCAACTCGTCGATCACCGAAACGTCCAGCCCGGCATAGGCCGTCATGGCCAGGGTGCGCGGAATGGGTGTGGCCGTCATGACCAGCTGATGGGGAATCTGATCACCGCTGCTGCCCTTGGCCGCCAGCGCCAGGCGCTGGTGCACGCCGAAGCGGTGCTGCTCGTCGACGACCACCAGCGCCAGATCACGAAACTCGACACCCTCCTGGAACAGGGCGTGGGTGCCGATGGCGATATCGGCCTGCCCGGCCAGCGCCTCGAGCGCCTGGCGACGGGCCTTGCCCTTGACCTTGCCGGCCAGCCACACGAGATTCAGACCCAGCGGCTCCAGCCATTCGGTGAACGTATTGAAATGCTGCTCGGCGAGGATCTCGGTCGGGGCGACGATCGCCGCCTGGCGGCCACTGGCGGCAGCCGCCAGCAGTGCATTGGCCGCCACCAGCGTCTTGCCCGAGCCGACATCGCCCTGCAGCAGGCGACGCATGGGGCGGTCGCTCTGTAAATCGGCCAGGATTTCCTCACTGACCCGACGCTGGGCGCCGGTGGGCGTGAAACCGATACGCTCGAGCAGGCGGTCACGCAATGCTTCGCCGCTTCCCAGCTTCAAGGCGCGCTGGCGCGCCCGTGCGCGGTTGAGCCGCGCCAGTGCCAGGTGGTGGGCCAGCAGTTCCTCGATCGCCAGTCGACGCACGGCCGGGTGGTGGCCATCGACGAGGGCATCGAGATCCTCTCCCGGACCCGGGCGATGAATCGTCAGGATCGCCTGCACCAGGGCGCCGAGTCCTTCCATGCCATCAAGCGGATCCGCCAACCCGAGCCGACCGCGGCCGACGCGCTCGACGGCCTGGTCGATCACCCGGGTCAGGGTGGCCCGCGCCAGTCCCTGGGTGACCGGATAGATGGGTGTGAGATGTTTGGGCAACGGCTCCGACGCATCGTCCCCGATCACCCGGCACTCCGGATGGGCCATCTCGAAGCCTTGCGGGCCGAACCGCACCTCGCCGAAACAGCGGATACGGTTGCCGACCTGAAACATGCGCCGCTGGCTGGGGTAGAAGCGAAAGTAGCGCAGCGTGACCTGTCCCGAATCGTCGGCGAGGGTCACCAGCAGCATGCGGCGCCGACGCTGCACCACCTCCTGGTGCATCACGCGACCCTCGATCTGCGCCCGGGTCTCGGGGCGCACCCGATTCATCGGCGTGATGCGGGTACGGTCCTCGTAGCGCAGCGGACGGTGAAACAGCAGGTCGATTTCATTGAGAATGCCCAGCGCTTTCAGACGCGAGGCGACCTGAGGACCGACCCCCTCGACATCGGTCACGGCGCGCATGCCCTCCATACAGGAGTTCCCGCTCGCCTAGCCGGGCAGCACCATCACGGCATCCATTTCCACCGGGACACCCTTGGGCAGTGCCGCCACCTGGACTGCGGCCCGGGCTGGATAAGGCTCGGAAAAGCGAGCCGCCATCAGTTCGTTGACCGTGGCGAAATGACCCAGGTCGGTGAGAAAGATATTGAGCTTGACGATGTCATCCAGCGTTCCGCCAGCGGCCTTCGCCACCGCTTCGAGGTTATCGAACACGCGTTCGGTCAGTGCCACAAAATCTCCCTCGATCACCTCGCCGCTGCCCGGATCAAGCGGAATCTGACCGGAAAGGTAAACCGTATCGCCGGCGCGAATGGCCTGGGAGTAGGGGCCGATGGCGGCGGGCGCGGATTGGGTATTGATGGGCGTTTTGCTCATTGGGGCCTCCAGGATGTTGGTTCGTTTTTTCGTTGGTTCGTTGTTTTGTTGCTTCGTTTGTTGGGTCGGGAACGGAGACCGATCTCAACAGCTCGTCGTGGCTACATACTAACGAACAAACGAGATATTCACTCCCGCGCCACCTTCAACACATGCCGATTGCGCCGCAGACGGCGCATGATGCGGGCGAGCTGGTCGCGGTCGTCGACGCCCAGGGTGAAGTGCAGGATGGCGGTCTCGCGGGTGGTCGAGGGCTGCTCGACGCGCTCGATATTGGCGCCGACCTCGCTCAGGGTGGCAGAGACCGAGGCCAGCACGCCGGGGCCGTTGACGGTCACGATCTTCAGGCGCACCGAGAACTGGCCGCGCATCACCGGCGCCCAACTGACGTCCAGACAGCGGTCGGTGTGCTTTTTCTTCAGCTCCGGCACGTTGGGGCACCGCTGGCGATGAATGACGATGCCCTTGCCCGGTGAGAGGTATCCCATGATCGGATCCCCGGGCACCGGGTTGCAGCAATTGGCATAGTCGATCGCGCTGCCCTCGGTACCGCCGATGGTCAGTGTCTCGCGCGTCGCCTCCTCGCTCTGTCGCCTCTGGGTCAGCGGCAGCAGCTTCTGCGCCGCGACGCCGGCCAGCATGTCGCCGCGGGCGATGCGAATGAGCAAATCCTCGATGCGATCCAGGCCAAGCTTTTTCAGGTAACGGCCCAGTCGACGCTGTGAAATTTTCTCCAGCGATGTGCCGCGCCG
>SKSJ01000096.1 GCA_007123055.1 Wenzhouxiangella sp. | reverse complement strand
GGGTGATGCGATTGACCTCGTGACGCTGAATCAGCCAGTAGAAACCGCCATGGCCGATGATGGAAGCGCCCACGGCCGAGTAAGCCACCGCCAGCCAGACATCCGGAGTTGCAAAAGTGGCGGGGATCCCGCGCACCGGATCTTCCAGCCAGAGCGCAAGCGCCAACAGCGGCACGATGGAGAGCAAGGCATTCCAGGCCTGGAAATTGAGCACGCTGATGCCCTGCAACCGGCGCATCAGGATGGTGCCGGTGGCCAGCGACAATGCGGAGGCCAGCACCAGGAACAGGACGTCGAGTTGCGATAGCACCAGGGGATCCAGCCCCATGACCAGGACACCGCCAAAGGAGATCAGGATGCCGGTCGTCGTCCGCCAGCCGATGCGTTCGCCCAGTACCAGTACCGCCAGAAGGGTCGACATGGGGATGTAGACCTGCATCAGCAGGGCGATCGAGGAAACGTCGGCCGACCGGCCCAGGGCGAAGAACACCAGGCCGAAGTGGATGGCGCCCATGGTCCAGCAACAAGCGACCAGCAAGGTCCACTGGCGCTGTGCGGGGATTCGCAACAACGGCAGCAACAGCATCAGCACCAGCGCGAACCGCACCACGGTGAACGTTACCGGCTCCATGGACTGCACAGCCCAGGCCGCGGCGATGAAGTTGCCCGCCCAGATCAGGCAGATGAACAGCAACAGCAGAAAATGGGCGGCGGGCATGGCGTGCATCTGGATAAAAGGGAGCACATTGTGCCCCAGAAATGCCGAGTCAAGGCGACGCAGCCTGTCACTCAATTGACGATTTCTGTCACCTTGCCGGGCCCGGACTTTCTCCAAAAACCCGTTGCAGACCCCTGTTTACCGTGCAAAGTCATCTGTTGGCACGAATCCTGCATTAACTCTACCGAAGACAACACATCGAGAACAGAACAATGGCCGAACTCAATCTTATCAGTGTCAGCGAAGGTCCCGATCTGCGTGTTGACGAGCCGGTTGGAGACAACGAATTCGAGAGCCTGCTTGCCGACGAAGTCGTGGTCGAGTGGCTGCGCAGCCTCGAAGCCAATGAGCGCCTCTGCGCGGCCGACTGACACTTCGGTCACGGGCGCTGGCCGAGCGCAAGCGGCCACCCCAGGAATTTGGGAAGGGGAACCCGTGGTGTCAGCAACACCCGACACCTGAACCGTCAGCCGAAACCGCCGGTTGACAATCGACGCCCGCCTTCACGGTGGGCGTTCTTTTATCCGCTACACTCACAATTGTCTTTTTTGGGGCGGTCGCCATGCAACTGCTCATTGCTTTCTGTTTCTGCCTTGTGGCGATGGTCGCGCTGTGGTTGTGGCAGCGGCGATCTGGGCGCGCGGACTGGGTCGATGCGGTCTGGGCAGCCCTGATCGGCTTGCAGGCGCTGGCCTGGGCCGTCATCGGCGACGGCGCGGTCGAGAAGCGCATTCTCGTCGTGCTGCTTGCCGGCACCTGGTCCATTCGACTGACCACGCACCTGGCCGGGCGCTTGGCGGCCGAGTCCACGGAGGATGGCCGTTACCGGGCCATGCGCGAGCACTTCGGGCATCGTCAGCAATCTTTCCTTTTCCTGTTCTTCGTCGTCCAGGCCGTGGTGGCCTGGCTGTTTGCCCTGCCGGCCTGGGTGGTTGCCCATGATCCATCACCGACCCTCTCGGGCTGGGTGATTGCCGGGGTGGTCGTCTGGTTCGCCAGTCTGGCCGGTGAGTCCATCGCCGACCGCCAACTCAGGCACTTCAAGGCCGACCCGGATAACCGCGGCAAGGTCTGCGACGTCGGGCTCTGGCGTTATTCGCGCCACCCCAATTACTTCTTCGAGTGGTTGCACTGGTTCAGCTACCCGCTGGTCGCCATCGGCGCGCCCAACGCCTGGGTGGCCTGGCTGGCACCGCTGGTGATGTTGCTGTTCCTCTATCGCGTCAGCGGTATTCCGTATACGGAAAAGCAGGCGCTGAAGTCGCGGGGCGAGGCGTATCGGGAATACCAGCGCACGACGTCGGCGTTCTTCCCCTGGCCGTGGAAAAAAGCGGTTAAAGGTAAAAGGTGAAAGGATATGAGGAATGAAGTCCTTGGCATTCGAGTGCTGCGGGATCTTACACGGAGCGGCCTTCACTGCCTTCCCGAACCAGGATAACTTCGGACCCGAGTCGCCCGAAGCCACCTGTGCTCTTCCTTCTTACCTTTTACCTTTTACCTTTTTCCTTTCACCTTCTCCCTATCACCGCCTTCAAGCCGAAGTGAATATCAACCGCGGCCGGTTGTAGAGTGTGGCGGCGATCAGGGCCAGGAGCAGGGCTACGGCGGTGGTCGAGGCCAGTGACAGGCCGACCCAGGCCAGGTTGATCGGTTCGCCGCGGACCAGTTCGAGAATCAGCACGTTCTGGCTGAGCAGGGGCACCAGGGTCATCCACGTTTCGGCGCGGGCCGGGTCGACCAGCATCCACAGCGACGGGATCATGGGCACGATGATGACCATGCCCATGTAGCTCTGTGCCTCGCGGAAGCTCTTGGCGAAGGAAGCGAGAATGGTCAGCAGGGCCGCGGCCAGCAGGGCGGCGGGGGCGACCAGCAGGAAGGCCCAGGCGGCGACCCGGAAGTCGAGGTTGAGCGCCATGTCCATGTCGGCCACCGGCAGGAAACCCATGGCGTAGACAAAGGCGACCAGCCCCAGCCCCAGGGTGGCCAGCGCAAAGAAGGTGGTGGCCGCCAGCTTGCCGGCCATGATCTGCCAGCGCGGCATCGGGTTGATCAGCAACGGTTCGAGCGACTTGCGTTCGCGCTCTCCCGCGGTAGTGTCGATGGCCATGTGCATCGACCCCATGAACACCGTGATGAGGATGAAGTAGGGCAAGAACGCCAGCAGCATGCCGCCGCGCGACTCGGGAGTGGACAGGTCGGTGACGGTGGCGAAGACCGGTCGCACCACGTCGGGGTGCACGCCCCGCAACTGCAGCCGCGCCTGGCTGATCTGCTGAGACCAGGCCGACAGGTAGCCCCGCACCCGGGCGATGGAAGCCCCTGTGTAGCGCAGCGACTGGTCGGCGATGATCTCCACCGGGGCGGGGCGTCCCTCGCGCCAGTGCTCGGCAAACTCCGGACCGATCCGAACGATGACTTCGTGCGTTTCGTCGCGCACCGCCTGTTCGGGATTGTCCGGCGGGTCGAGAATCTCCACGCCCTGGCGTTCCAGGAAGGCGATCAGTTGTGCGGCGTGCTCGGCACCGACGACCGGCAGTTCCAGCGGCGCTTCCATGCGTTCGGTCGCCTGCCGGGTCATGAACGAGATCATCAGCGCGAAGATCACCGGCCCCATCAGCGGCCCGAGGATCAGGGTGTTGATGATGACGCGACGGTCGCGGAAGTTGTCGAGCAGTTCCTTGGTGAATACGGCCCTCATGCCAGCAGTCCCTCGTCGGTGCCGATCAGTCGCACGAATGCGTCTTCGAGATTCTTCTCGCCCGAACGCTGCAGCAACTCGTCGGCCGTTCCTTCGGCGGCAACCCGGCCGTCGGCGATGATGACGATGCGATCGCACAGCGCGGCGACCTCTTGCATGATGTGGGTCGAAAGCACCACGCAGCGGCCCTGCGAGCGCAGGTGACGGAGGAATTCGCGCAGCGCGCGCGTGGTCATCACGTCCAGCCCGTTGGAGGGCTCGTCGAGCAAGACGGTGCGAGGTTCGTGGATCAGCGCCCGGGCGATGGCCACCTTGACACGCTGACCCTGCGAGAAGCCATCGGTGCGACGATCGATGAACTCGCCCATGTCCAGCACGTCGACAAGCTGGTCGATGCGCGCTGCCGTGGTGCGTCGGTCCAGCCCCTGCAAATCGCCGTAGTAGCGGATGTTCTCGCGTGCGGTCAGGCGGTCGTATAGCCCGCGCGAGTCGGGCACGACCCCGAGTGCGCGTTTGACCTTCAATGCTTCGACTTCCGGATCGATGCCGTCGACGCGCATGCTGCCGGCATCGGGCCGCAGCAGCGTGTAGAGCATTCTCATCGTGGTGGTCTTGCCCGCCCCGTTGGGGCCGAGCAGGCCGGTGATCTGCCCGTCGCGGGCGGTGAAGCTGACATCGTCGACCGCGACGACCCGGCCCTTGTTGAAGGTCTTGCGCAGACCGTTGGCTTCGATCATGGCGCGGGCCCCAGCAGGTCGAGGAAAAAAGGTTCGGGGCCGATGGCGTCCATGCAGTCGGTTTCCAGATCTTCGGTGTCAGGCGTGCGAATGAAGCGGGTCGCGATGCGGCTGATGCAGGGGTTGGTCAACACGATATGTCCGCGCCCCTCTGCGACCAGGTGGCGCGCGTTGCTGAACTGGGTCAGTGTTTCCTCACCATAGGCCGGCGGCGTGACCGGATCGAGCTCTCCCGACAGGATGAGCATGGGCACTTCGGCGTCGAACGGCTGATGGAAATCCTCGGGCACTTCGCCGGCTGGCCACCAGTCGCAGATCTCACGGTAGACATCGGTGAGGCTTTCGCCCAGCAGGGTCGTGGACTGGTCGATGTCCTGCGGCCAGCCGGGCCAGTCCTCGCTGCAGCCGACCGCGAAATTGAGGCCGATGGCGATCAGGTCCATCATCTGGTCGGTCACGATCAGGGCCTGGCTGGCCAGTCGTTCGGGGCTGCCGCTCGCGGCTGCCTCGTGTACCAGGTAGGGAATCATCATCTGGCTTTCCGGGCTGTAGGCCAGGAAACGCAGGGCGCTGGCCAGCACGTCGCGGGTGAAGTTCAGCTCGAAACCCTCGCCGGTGCGGGGGTGGGTGACAAAAATCGGCTGGCTGTTGGTGCGGTAGCGCGCCTTGAGCTCGGCGAATGCCGAATCGAGCCCCGGGAACCGCTCGCCACACTCACGGTCCTCGCGGCAGGCGTCGAACAGCCGGTGGAGGGCGCGGTCGAGCATGATGCCGTGCTCCGAACCCAGGTGCAGCCGGGTGGGCACGACGCCGTCGAGCAGCACGGCGCGGACTCTTTCCGGGTAGTTGCGCAGGTACACCTGGGCCATGCGGGTTCCGTAGGAGCCACCGATCAGGTTGAACTGTTCTATCCCGTATTCCTCGCGCAGCGATTCCAGGTCGCGCGCACCGTCAGTGGTGGTGTAGAAGCGAACATCGGCATCCCAGCGCTCGAGGCATTCGCGCAGCCTTTTGCTGCTGTACTCCATGTCGGCTTCCAGCCACATCTCCCCGCCATCGTCCATTTCACAATCAAGGATGTTGGATCCGCCGGTACCGCGCTGGTCGAGAAAGATCAGGTCGCGGTCGCGGTTGAGATCCCTGAGGGCGCGCTGCATGATCGGCAGGGTTTCGCGCGCCGACTGGCCAGGTCCGCCGGCGAGGTAGACCACCGGATCGGCCAGTGCGCGCGAGGCGCGGGCCGGGGAGACGGCGAACGCCAACTCGATGCGACGCCCACCGGGCTCGGCCGGATTCTCCGCCACCTCAAGGGTGCCGCAGCGTGCATCGGCTGTCAGCCGTCCGCCGGCGATGGCGATCTCGCACGACTCCAGGCCCTCCCAGCGATCACCGGCTGTTGCGCGCGGTAGCACGCCGAAGGCGAGAGTGCCCAGCGTGAGCAAGACAAGTGATTTGATTCCCACTCGGATCAACCCAAGATGAATGTGGTTATACAATCGGCCTGCTATTGTGCCGGCCCCATCCAATGAAACCAATAGGCAATTCGTCATGAACGCGCTGGAAATCCGCGGACTGAAGAAAACCTACAAGAACGGGGTCATGGCCCTGCGCGGTGTCGATCTGACCGTCGAAGAAGGCGATTTCTTCGCCCTGCTCGGACCCAACGGCGCCGGCAAGTCGACCCTGATCGGTATCGTCAGCTCGCTGGTCAACGCCACGGCCGGCGAGGCCCGGGTGTTTGGAACCAGCGTGCAACAATCCCGTTCCCAGGCGATGGCCGAGATCGGGCTGGTGCCGCAGGAAGTCAACTTCAACCAGTTCGAGAAGCCGTTCGACATCGTCGTCAACCAGGGCGGTTACTACGGCGTGCCGCGACGCATCGCCAGGGAGCGCGCCGAGTACTACCTCAAGAAGCTCAGCTTGTGGGACAAGGCCTTCGCGCCTTCACGGCAACTGTCCGGCGGCATGAAGCGACGCCTGCTCATCGCTCGTTCGATGGTCCACCAGCCGCGCCTGCTGATCCTCGACGAGCCCACCGCCGGGGTCGATATCGAGATTCGGCGCTCGATGTGGCGTTTCATTCGTGAGATCAACGAAGCCGGCACCACCGTGATCCTGACCACGCATTATCTGGAAGAAGCCGAGCAGCTGTGTCGCAATATCGCCATCATCGATCATGGTCAGATCATCGAGAACACGTCGGTCAAGCTTCTGCTCGACAAGCTGCAGGTCGAGACCTTCGTGCTCGACCTGTGTGAGCCGATCGAGCGGGCGCCTGCTGTCGAGGGGATCGACATGCACCTGCGCGATCCCATGACCCTGGAGGCGAGCATTCCCAAGGCGCAGCGGCTCAATCGGCTGTTCCGGGTACTGGAGGACGAGCACATCGAGGTCAAATCCATGCGCAACAAGGCCAACCGGCTCGAGGAGTTGTTCGTGCGCCTGGTCGGTTTCAAGGAGGAGCAGGTGGCATGAGCGACAAGGTGTCAGCCAAAAGCTACTGGATTGGCTACCAGACCATCCTGATCAAGGAGATCACGCGCATCCTGCGAATCTGGCCCCAGACACTGGTGCCGCCGATGATCACCATGAGCCTGTACTTCGTTATCTTCGGCGCCATCATCGGCCGCCGGGTCGGCGAGATGGGCGGCATGAATTACATCGATTTCATCGTGCCGGGGCTGATCATGCTCAGCGTGATCACCAATGCTTACGGCAATATCACCTCGTCGTTCTTTGGCGCCAAGTTCGGCAAGCACGTCGAGGAACTGCTGGTCTCGCCGCTGCCGCCGTCCATCATCCTGGCCGGTTACGTCTCCGGCGCGGTCTTCAGGGCGCTGACCGTCGGCATTCTTGTCTGGATCGTGGCCGCGTTCTTTGCCGGGATCCACATGCACAACCTGTGGATCACGCTGTCGATGTTGCTGCTGACCGCCGTGACCTTCGCGCTGGCCGGTTTCATCAATGCCGTCTACGCGCAGAAGTTCGACGACATTTCCATCATTCCCACCTTCGTGCTCCAACCCATGACCTACCTGGGCGGGGTGTTCTTCACCGTCGGCCTGCTGCCGGG
>SKSJ01000068.1 GCA_007123055.1 Wenzhouxiangella sp. | reverse complement strand
GCTCGGCGGCATGCTGACCAACTTCCGCACCGTGCGCGGCTCCATCAACCGGCTCAAGGAGCTCGAGCAGATGGAAACCGACGGCACCTTCGAGAAGCTGGTCAAGAAGGAAGTCCTGGAACTGACCCGCGAGCGCGACAAGCTCGAGCGCAGCCTCGGCGGCATCAAGGACATGAATGCCCTGCCCGACGCCATGTTCGTCATTGACGTTGGTCATGAAGACATCGCCGTGGCCGAGGCCCGCAAGCTGGGCATTCCGGTCGTTGCCGTGGTGGACACCAACCACAATCCCGACAACATCGATTACGTGATTCCGGGCAACGATGACGCCATCCGCGCCATCCGGCTTTATGCCCAGCTGGCCGCCGACGCCATCCTGGAAGGCCGTGCCTCCGCCCCGCTGCCGGAAGACGGCAACGACGACGAGTTTGTCGAACTCGACGCGGAAGGCAACCCGGTCGAGTCGAAGCCGGCAGCCAGAAAGCCGGCCAAGAAGGCAGCGACCAAGAAGACCGCCAAGAAGAAGGCGGTCGCCAAGCCGGCCGAAGAAAAGACCGAAGCCGAAGCCGAGCCCGAAGCCAAGGCCGAACCTGAAGCCGAAGCCAAGGCCGAGCCTGAAGCCGAAACCGAAGCAGCCGCTGCCCCGAAGAAGGTCAGCAAGAAGAAGGCTGCCAAGAAAACCGCGAAGAAGAAGGCAACCAAGAAGAAGGCTGCCAAGAAAACCGCGGCCAAGGCCGACGACGGCGACGAGTCCTGATCCCCCGAATCTGCAAGGAGCCTGAACAGCAATGAGCATTACTGCAGCACAAGTCAAGGAACTGCGCGAACGTACCGGCGCCGGCATGATGGAGTGCAAGAAGGCACTGGTCGAGACCGACGGCGACATGGATGCCGCCATCGAGCATTTGCGCAAGACCGGCCTGGCCAAGGCCGACAAGAAATCCGGTCGCGTGGCCGCCGAGGGCACCGTGGTTCATGCCTCAAGCGGCAACCGAGCGGTCCTGGTCGAGATCAACTGCGAGACCGACTTCGTCGCCAAGGATGACAACTTCCGCCAGTTCGCCGACGAAGTGGCCGAACTGGCGATCGAGGCCAGTGACGTTGACGCCCTCAACCAGGCCACGCTCGGCAACGGTCAGTCGGTGGAAGATACCCGCCAGCAACTGGTCGCCAAGCTGGGTGAAAACATCCAGGTTCGCCGTCTGGCCCACATGGATTCCGACGGCGCCCTGGGTGCCTACATCCATGGTGGCCGTATCGGCGTGCTGGTCGGCGTCGACGGTGGCGACGAGGAGCTCGCGCGCGACATCGCCATGCACGTGGCTGCCCTCAACCCGGCTTTCCGGGATGCCGAGGACGTGCCGGCCGACGTGATCGAGAAGGAAAAGCAGGTCCTGGTGGCCCAGGCCGAGGATAGCGGCAAGCCGCCGGAAATCATCGAGAAGATGGTCACCGGTCGACTCAAGAAGCACCTCGCCGAGATCACCCTGACCGGCCAGCCGTTCGTCAAGGATGGCGACGTGACCGTCGGCAAGCTGTTGTCGGGCAAGGGCGCGAGCGTCACCGGTTTTGTCCGCCTCGAAGTCGGAGAAGGTATCGAGAAGGAAGAAGCCGACTTCGCCAGCGAGGTGATGGAGCAGGCTCGCGGCGGCTGAAGAAGCTGGCACAAACCGATACCACCAGGCAAGGAGACTGACATTGAACGAGACCACCGGTTACAAACGCGTCCTCCTCAAGATCAGTGGAGAGGCCTTGCTTGGTGAACTGGATTACGGCATCGACCCCAAGGTCAGCTCGCGGATCGCGCGCGAGGTGGCCGAGGTGGTCGATGCCGGGGTCCAGATCGGCATCGTCATTGGTGGCGGCAATATCTTCCGCGGGAAGGGACTGGCCGCCTCCGGTATCGATCGCATCACCGGCGACCACATGGGGATGCTGGCCACGGTGATGAACGCACTCGGCTTGCAGGATGCGCTCGAGCGCGCCGGTGTCACCACCCGCGTGATGTCGGCCATTTCCGTGCGCGAGGTGTGCGAGGACTACATCCGCCGGCGAGCGGTGCGCCACCTGCAGAAGGGCCGCGCGGTGATTTTCGCCGCCGGCACCGGCAACCCCTTCTTTACCACCGACACGGCTGCCAGCCTGCGCGCGATCGAGATTGGCGCCGACCTGATGATCAAGGCGACCAAGGTCGACGGCATCTACTCGGCCGACCCGGTCAAGGATGCCGATGCAACCCGCTACGATCACATCAGTTATGACGAGGTGATCGAGCAAAAGCTCGAAGTCATGGATACCAACGCGATCGTGCTGTGCCGCGACCAGTCCATGCCCATACGCATCGTCAACCTCAGTCACGCCGGTGAACTGGGGCGGGTCATTCAGGGCGAAAACGTCGGCACGCTGGTCAGCTGAACCCCCGCACGGCTACAATCTGCGACCGTATTCTCCCGCTTTCCGGCGCTGAACATACAAGAGGTGTTTCATGCTCGATGAAATCAAGAAGGATGCCGATACCCGCATGGGCAAGAGCATCGCCGCGCTCAAGACCGAACTGGCCAGGATCCGAACCGGCCGCGCGCACCCCAGCCTGCTCGAGCACGTGACCGTCGACTACTACGGTTCCGAAGTTCCGCTCAACCAGGCCGCCAACGTCAATATCGAGGACCCGCGCACCCTGAGCGTGGTGCCGTTCGACAAGTCCATGGTCGGCAAGATCGAGAAGGCCATCATGACCTCCGACCTCGGACTCAACCCGGCCACCTCCGGGGTCAATATCCGCGTACCGCTGCCGGCCCTGACCGAGGAACGCCGCCAGGAGCTCGCCAAGGTCGTTCATGCCGAAGGCGAGCAGGCCAAGATCGCCATCCGCAGTATCCGCCGCGACGCCAACAATCAGCTCAAGGACTTCCTCAAGGAAAAGGAACTGACCGAGGACGATGTCCGCCGCGGCGAAACGCTGATTCAGCAACTCACCGACAAGTACGTCGGCCAGGTTGATGAACTGGTGGAGACCAAGGAACAGGAGTTGATGGAAATCTGATCAGTGACCTCTCCCGCTTCACTGCCCGAACACGTCGCCATCATCATGGACGGCAACGGTCGCTGGGCGCTCCGTCAGGGGCGCCCGCGTACCGATGGGCATGAGGCCGGCAGTGATGCGCTCAAGCGCACCATAGAAACTGCTCTCAAGTACCGCATCCGCATCCTCACGGTTTACGCCTTCTCCAGCGAGAACTGGTCGCGCCCCAAAAGCGAAGTCCGCAAGCTGCTCGAACTGTTTCTGCGTGCCCTCAACCGCGAAGTGCGCGAACTCGACGAGCACGGCGTGCGCATTCGCTTCGTCGGCGACCGCAGCGCCTTCAACCCGGCGCTGCGCGACGGCATGGCACGGGCCGAGAAGCGCACCCGTGACAATTCCGCGCTGTTGCTCAATGTGGCCGTCAACTACGGCGGACACGCCGATATCGCCGGGGCCGCGCGTCGGCTGGCCGAAGCGGTCGCGCGCGACGAACTCGACAGCAAGCAGATCGATGCCGACCGCCTCGGTGCCGAACTGGCCCTTGGCGACCAGATCCCACCCGACCTGTTCATCCGCACCGGCGGCGAGATGCGATTGTCCAACTTCCTGCTATGGGAGCTGGCCTACACCGAGCTGTACTTCACCGAGGTGCTGTGGCCCGATTTCGACGGCGGGGATTTCGAAGCCGCACTGGACGATTACGCTCGACGGGAACGACGCTTCGGTGGGCTGGGCGAAGTAAAACATGCTTAGACAACGCGTCGTCACCGCGCTGATCCTGGCCATCGCCGGACTGGGCGCCCTGTTCCTCCTGCCTGCCCCCGCCTTCGCGACGGCTGCCGCCCTGTTGCTCGCCGGCTTCGGGGGCTGGGAGGCGGCACGCCTGGCGGGCCTGGACGTCAATGCCCAACGCGTCGCGGTGGCTTTGGTCCTGCTCGGCCTGTGCCTGTCGCTGTCATGGTGGCTGCCGCCGGCGGCCGCGCACTGGGCCCTGCTCCCGGCCTGCGCGGCCTGGCTGCTCAACATGGCCTGGCTCGCGCGCCCCGGCCTGGGCCGAAATGCCCGCGCTGCCGGCGTTGCCGGCAAACTGGTTATCCTCGCGGTCATCCTGGCCGGCGCCTGGCTATCCCTGTCCTGGCTGCAATCGAACTCGCCCTGGCTGGTGGTCATGCTGCTGATCCTGATCGCGGCAGCCGATACTTTCGCCTATTTCACCGGCCGTCACTTCGGCGGGCCGAAGCTGGCCCCGCGCATCAGTCCGGGCAAGACCCTGTCCGGTGCCGCCGGTGGTCTCATCGGCGCGACGGCACTGACCGCCCTGAGCGCATCCATCCTGCCCGACAGCCCATTCACTGCCGTCAGCGGCGCTCTCGTCGGCCTGGGGCTCGGGATGATCTCCATTGCCGGCGACCTGTTCATCAGCCTGCTCAAGCGCCAGCGTGAAATCAAGGACACTTCGAGTCTGCTACCCGGGCACGGCGGGGTACTCGACCGGTTCGACAGCCTGACTGCCGCCCTTCCGTTTTTCGCCCTGGCGGCCATGCTCTGGGGGCAATGATTCACTCCCACCTTCGCGTTGTCCGTCCCTCAGCGGTTACAATAGAAGGTTGGCCCGATGGGAATTCGGGCCGCTTACCTGGAGTCTGAAAGTCAACATGCTGGATATTCTCGGACCCATTGTCTGGCTGGTGGTCGCCCTCGGCATCCTGATCACCTTTCACGAGTTCGGCCACTTCTGGGTCGCACGGCGCTGTGGTGTGCGCGTTTTGCGCTTCTCGGTCGGCTTCGGCCCGGCCGTGTGGTCGCGCACGGCAAGTGACGGCACCGAGTACCGGGTCGCCGCCGTGCCGCTGGGCGGCTACGTCAAGATGCTCGACGAGCGCGAAGCGCCGGTCCCCCCGGAGGAGCGGGAGCAAGCATTCAACAACAAGCCGGTGGGACAGCGCATCGCCATCGTCGCCGCCGGCCCGGTATTCAACCTGATCTTTGCCGTCGCCGCGTTCTGGCTGATGTTCGTCATCGGCACCCCGGAAATGCGCCCGGTGATTGGCGACACCTCGGGCATCGCGGCCGAGGCCGGCCTTGAGGAACACGACATGATCATGCGGGTCGGCAACCGCGACACGCAGACCTGGACTCACGCGCTGCTTGGCCTGATACCGCCGGCACTCGATCGCCAGCCCGTGCGCGTCGAGCTCGAGCGCCCCGACGGCCTGCGCCGGGAAACCACCCTGGCGCTGGACCGGCTCGGCCCCGAATTTGACGAGGAACGCACTCTTGAACTGGTCGGGATCACGCGCTGGCAGCCCGATCTGCCGGCACGGATCGGAGAGGTCGGGGAGGACTCACCCGCGGCACGGGCGGGCATCGAGCCGGGCGACCGCGTCCGGGCCATCAACGACGACCCCGTGGAGAGCTGGCGCGACATCGCCCGGCTGGTCCCCGAACACGGCCTGGACGAGGCGGGGCAACCCCGGGAAATGCGGATCGAACTCGAACAAGCTGGCCGCACCCGGCACATCACGATCGCCCCGGAAATCAGCAGCGGCCGGCCGGTGATCGGGGTACAGGCCGCCGAGCCCGATGCCCAGACCCAGGCCCTGATGGAACGTGCATTCACCATCCTGCGGCACGACCCGGCCAGCGCCGTGGGCGAGGCGGTGGGAGAAACCTGGCGACTGACCACGGCCACGCTCGGCATTCTGGGCCGCATGATCACCGGCAAGGCCAGCCTGTCGAACATTGCCGGCCCCATCACCATCGCGCGGATGGCGCATTCATCGGCTCTGCTGGGCTTTTCCAGGTTCCTGTTCTTTCTCGGCCTGATCAGCCTGTCGCTGGCCATTATCAACCTGCTGCCGATTCCGATGCTGGATGGCGGGCACCTGATGTATTACCTTGTGGAGATCATCAAGGGGTCCCCGGTATCGCAACAGAGCCAGATTGCCGGCCAGTACATCGGCCTGCTGCTGGTCATCGCCCTGATGAGTCTGGCCATATTTAACGACATCTTACGACTGATCACCTAAACTGCGGCACTTGGCCGGCCGCCCGACAATACAAAACCAGAAGTTCTCTTTATATATGAAACGACTGTTTCTCCTGTTACTGCTGCTCGCCGCCTTTGCCCCCGTCCACGGCGATACCTTTCGCATTGCCGACATTCGTGTCGACGGCCTGCAAAGAATCTCCGAGGGCAACGTCTTCAGCTTCATTCCGATCGAAGTGGGCGACACACTGACGCCGTCGCTGTCGCGCAGCACCATTCGCGACCTGTACCGAACCGGATTCTTCGACGACGTTTCCCTCGCCCGCGACGGCGATGTGCTGGTCATCAGCGTGTCCGAGAGACCGGCCATCACCAGCATCGAGATCGACGGCAACCGACAGATCTCAACCGAGGATCTGATGCCGGCGCTGGCCGCCATCGGGATCGCCGAGGGCGAGATCTTCAACCAGCTCGAGCTTGACCGCGTGCGCAATGAGCTCATTCAGCAGTATTTCAGCCGCGGTCACTACGGGGTGGACGTGGAAACCACGGCCGAACGCCTGGCGCGCAACCGGGTCCGGCTGAGCATCCAGGTCAACGAGGGCCGCCAGGCCCGCATCCGCCACATCAACATCGTCGGCAACGAGACCTTTACCGACAAGGAGCTGCGCGATGACTTCGAGTCGCACACCACGCGTGGACTGATGTTCTGGCGCGGGCGCAACCAGTACACGCGAGAGAAGCTGTCCGGCGACCTCGAGGTGCTGCGCGCCTACTACCTCGACCGCGGCTACATGGACTTCTCGATCGAGTCGACCCAGGTGTCGATCAGCCCCGACAAGGAAGACATCTTCATCACCGCCAACGTCCGCGAGGGCGAGGTCTACACCGTCAGCGACGTGCAGCTGACCGGTGACCTGGTGTTGCCGGACTCGACCCTGCGGCGCCTCATCACGGTAGAAGCAGGCGAGACCTTTTCGCGCCGCAAGCTCGAGCAGAGCATCGACAACATCACCGCGGTTCTGGCCAACATCGGCTATGCCTTCGCCAACGTCAACCCGGTGCCGACCATCGACCGGGAGACACGAGAGGCAGAAATCAACTTCTTCGTCGAACCGGGCAAGCGCGTCTACGTGCGCCGCATCGAGTTCCGCGGCAACGTGCAGACCAAGGACGAGGTCCTCCGACGCGAGATGCGCCAGTTCGAGGGCGCCTGGTTCTCCCAGGCCGCGGTCGATCGCTCCCGAATCCGCATCCAGCGGCTGGGCTTTTTCGACAACGTCGATATCGAGACACCGCAGGTCGAGGGTTCGGAAGACCAGATCGACATCATCGTCAACGTCGAGGAGCTCCCCTCCGGCAGCTTCCAGATCGGCCTGGGCTATTCGCAGTTGCAGGGCATCATCGCCTCGATGTCAATCGAGCAGAACAACTTCCTCGGCAGCGGCCGCCAGGTCGGATTGTCGGTCAGCCGTTCGAGAATCCTGACCCAGGTCGGCGTCAACTACACCAACCCCTACTACACCGATGACGGCGTCTCGCGCGGCTTCTTCGCCCGCTATACCGAATTCGATCAGGGCGGGGCCAACATTTCGGCCTTCAATACCAGCCAGGCCGCCGGTGGCGTCAATTACGGCTTCCCGGTGACCGAGATCGATTTCGTTCGGATGGGCGCATCGGCCTCGCGCGTGGACATCAACCTGCCACGGCAGTTCGTGCCGGTTGATCCCGACGACCCCGACGGCCCGCAGGAACTCAGGATGCCGGCCAGCCGGCCGCTTGGCATTTCCCTGGACGAAGACGGCGATGGCTTCCTGTCGCGCGACGAGCGCCGCGTCACCACCTATCGCATCGACGGCATGTGGTCGCGTGACAGCCGCAACCATTTCCTCAATCCCACGCGTGGCACGCTACACCGCCTTGGCGCCGAACTGGCACTGCCCGGAAGCTCGCGCGAGTTCTACAAGGTCAATTACCGCTTCCGCAAGTACTGGCCGATCAGCGATCGCATGGCTTTCAGCGTGCGCGGTGACGTGGCCTACGGCGACGCCTACGACAATTGGGACGACGAGCTCGACATCGAGGAGATCGAACCGGAACGCAGCCCGCTGGCGCGCACCGAGTGCCAGCTCGACGAAATCGTCACCGCAGACCGGGGCCTGCCGTTCTACGAGCACTTCTACGGTGGTGGTGTGCGCGACATTCGCGGTTTCAACGACAACACGCTTGGCCCCAAGGACCAGTTCTGTCGTTCGATCGGTGGCGACTTCAAGGTGTCCGGCGGCGTCGAGCTGGCCTTCCCGCTGCCGTTCGGCGACCTGACCGGCACGCGCCTGGCCTGGTTCGTGGACGTCGGCAACGTCTATCGCGACTTCGACCATTTCGATGCCGACCTGCTGCGTGCCTCGACCGGTATCTCGCTGACCTGGCAAGCGCCGGTCGGTCCGATTATCATCAACCTTGCGACCCCGCTGAAAAAACGCGACGGGGACGACACGCAGGTACTGCAGTTCGCCTTCGGATCAACGTTCTGACCAAGTTCGAACAGAGGCTGGAGATGACAGGATCCGGCATGGAACGACACCGCCAAGACGGCAACACCGCGCCTCGCCTGGTCAGGGCGACGGTCGCGGCGGTCGTGCTGTGTTGCCTGCTGGTCCCCGTCACCCTGGCCGAGGGCATTCGTATCGGCTATGTCGACATGAAGCGACTGTTCGACACCATGCCGCAATTGGTCGCCGCTCGCGAGGAGCTCGACCGTGAGTTCCGGCCGCGCAACGAGGCATTGCTGGCCGACGAGGCGCGCCTGGAGCGGATGCGCCAGGAACTGGCCGATGAACCACTGGTCGGGGAACAGGAACGCCTGCAGCGGGAACGCGAGATCAACAACATGCGTCGCTCCATCGAGCGACGGCGAGAGGACATGGTCGAGGAGATTCGCTTCCGCACCAATGCCAAGACCGAGGCATTGCGTGACACTATCGATGTCGCCGTGCGCGAGATCGCGCGCGAGAACGACTACGACCTGGTGCTCAGCAACCCGGTAGCCTACGCCTCCGACAGTGTCGATATTACGGACCAGGTGCTCGAATGGCTGGAAGCGGACTATCAATCAAGCGACAATCATCGCAATCCCTGAAAGCCCCGACACCTGGAGTTCGACGTCATCCATGCCTGCCTACTCACTAGGACAACTCGCCCGGCAGTTCGACCTGGCGGTTCACGGCGATCCGGAAAAGCGAGTCAGCGGACTCGCCACGCTGGCCGCTGCCGGTCCGCAGGACCTGGGCTTTCTGGCCAACGCGGCCTACGCACGCCAGCTTGGTGATTGCCGGGCGGGCGCCCTGATCCTGGCCGAGAACATGGTCGAGCGCTGGCCGGGCAGCGCGCTGGTCACGCCCAACCCCTATGCCGCCTGGGCGCGCATCGCGGAACTGATGAATCCGCGCACCGCGGTCCCCGCCGGCATTCACGCCAGCGCCTGGGTGGATCCGAGTGCCGAAATCGATTCGACCGCAGCCATCGGTCCGCAATGCAGCATCGCGGCGGGCTGCCGTGTCGGCGCGGGCGTGGAAATCGGCCCGGGCTGCGTCGTTGAGGCAGGAGCCGTCATCGGCGATCAATCGCGCCTGGCCGGGCGCGTGTTCATCGGCGAGAACGTTCACCTCGGCCAGCGCGTGCTGGTGCATCCGGGGGCCGTGATCGGGGCCGACGGCTTTGGCCTGGCGCTGGACCGGGGCCAGTGGCTGAAAGTGCCCCAGATGGGCAGCGTGCGAATCGGCGACGACTGCGAGATTGGTGCCAACACCACCATCGACCGTGGCGCGATCGAAGACACGGTGCTCGAGGAAGACGTGCGACTCGATAACCAGGTGCAGGTCGCCCACAATGTTCACATCGGCGCCCATACCGCAATCGCCGGCTGCGTTGGCATCGCCGGCTCGACCCGCATCGGACGCTACTGCATGATTGCCGGTGCCTGCGGGATCGGCGGCCACCTGACCATCTGTGACCAGGTCGTCGTGACCGCCATGAGTACCGTCCTGGACTCGATCGACAAGCCCGGCGAATACGGTTCGGGCATCCCCGCGCGGCCACATGCGCGCTGGAAACGAATCCTGGTGCGCCTGGCCCAGCTCGACGACTGGGCCCGGCGCCTGCGCAGACTTGAAAACAGACAATAAACGCTCGGAAAAAAATCACATGACCACACAAAACGAAGTCGACATCGAGAAGGTTCTCGAACTGCTGCCGCATCGTTATCCCTTTCTGCTCGTCGACCGGGTGCTCGAGTGTTCGCTCGATGACCCACCCTCGATTCGCGCACTCAAGAACGTCACCATCAACGAGCCGTTCTTCCAGGGCCATTTCCCGGGCCACCCGGTGATGCCGGGTGTACTGATCCTGGAGGCCATGGCCCAGGCCGCCGGCTGTCTTGCCCACATGGCCCGGGAGGCCAATGGCGAGAAGAGCCAGCTCTATTACCTCGTCAAGATCGACAAGGCACGATTCAATCGTGTCGTCGTGCCCGGCGATCAACTCGTCTTCGAGGTGCAGCAGAAACGACTGATGCGAAACATGGGACTGTACCAAGCCACCGCGCTGGTCGACGGCGAGACGGCCTCGAGCGCAGAGTTGCTGTGTGCCGCCCGCCCCGATCCGACGCCATGATTCACTCGACCGCCATCATCGAAGACGGGGCCCGGCTCGGCAACAACGTGTCGGTCGGCGCCTACAGCATCATCGGGAGCGATGTCGAAATCGGCGACGACTGCTGGATCGGTCCGCACGTGGTCATCAGCGGACGCACCCGTCTGGGGTCGAACAATCACATCTTCCAGTTCGCCTCCATCGGCGAGGCGCCTCAGGACAAGAAGTATGCGGGCGAGGACACGGCCCTGGAGATCGGCTCGGACAACACCATCCGCGAGTACGTCACCATCAACCGCGGCACGGCCAGCGGCGGCGGCATCACCCGGATCGGGGACGACAACCTTTTCATGGCCTACAGCCATATTGCCCACGACTGCCAGGTCGGCTCTCATATCGTCGGCGCCAACGGCGCCACGCTGGCCGGCCACGTCGAAGTGGGCGACTGGGTGATCTTTGCCGGCTTCTCCGGTGCGCACCAGTTCTGCCGCATCGGCGCCCATGCCTTCCTCGGCATGTACGGCGGCGTCAACCAGGATGTGCCCGCTTACGTCATGGTCTCCGGACAGCCCCCGCGACCGCGCGGCATCAATGCCGAGGGCCTGAAGCGACGCGGCTTCGACAAGGACCAGATTCGCAACATCCGCGAAGCCTACCGCACCATCTATCGACTGGGCCTGAGCCGGGACGAAGCGATCGAGCGCCTGCAGGAACGCGTGGCAGAGCAGCCCGAAATCCAGCCAATGATCGATTCGATCCTGACCAGTCAGCGCGGCTTGCTTCGCTGAATCACGCGCATGACTGACCGCCCCCCACGCCTGGTGCTGACCGCCGGGGAATCCTCCGGTGACCAGCTCGGGGCAGACCTCGCCCGTCATCTGAAGCAACAGCAGCCCGGCATCGAACTGGCCGGCATTGCCGGACCGGCCATGCAGGCGGCCGGCGTGGAGGCCTGGTACGATCTCGACGTCCTCGGGGTGATGGGACTGACCGAAGTGCTGTCACACCTGCCACGGCTGTTTCGACTGCGGCGCGAACTGCGCGAACGGACACTGGCCTGGCAGCCGGATGCCTTCGTCGGTGTCGATGCCCCTGATTTCAATCTCGGACTGGCCAGGCAACTGCGCAAGTGCGGGTTGAAGACCGTTCACTATGTCTCTCCCACAGTGTGGGCCTGGCGTGCAGGACGCACCCGCGGCGTCGCTCGCTCGGTGGACCTCCTGCTGGCGCTGTTCCCGTTCGAACCCGAACTGTATGCGCCTTTCGGACTCGACACCCGCTTTGTTGGTCACCCGGTGGCCGACCAGCTGGCCGACCGGCCCAGCCGGGAGTCGGCACGTGAACAACTCGGTCTGGACCCGGACGATACGGTCGTAGCCCTGCTGCCCGGCAGTCGCTCGAGCGAAATCGACCGACATGCCGCATTGCTCGCCGACACCGCTGAGTGGATTCATGAGCGGCGCGAGTCGGTCCGCATCCTGGCATTACTGGCCGACCGCCGCCAGGAGCAACGGCTGCGCGAGCTCGGCGGCAGCGGCCTCGAACGCGCAGGTGTCGAGATCGTCTGCGAAAAGACGCGAACCGGCCTGATTGCCGCCGATGCCGCCTGTGTTGCTTCCGGCACTGCCACGCTGGAGGGATTCCTGCTCGAATGCCCCCTGGTTGCCTACTACCGTCTCGCACCCGCCAGTTACTGGCTCATCCGGGGCTTGAGGCTGATCCGCTCGCGGTATATCGCCATGCCCAATATCCTGCACGGCGACGAAATCATCCCGGAGTTCGTGCAGCAGCATGCCAGCGCCGGGAATCTCGGCCAGGCCGCTCTGGACTGGCTCGACAATCCCGCCCGCCGCACCGGGTACCAGGAGGTCGCCCGGGGCTTTCGTCGCCAGCTCGCCGCCGGTGCCGGCGACAATGCCGCCCGTGCCATCCTGGAGCTGATCGGTCGTGCCGGCTGAGCGACCAGGCGGCGAGCCGTCGAAACTGGCCGGCGTCGACGAGGCCGGCCGCGGACCGCTGGCCGGGCCGGTGGTGGCTGCAGCCGTCATCCTCGATCCCCGGCAGCCCATTGCCGGCCTTGCCGACTCCAAGCAGTTATCCGCGCGACGACGCGAACAGCTGGCCGGGGATATTGCCGAACACGCCCTGTGCGTGGGCCTGGCTGTCGTCGAGGCCGGGGAGATCGACCGGCTCAACATCCTCCAGGCCACGCTCAAGGCCATGTGCATGGCGGTGGCCGAACTGTTGCCACAGCCAACCCTGGTGCATGTCGACGGCAACCAGGCACCACCACTGGACCTGCCCGTGAAAACCCTGGTCGGCGGCGATCGCATCGACCCGGCCATCGGCGCGGCCAGCATCGTTGCCAAGGTTCATCGCGACCGCCTGATGCTCGACTGGCACGAACGTTTTCCTGATTACGGCTTTGACCGTCACAAGGGCTATCCCACCCCGGCCCACCTGTCCGCGCTCGAGCGCCTCGGGCCCTGCCCTGCCCACCGCCGAAGTTTTCGACCGGTCAACCAGCTTACCCTGCTCTGAACCAGGTAGAACCCGGAAAACCGGCGGCGGATCACGCAGCGCCTGGTCATTGGGTGTGCCGGCAAGTTTTACAGTCTCAAATTTGAACTGCATCGCATCTTCGACTATATTCATGCGCGGGGCTGTAATCGATAACCAGACAAAGAGAGGAGAAATCAGCATGTTACGAACCGCCAGAGCAGCGATCGGTCTTGCCTTGCTGCTGACATTCGGTTCCGTATGGAGCGCGACGGGCGTCGCCTTCGTCCACGGAACCGGCCACCAGACCGATGCGCTGAACGACTACTGGACCAGCGACAACGTGAATTCCATTCGCCAGGGACTGACCAACCAGAACAACTACGTGGTCATCAACTGCGACTTCGAACAGTACATGTGGGATTCACGCGCCGCCGGCTGCCTGGCCGGACAACTGCACAACTTCATCACCAGCCGCGGCATCACCGACCTGGTCGTACTGACCCATTCCAATGGCGGCAACGTCATGCGCTGGATCATGTCCAACCCGACCTGGGACAGCCGCTATCCGCTGATCATCGAACGGCTGCGCTGGGTCAACGCGCTGGCACCGTCCAGCCTCGGCACTCCGCTGGCCGACGCGGTCATGCAGGGCAACGTGTTCGAGGCCTCGCTGGGCTGGTTGCTGGGATACCAGAATGACGCGGTGCGCATGCAGCAGACCAGCTGGATGGCCTACTACAACTCCACCTGGCTGCTCGGTACGTCGGGCCGGCCTGCCCTGCCGAAAGGCTTCTGGAACGTGGTCGGCACGGATGTGCATGCCAATGTCTTCAACGGCGCCTCCTACTGCGGCGGTTACAGCTACCAGGCCGGTCTGGCCATCACCCAGGCCTGGCTGGACAGTTGCTCGGATGGATTCCTCGAGTGTTCCAGCCAGAATGGTGCCGGTTACCTGTGGTTCTACGACCACTGGCGCACCGACCGGGGTCGCAAGCTCTCGCACCACCAGAGCCGACGCGACTGCTTCGACCTCGACATCATCCTGCGCAACGACCTGTAACCCGGAGGCATCATGAAATACACCAAGACACTGATTGCATCCTGCCTGGTTGCAGGATCCACCCTGGCCGTGGCCGAGATCGAATGGCTGGACCGGCAGACCAGCGATCTGCGGACCGAGCACCTGTCCGGCGACACCGCCGCAGTGCCGGCCAGCATCCACCAGGAATCGGCACCCATCCAGTTTTCCTGGAGCCGGGACCAGGCGCTGGCCGGACGCATGCCAGCCGGCGACCCGAGCGCCAGCGCTGCCGCGCCGGTTGCCGAGAGCAAGCAATACTGGCTCGACGTCACCGGCCGCGATCTTGCCCGCGGCGTAGACCTGCCGCTGACCGCCTCGGGAGCCGTAATTCGCATCTCCGCTCTCGACAGCGGGACCGACCTGCAACTCCAGCCCGAGCAGCTCAAACTGGAGTTCAACGGTCGCCCGGTGCAGGCGCGCTTTGGCCCTGACAACGTCAGCAGAGGCCGGGATTTGCAGCGCGAAGGCATGCCGGTTCCAGAGGACACCCTGGCCTTTCGACTGAGCGACCGTATCGGCGCCGGCAATCTGCGTGTGGCGCATACCGATCTGCAGGCCGACATGCCGCTGGTCATCAATGTCCATGAACCCGAAAGCCCATGGACGGCGAAGCTGTCGCTGCCGCGCTTCAACTTCCTCGCCGGCGAGAAAATGGACTTCGATTTCAATCTCGGCGATGGTCGCGAGAACATCAACGTGCGCTCCATCCAGGCGGTCGTGGCCAGCCCGGATGCCAGCCAGACCTGGCCGATCACGCGCGGTCGCGGCAATCAGCTGCAAGTGGATGCCGCCCCGCTGGCGCGCATGGATCGCCCGGCTCCGGGATTGTACGAGGCCCACGTGTATGCCGAGACCCGGCACCGTGGCCAGACCATCCGGCGTGACCTGACGCTGGCATTCAGCATCGCCCCGCCCATTGCCCGACTCAATGAACAGGCCGCACGTGGCCAGTCGAGCGGTCAGGGCGTGGAGCTGATCCTGGGCGTGGAAACCGCCGTGGCGGGCCGCTACCAGGTCAACGCGGAAGTGCTGGGCACCAATGCCCATGGCGAGCTGGAGCCATTTGCGTTCATGCAGTCGGCCGCGGAACTCGACGCCGGCGAGGGCCAGATCGAACTGTCGCTCGACCCGGACGTGATCCGCTCCAGCGGCCTGAGCGCCCCTTTCGAGGTTCGTAACCTGCAATTGCTCGACCAGGGCCGGATGTACCTGCTGGAACAACGCGCACACGGATTGCGCATTTTCGACTGAACCGGCACCAATACCGGGACAAGGCAGGCCGGCGGGTGGACGACACCCGCCGGCTTTTTTGTATGGAGGCAGAGCTCCGGTGGCGTGAATTCAGCCAGTTCGGAACCGGCCCGATTCGATCTCGTGCTGATCGATGGCGACCGGCTGCACGGCCTCGACCCGGGCCATCGGCGGCCCATCATGCAGCCAGCGTTCCAGTTCGGCCAGGGCCTTCGCGTTGCCGCGGGCGACCACTTCGACACGGCCGTCGGGCAGGTTGACGGCATGTCCGGCGATGCCGCGCGGCTCGGCCTCTCGGCGAGTCGACTCACGGAAGAAGACGCCCTGTACTCGCCCTGAAATCAGCCAGCGACGGGTTTCGATGTCAGCCATGTTCCTCGATCCAGTCGGTGATCATCTGGCCGGTGACCGGCCCCAGCCAGGTGTGAACCAGCGTGCCGTCGGCATCAACCAGGAATGTGGTCGGCAAGGCGCGCGGCGCACCGAGGTCGGCCGGTGGGTCGTAGACGTCCACCAGCAGGATGGGGTAGCTGGCGGGGTAATCGACCAGGAAGCGTTCGAACACTTCGACTTCGGTATCCTCGAAAGCCAGTCCGAGCACAACGATGTCGTCGCGACGGTCATGCAGATCGGAAAGATCGGGGATTTCCTTTCGGCAGGGCGCACACCAGGTGGCCCAGTAGTTCACCACCACCCAGTCTCCGCGGTAGTCGGACAACTGGTGAGCACTGCCGTCCAGCGCCGGGAGTTCGAAATCGATTTCGGCGGCGACCGGCAGGGTCGTGAGCAACAGCACCATCAGCAACGTCAGACTTTTCATCATTCTTGATCCGTTTTGAATTTCAGTATCGACTTGACTGAGCGATCAAGCATCGGCCGGCTCGCCTTGTCCACCGGCCCGAGCGACTGGATCAGGGCCCGATCCCAGTGGCTCTCGACCGGCAAGTCGGCCAGCTCCCCAACGGGGATTATGAACGATCCGGCGCGGTAGAGTTCCTGCAGGGTGATCTCGTCGAGGTCGGCCGACAGCAGCCAGTCACCGAAGTCATCCCGGTGGATGAACCCGGCGTCGTGGAAATAGCCCAGAATGCGGTTGAGCTGCTGATCCGTGGCCTGGGGTTCGCGGTTGAGCAGATCACCAACCGACAGCGACTGTCCACGCCGCTGCGAGCGCCACAAGTGACCCATCAGGCGTACGGCCAGCACGAACTCGTGCCGCGGACTCCAGCGCCAGTCGGCCTTGCGATAGCTGAACGTGGTGAGCGCCGCGGCCACACTGGCACCGAGCAGCACCACCACCCAGGAGAGGTAGATCCAGACCAGGAACAGCGGAATGGCGGCCAGTGCACCGTAGAGGCGCTCGTAGGTCGGGAAATTGGTGACATACCAGACGAACCCGCCCTTGGCGACCTCGAACAGCAAGGCCGACAGCAGTGCGCCCGCCAAGGCGTGACGCAGCAGAACGCGCCGGTTGGGCACGACGATGAAAATCAGTGCGAAAGCCACCAGCGCGACAACGAATGGCATCAGTCGGAAAGTCAACTCCTGGAGCGCACCGCGCATGACCTCCGGTGCCAGGGCCGGTGCCGCGGCCAGGTAGGAAGTCAACGCCAGGCTGGCCCCCATCAGCAGCGGCCCCAGGGTCAGAACGGCCCAGTAGGTGATCAGGCGGTTGACCGGCCGGCGCGGTGCCCTGACCCGCCAGATTCGGTTGAGGCTGCGCTCGATGGTCGACATCAAGAGGATGGCAGTGATGATCAGGAACGCCGTGCCGGCCCCCGTGAGTCCGGCTGTTCTTTGCACGAACTCGTGGAGATGCTCGCGCACCGCGTCCCCTGCCGCGGGCACGAAATGGGTGAAGATGTAGGTCTCGAGCTCTTCGGCCCAGCGATCGAACACCGGAAAGGCGGAGATCACGCCGAGCATCACCGTCATCAGCGGCACCAGCGCCAGCAGACTGGTATAGCTCAGTGCAGCCGCCGACTCGAAGCTGCGATCTTCGCGAAAGTGCCGGACAAGGTGGCGGCCGAAAGTCTTGAGCCAGACCGGATCGAACAGCGCTTCGACCGATCCAGGTGGTTCGGTCGTTGACAGCGCGGGCGAAGCCTTTAGGCTACCCTCATTTCTCGATGTGGATTTCTCATCAGCCATGACCGTTACCATCTATCACAATCCGCGCTGCTCCAAGAGCCGTCAGACACTGGCGCTTTTGCGCGAGCACGGCGTCGAGCCCGACATTGTCGAATACCTCAAGACACCACCCACGGCGGCCGAGCTCCAGCGTATCACCGATCAACTCGGACTGAGCCCGCGCCAACTCATGCGCACCGGGGAGAAGGAGTACAAGGACAACGGCCTGGCCGACGAAAGCCTCGACGATCACGCCCTCATCGAAGCCATGTGCGACCACCCGCGACTGATCCAGCGCCCCATCGTCATTGCCGGTGACCGCGCCCGCATCGGCCGTCCGCCCGAAGCCGTGCTCGACATCCTGCCATGATCGACATCCTGGTGCTGTTCCACTCCACCCATGGCAACACGCTGGCCATGGCCCGAGAGGTCGCCCGCGGCGTTGACAGCGTGGATGGCTGCCGGGCCCGGTTGCGAACCGTGCCGCCGGTGACCTCCGCGGTTGATCCCGAACCGCGCGAAGTCGATGAGCGCGGTCCGGCCCTGGTCGAGCGCAGCGACCTGGAAGAATGCGCCGGCATGGTGCTGGGCAGCCCGACACGTTTCGGCAACATGGCCGCGGCACTCAAGCACTTCCTCGACGGCACTGCCTCGGAATGGTTCTCCGGCACCCTGGCCGGCAAGCCGGCGGGAGTGTTCACCTCGACGGCGACCCTGCACGGCGGCCAGGAAGCCACGCTGCTCAGCATGATGATCCCGTTGCTGCATCACGGCATGATCCTGGTCGGCCTGCCTTACACCGAACCGGAACTGACCACGACCTCCAGTGGCGGCACCCCCTACGGAGCCAGTCACGTGGCCGGCCAGGACGCCGACCGCGCCGTGGACGACACCGAGCGTCGTCTGTGCCGGGTACTCGGGCGACGGGTGGCGGAAACGGCACTTGCGCTGAAGGACCGGCGATGATTCCCCTTTGGTGGTGCCGCATCGCCTTTCTCGGCATACTGCTCGTCCAGCCCATCTGGTTCGGCTGGGTCAATCCCCCCACCGTGGTGCCGCCGTGGCTGATACTCGCCCTCACCATGCTGCCGCTGTTGCTGGTGCTGCCCGGCACCTGGCGACTGCGACCGCGCAGCCTGGTGGTTGCCGGTTGCCTGTTGCTGATCTACTTCTGCCTGGCGGTCATGGAAGCCTGGGCCAATCCAGCGGCCCGCTGGCCGGCCGTTACCCAGGTCCTGCTGATCGCCGTGTACTTCATGGCGCTTCCTGCCGTTCGGAAACAGCCGGCTCGGACTCGTAGCGACTGAGGCGAATCAGGGCCTGCAGTCGCTCGAAAGCGAAGTCCACCTCGGGAGCCCGCTGACCGTGTTCGCGCAGATCGGCCGGCAACTCCATCCATTTTTCGCGCAGCGCCTGCGCGCGCTCCCGGCCGATGCGCGGCGCGTGAATCATGGAGACGCCTTCGTCACGCAATGCGCGAACACGCTCGCGATTGAGCAGGCCGGCCTCACCGGCAAGCATGGCGCGCACGGGGTCGTGGTGGCGAATCAGGCGCGGGTAATGAATCTCCAGCAAGCGCCTGAGCATGGCGGTGGAGTCGGCCACCCTGGCCATGGCCAGGGCAAGCGGGTCGGCACCGTCGGCGCGAACCGGCGACGTCAACGGTGCGGCCAGTTGCCGTTCACGCCGCGCCGAGAGGGCCGACAGGCGCGCCTGCACGGCCACTTCCAACGCAGCGCCGTCAAGTGATTCCAGACGCTCGACCCGGTCCCCGGTCACGAACCAGTCGCGCCATTCCGCGCCCCGGTCCCAGTTGGCCAGAAGCTCGGCTTCCGGCGTGGTCGGCGCACTGACAAAGTAGGTCAGCCGATCGGGGATCAGACGCAAGCGTTCCTCGGGCAGCGTGCTGGCCACCGACTTGCCGATCAGATCGCGCGGGCAATCGAGCTCGAGCATGTCGGGATCGGCAGCGGCAAACAGGTAGTGGCGCGACTCGGCCGCGGAGAGGCGGTAGCGAAATACCGTATCGACTTCGGCTTCCGGGTCCCGGGCAAACGTTCCGACCAGGTCGAAACTCAGCCTGCCCTCGTAGTTGGCGACCTGCCCATCGCGCTGGCGGGCCGGACGGGACTGCCGATCGATCCAGCGGACGTTCTCGTAGCACAGCCCCATCTCGCCCATCTCCAGCTGATCGGCCAGCAGGTAGGCATTGGGAAACAGCCCGAGCAGGGCGCGACTGACCGACAGCTCAGCGCGCGCACCGCAGGTTTCGGCCTGTGGACAAGGCCTCACCATCAGGCTTTCCGGGCGGTACCCGGTGACCTGAGCCGCCGCCGAGTCCAGGTCGATGTCAGCCCCCGGACGAACGACATCCCGGTAGAAACGCTCACCGGCCTCGATCAGCAATGCCTCGAGTTCGAGCAGGGCATCTTCATGGCGATCGAGCAGGTGCTGTACCGGGTCGCGACGCTCACGGCCATGGCCACTGATGCAATCCATCCACTCCCGGTGCGCCTCTGTTCGATCAAGCGCTGCTTCCCGAACCGAGGTCAGCACGCCCTGCCAGCGGGGGCCGGCGAAATAGACCGGACGTTGCGGCACCCAGCGCATCAGGTGTTCGATCACCAGCGACCACTCCAGCACATTGACCCACTGAGGCGGCTCGCACGGTACATCCAGCATCCAACCCAGGTGGCCGTCGAGATAGGCAGCACGTTGCCAACTCACCAGCCCGAGCTCCCTGCGCAGGAATTCCGGCGCGAACGGCCCCTGGGCGCCTCCGGCAAGCTCCTCGGTTGCCAACCCGTCGACCAGCAACTCGGAGAGGTTGCGCACACAGCGCTCGTAGACCTCGCGAGGCATGGGCCCGACCAGCAGGGGATCGGGAGTGCAGGCCGCCACCGTTTCACGAATCTCTGCGCGCACCGGCTGGTCCAGGTAGAAGCCCACATCCGGCATGAACAGAGCCAGCCGGGCATAAGCATCGGCCAACTCGCCCAGCGCTCGCGACGTGGACGGCTCGGACGAGACCAGGTGGCCGGCGGCATCTTCGAGCAGCGCGGCAACCACCGGCAGGTCGATATCGACCTGGCGCAGTCCACGCAATTGCTCGGGCTCAAGTGTTTCGAGCCATTCGGTCCAGCGCCGAGCTTCTTCTCCCGTCGTATCCGTGGCCGCCAGTCGCGCCAGAGCCTCGAAGGCCAGCCACAGGCTGGCCAGTGCGCGCTCACTGTCCCATTCGTGGTGCGCTCGGGTCAGCAGGATACGGTTGACTCCGACCACTCGTTCGGCGGCGTCCTCGACCGCGGCCAGTTCAACCACACGCCGACCGATACCCCTCGCGAATTCGATCCGCGCCGGATCGGCCTGGTCGCTTCCTTGCAGATCCTGCCAGAACGCGTCGACTGAAACGGCGTCTTCGGCAGCAGGGCTTGTTTCGAGCCGCTGCGCGACCCGGGACCAGACGACCGGGGCGGTCATGGCCGCGACTTGCTTCAGGCGAGCGATCCGGCCGGCGGCTCCAGCTTCATGGACCAGGCCATCGGGCCACCTCAAAGTCGGCTCGGGGAATGGGTCGGTGCGACCGGCCAGGTTGTGTTCACGGGCCTGCACCAACCAGGCGAACACGCCGTCGGCCAGTGGCGACCACGTTTCCGGAACCTGCTCGCCACGACGGGCCAGCGACAGGGCACGGGCGTTGACCAGCGCGGACCAGTCCTCGACCGCGTCGGTTTCCGCTTCCAGCCAGTCCGCTGCCGCCAGTGTCAGGCGACGCGCTTCGGTCGCGGTGTCGGGATGCCAGTGCAAAAAGGCAATACGCTCGAGGTCGGGACCTGCCGCCGCCCGCCCCGACAGGGACGCCAGGCAAAGCAGCAGCAAAGTGTGGAATGTGAGCAACAGCACCTTTTTCATGGCCGCTATACTACCCGAACCCGCGCAGGCAACCATCCCACTTCAAAGGCACTGAATCTTGAAAAAGCTCAACGTCCTGACCACCGGCGGCACCATCGACAAGCTCTACTACGACGACAAGTCCGACTACCAGATCGGAGAGCCGGAGATCGGCCGCATCCTGCGCACGATGAACGTCGCTTTCGACTGGGAAATTCGCGCGCTGCTGAGGAAGGATTCCCTGCACATGAAAGACGAGGATCGCGCGTTCATCCGACAAGCGGTGCTTGCCAGTGAGGATCGACACTTCCTGATCACCCACGGCACCGACAGCATGGTCGAAACCGCGGCCGCGCTGGGGGATATCGGCGACCGGGTGATCGTGCTGACCGGCGCCCTCAACCCGGCACGCTTCATCGATTCGGACGCCGTATTCAACATTGGCTGTGCCGTGGGCGCGGTCCAGGCGCTACCGCCGGGGGTGTGGATCGCGATGAATGGCCGGGTGTGGGATCCGAAGAAAGTGCGCAAGAATCGTTCGGCCAATCGCTTTGAGGCGATCTGAGCGTAAAACGTAAGACGAAAAACGGAAAACGGGGGCTTTGCCGTGCCATCCATTTGGGGAGGGGTGGCCAACGGCGAGAATGTCGCCATTGGCCACCTTGCGCAGGGTCGAAGGCAAGGCGCCATTCCCCGTTTTACGTTTC
>SKSJ01000155.1 GCA_007123055.1 Wenzhouxiangella sp. | reverse complement strand
CGAACTGGAGCTGGATCCGGATCGACCGGTCTTCTACATGGTCGACAGTTACGCGTTGAGTACCACGCTGATCGTCGAGCAGATCTGCATCAAGCTAGGCTGGCGCCGCCCATTGGCTGCATTCGAGGTAGGCCATACGCGACTGCCACGAAGTTTCGGTGCCAGCCGCCGCAGCAACGGCTTCTTCTTCAGGCGGCCGGAGAAACGCCGACACTCGCGCATCCTGGCCGAACTGATCGAACGGGAAGATGCCGAAACACTCGCGCCGGTGCAGATTGTGCCGGTGACCGTCCTGATCGGTCGGGCACCGGACAAGGAAGAAAGCTTTTTCAAAATCCTGTTTTCGGAGAATTGGGCGGTCGGCGGGCGCCTCAGGCGCCTGATCAGTACTTTCATCAACGGCCGGGCAACCATGGTGCAGTTCGGCAAGCCGGTAAGCCTGGAGCGGATTTTCGACGAGACCGACGACCGGGAGCAGGCACTCCGTCGCATCAGCCGGGTGCTGCGGGTCCACTTCAAGCGGGTGCGTACGGCCGCCATCGGACCGGACCGCTCCCACCGTCGCACACTGGTCGAGCGCGTGGTTCGCAGCCCCGCCGTACGTGATGCCATCGAGTCCAAGGCCAGGCGCGACGACGTCAGCGTGGAACGAGCCGAGGCGGCCGCGCGCGACTACGCCCGTGAGATCGCCGCCGACTATTCCTACACATTCGTGCGCATCGCCGACCTGCTGCTGAGCTGGTTCTGGAGTCGGATCTACCGCGGTGTCACCGTCCATCATTTCAGCCAGTTCCGTGACCACGCACCGGGCCACGAGGTCGTCTACGTGCCGTGCCACCGCAGCCACATGGATTACATGCTCTTGTCCTGGCTGCTCTACCACCGCGGCTTCGTGCCTCCGCATATTGCCGCAGGCGTCAATCTCAACATGCCGCTGGTCGGCGCGCTGCTCCGGCGTGGCGGTGCGTTCTTCCTGCGCCGCTCGTTTCGTTCGCAACCACTCTACGCCGCCGTGTTCAACCAGTACGTCGAGCTGATCCTCGACCGCGGCGTGTCGCTGGAGTATTTCATCGAAGGCACGCGCTCACGCACCGGCCGGCTGCTGCCGCCCCGTGCCGGCATGCTCTCGATCACGGTCCGGGCTTTCCTGCGCAACCCGAAGAAACCGGTCATGTTCCAGCCCGTCTACATCGGTTACGAACGGCTGGCTGAGGGAAGCTCCTACATCTCCGAATTGTCAGGACGGCAGAAGAAGCCCGAGTCGCTTTCGGATTTCCGCAACGTGATCAATATCGTGCGGAAGAACTACGGCGAAGTGGCGGTGAGCTTCGGAGAGCCGATCATGCTCAATCGCCTGCTCGCGGCACATCACCCGGAATGGACCTCCGAACCGTTGCCGGACTCGGCGAAGCCAAAATGGCTGCCCGGCCTCGTGGACGACCTGGCGCGACAAATCATGGTCAACATCAATCGTGCCGCCGATGTCAATCCGATCAACCTGCTGGCCACCGCACTGCTCGCCAGCAGAAAGCAGGCGCTGGACGAGGACGATCTCGAAAGGACCATCGGCCTGCTCAAGGACGTCATCACGCTGAGCGCCTATTCCGACCGCATCACCATCACGCCGATGAACCCCGGCCAGATCATCGAGTACGGACTGGAACTGGGTATCATCGAGCGGCAACAGCATCAGCTCGGCAACATCATTCGAACCGACCCGACCAATGCCGTACTGCTGACCTATTTCCGTAACAATATCGCCCATCTGGTCGCCATCAGCGCCTGGATCGCCTGCTGCTTCCTCAACGTCCAGCGCGTACGGAAGGACCGCCTGCTGCAGTTGAGTCGGTTCATCTACCCGTTCATCAAACGCGAACTGTTCCTGCCCTGGAACGAGGAGGAACTCGACGGGGTGCTCGGGCAATGCACGGAGGCGTTGACCGATCTGGGACTGCTGCGCTCTTCCAGCGATTTCCTGCAGCGTGCCGCCGGCGGCAGCGACGAAAGCTACTACCTGCGCCTGCTCGGAGGCTCGCTGTTACAGACTTTCGAACGTTACTTCATCACCGTGGCCGTGCTGGTCAAGAACGGTTCGGGCAAGCTGACCCGCCAGCAGCTCGAACGGCTCTGCATTCTCAGCGCGCAGCGAATTTCGCTACTGCATGAGTTCGAGGCGCCGGAGTTCTACGATCGGACTCTGTTCAAACAATTCATCGAGTCGCTGTTCGAAAGCGACATCCTCGGTCGTGACGACGACGGCAACCTGACATTCGACCGGCAGCTCGAGAATTTCGCTCGTGATGCCAAGCTGGTGCTCGCCAAGGAGATCCGGCACACGATCATCCAGGTGACCCCGGAATTGCCCGAATTGACGCGTGAGGCAGCGTGAGGCAGTGAGCCCTCAGGCGTCGAGGTCGGGGATCAGCCGGCTCTCCCAGTAGGAGATCTGATCGCGCAGTCGCAGCTTTCGTTTCTTGAGGCGGACAAGCTGGAGCTGATTGGCCGAAGGGCTGTCCGCCATTCGTGCAATCGCCTGGTCGAGATCGCGGTGTTCCTCGCGCAACTCGGCGAGTCGGGCCTGGATTTCGGTGATGCCTGTCGTCATGGCCAACGCCGGATCATCATGTGAATTAGAATGCCGCACCACATCATAAGGTGGAGGAATCCCGTGAGTATGCCCAGCCTGCCGCTGACCATCAAGTCCGTCAACGACGACGCCGGCGACGTACGCAAGTCACGCTACTCGGCCAACAAGCTCATCAAGCGGCTGCGGCGCCAGGTCGGTCAGGCCGTGACCGACTACGGCATGATTGCCGACGGTGATCGCATCATGGTCTGTTTGTCGGGCGGCAAGGACTCTTACGCCATGCTTGACCTGCTGCTGGGCCTGAAACAGTCCGCACCGGTCGACTTCGAACTGGTGGCGGTCAACCTCGACCAGAAGCAGCCGGGATTCCCGGAACACGTGCTGCCTCAATACCTGGAGTCGCTCGGCATCGAGTGGCACGTCATCGAAAAAGATACCTATTCGATCGTTCAGCGCGTGCTGCCGGAGGGAAAGACAACCTGTGGGCTGTGCTCCAGGTTGCGGCGGGGCACTCTATATGAATTCGCGCGCCGTCACGGCATGAACAAGATCGCGCTCGGGCACCACCTCAACGATATCGTCGAAACGTTTTTTCTCAATCTCTTTCACGGCGCCGCCCTCAAGGCCATGCCGCCCAAATTGAAAAGCGATTGTGGCCGCCACATCGTGATTCGCCCGCTGGCATACTGCCGCGAAGCGGATCTGGTCCGGCTGGCGGAACTGCGCGAGTATCCCATCATCCCCTGCAACCTGTGCGGCAGCCAGCCCAACTTGCAACGCCAGCAGATCAAGAAGATGCTGAACGACTGGGAACATATCCAGCCGGGACGGACCATGTCGATCTTCCGCGCCCTGGGCAACATCGCGCCATCGCAATTATGTGACCGGGACCTGTTCGATTTCGAATCCCTGGTCAACGATGAAGTGACGGCGGAAGGTGACGACTCCCGCCCATGACTTTTCGCACTGGTATTTTCCGTTGTTCGGGGAGAAAATCAGGGTCCGAATTCGACGGGAAAAACGTCATGCAGATCAGACAGTTCCTCATCATCGTTCTCGTTGCCCTGATGGCCGTGGGTTGCGGTGCAGTCAACCGCAACATCACGATCGCCGACGGCGAACAGGTCGAGGGCGACATCCGCAACGTCAATGGCGGCATCCGCATCGGTAGCAACTGCACCGTCTCCGGAAACGTTCGGAACGTCAACGGCTCGATTTTCGTCGGCACGGGCACCCGCCTGAACGAGCTTCGCAACACCAATGGCGCCATCGAACTGGAGGCCGATGTGCAGGCTGCATCCGTGCGGAGCACCAATGGCCGCATCCGAATCGGCCACGGCACAACGGTCGATGGGAGCGTGAACAACACCAACGGCGCCGTAGAATTGGCCGAGGACGTGACGGTGGCCGGTGACGTGGAGACGACCAACGGCCGAGTGCGGATCGCCGAAGGCACAAGGATTGCCGGCACGGTCCGTTCAACTAACGGCTCCACAGCCCTGACCGGCGCCCGTGCCGGCGCCGTCGTCGGTGCCAATGGTGGAATCGAACTGCTTGACGGCACCCACATCGAGGGCGAACTTCACGTACGCGAAACCCGGGGAACAACGACCTCGGCACTCCCGAGAGTCGTCGTCGGCCGGGACGTGGTGGTAGAGGGCCCGATCAGGATAGAGCGGCCGGTGCGCCTTTACATCCACGAAAGCGCCCGAACGGGCGATATTTCGGGTGCCGAACCGGTCCGTTTCAGCGGCGAAGCACCATGAACCCTATTGGTAGGTCACGCCATCATAGCGGACCCAGCCACCGCTACCGGGCTGCGAAGCGTCCCGATGGGTATGGGAAATGGTGCCTCCGCTGGCGTTGAACTCGTACCTGCCCTGAAACGCGATTACATCACCGCGCTGGGCCGGTACCCGCCCGGATTCGGTCAGCGAATGCTGAACCAGGACCGTTAGCTGGTCGTCAACGCGCACATTGAAACGCTGGCGCGGGAAACCGATGGTCGTGGTTTCATCGGCCAGCACCTGGGCAATGGTCCCGTGACCGCCGACCCATACACCGGTGCGGCCTTGCTCGAAGGCATCGAGCAGGCGGCTGTTATCAGGCAACTCGTCGGCACCACAGCCCACCCCCCCCAGGGTGACGAGAAGACTGGCTAAGACTACCCCGAAGCGTCTTGACATCGTCTTCTTCCTCCTTTTGCAGGCAGAATATCAGATTCCAGTGAAGTTGGAAAACAACCCACCGGAATGGTTCACACACTGCGGCCACCCAACGGGCGGCAAGGAAAGTGGAGTACGGGAGGGATAATGGCCGACCCCGCAGTGCGGGGTGGCCGAAAATTCAGCGCTTGAGCTGCTTGCGAAAACGCTCCAGGGCGGCCAGCTGGGCCATGGCCTCGGCAAGCTGGGCCTGAGCCTGCGCAACTTCCATGCCAGCCGTGCGGTCCTTGATGGCCCGCTCGGCCTCTTCCTTGGCCTTGAGTGCGGCTGCCTCGTCGAGATCACCGGCCCGTTGCGCGGTATCCGAAAGCACGGTCACCACATGGGGCTGAATCTCCAGCAGCCCACCGGAGATGTAATAGAACTTCTCTTCACCCTCCGGCAGGATGACCCGAACCTGGCCGGGGACCAGACGGGTCAGCAACGGCGCGTGACGCGGCGCAATGCCGAGCTCGCCTTCCTCGCCCGGCACGACCACCATGGCGGCGTCGCCGGAGAAAATTTCAGCCTCGGCGCTGACAATATCGCAATGTATCGTTGATGCCATTTATGCACTCACTCTATTCGTGCGCACGGCGATAAGACCACCGACGGGACGCTCGACTGGTCTTTTGCCTCACGCCTCACGCCTGCCGCCTCACCGGCCCAATCACGCAGCCTTTTCCTGCATCTTCTGGCCTTTCTCCACTGCCTGGTCGATGGTACCGACCATGTAGAAGGCCTGCTCGGGCAGGTGATCGTACTCGCCTTCGACGATCCCCTTGAAGCCGCGAATGGTTTCCTTCAGCGAGACGTAGACCCCCGGCGAGCCGGTAAAGACCTCGGCAACAAAGAACGGCTGCGAGAAGAAACGCTCGACCTTGCGGGCACGGGCCACGGTCAGCTTGTCCTCTTCACTCAGCTCGTCCATGCCGAGAATGGCAATGATGTCCTTGAGTTCCTTGTAGCGCTGCAACGTGCCCTGCACCTTGCGGGCCACATCGTAGTGCTCCTGCCCGACGACCAGCGGGTCGAGCTGGCGCGAGGTGGAATCGAGCGGATCGACAGCCGGGTAGATACCCAGCTCGGCGATGTTGCGCGACAGCACGACGGTAGCGTCGAGGTGAGCGAAGGTGGTGGCCGGCGACGGGTCGGTCAGGTCGTCGGCAGGCACGTAGACCGCCTGGATCGAGGTAATCGAGCCGGTCTTGGTAGAGGTAATGCGCTCCTGGAGCACACCCATTTCCTCGGCCAGGGTTGGCTGGTAACCCACCGCCGACGGCATGCGGCCGAGCAGGGCGGACACCTCGGTGCCGGCCAGGGTGTAACGGTAGATGTTGTCGATGAACATCAGCACGTCACGACCTTCGTCGCGGAAGTACTCGGCCATGGTCAGGCCGGTCAGGGCCACTCGCAGGCGGTTGCCCGGCGGCTCGTTCATCTGGCCGTAGACCAGCGCGACCTTGTCAAGGACGTCGGAGTCCTTCATCTCGTGGTAGAAGTCGTTACCCTCGCGGGTCCGCTCACCGACGCCGGCGAACACCGAATAACCGGAATGCTCGATGGCGATGTTGCGGATGAGCTCCATCATGTTCACCGTCTTGCCCACGCCGGCACCGCCGAACAGGCCGACCTTGCCGCCCTTGGCGAACGGACAGACCAGGTCGATGACCTTGATGCCGGTTTCGAGCAGTTCGTTGCTGGCGGCCTGCTCCTCGAAGGAAGGTGCCTGACGATGAATGACCCACTCGTCTTCGGCACCGATATCGCCGGCTTCGTCAATCGGACGGCCAAGCACGTCCATCACGCGTCCCAGCGTCTTCTTGCCCACCGGCACGGTGATCGCCGTCCCAGTGTTGGTCACGGCACGGTTGCGCTTGAGACCGTCGGTCGAACCCAACGCAATCGTGCGGACCACGCCATCACCGAGCTGCTGCTGGACTTCCAGCGTGATCTCGGTGTCATCGACGGTCAGGGCGTCATAGACCTTGGGCACTTCATCGCGCGGAAACTCCACGTCGACCACGGCACCGATAATCTGAACAATCTTTCCGGAACTCATTGGCTCTTCCTCAGGTTTTGGTGGCTTCGTTCGCTGCGTGCGTCGAAACCAGGTTTTTCAATTCGTTAAACGGCTGCCGCACCACCGACGATCTCGGAAATCTCCTGGGTGATCGCCGCCTGACGGGCCTTGTTGTAGACCAGCTTGAGCTCGTCGATCAGGTTGTTCGCATTGTCCGAGGCGTTCTTCATCGCCACCATGCGGGCAGCATGTTCGCTGGCCAGGTTCTCCAGCGAGGCCTGGTACACGAGCGTTTCGATGTAGCGCGTCAGGAAATCATCGAGCAGCTCCTTCGGGTTCGGCTCGTAGATGTAGTCCCAATACTGCAGCATCGGCTTCTCGTCGGCCGGAGGCAGTGGCAACAACTGATCGAAAGTCGCCTGCTGGGTCATGGTATTGACGAAATGGTTGTAACACAGGTACAGCCTGTCGAGCCTGCCCTCCCGGTAATCGTCCAGACACACCTTGACGGTTCCGATGAGGTCTTCCAGGCGCGGCTGCTCGCCGAGATCCTGGGTGGCCGCCGAAATATCCACTTTCAGGCGGCGGAAGAACTGGGCGGCCTTGCGCCCGATCACCACGGTGGTGATCTCGACATCCTTTTCCTGCCACTGGCGGAACTCGGCCAGCAGCTTGCGGAACATATTGTTGTTCAGACCACCACACAGTCCACGATCGGTCGCCATGATGATGAAGCCGACGCGCTTGACCTCCTCACGCTCGGCCGTGAACGGATGTTCTTCCTCCAGGGTGGCCTGGGCAAGGTGACCGATCACTTGGCGCATCATGCGCGAGTAGGGGCGCGACGCCTCCATCAGGTCCTGGGCCTTTCGAATCTTGCTGGCAGAGACCATCTCCAGCGCGCTGGTGACCTTGCGCGTGTTCTGGACGCTCTTGATCTTGCCTACGATTTCCTTTGAGCCGCTCATGTGAAGTTGCCTTGTTTGACTCGGTTTACGCCTTGGCGCGCTTCGTGATTCTGGTCGGATCGGGTAGAGGGGAAGAGGCAAGACGGGAGAGGGAAAACCCTCTTCCCTCTATTCCTCTCACCCCAATACATCACCAGCTCCCGGTGGCCTTGAACTCGTCGAGCGCCTTCCTCATCTCGGCCGCGAGATCGTCATTCCAGTCGCCGGACTCGTTGATCTTGTCCAGTAACTCCTGGTGGCTGTTGCGCATGTGACCGATCAAGGCCCGCTCGAAATCCACCACCTTGGTCAGCTCGAGATCGTCCAGGTAGCCTTCGTTGCCGGCGAACAGGCTGACGGCCATCTCGGCGACTGACATCGGCGAGTACTGCGGCTGCTTCATCAGCTCGGTGATGCGCTGGCCGCGCTCGAGCTGCTTGCGGGTGGTCTCGTCAAGATCGGATGCGAACTGCGAGAAGGCCGCCAGCTCACGGTACTGGGCCAGCGCCAGTCGCACACCGCCGCCAAGCTTCTTGATGATCTTGGTCTGGGCGGAACCGCCGACACGTGACACGGACAGGCCGGCGTTGATGGCCGGGCGAATGCCGGCGTTGAACAGATCGGTCTCCAGAAAGATCTGGCCATCGGTAATCGAGATCACGTTGGTCGGCACGAAAGCGGACACGTCGCCGGCCTGGGTCTCGATGATCGGCAGCGCGGTCAGCGATCCGGTCTTCCCCTTGACCTCGCCATTGGTCATCTTCTCGACATATTCGGCGTTGACCCGGGCGGCACGCTCGAGCAGACGAGAATGAAGATAGAACACGTCGCCGGGATAGGCTTCACGACCCGGCGGACGACGCAGCAGAAGCGACACCTGGCGGTAGGCCCAGGCCTGCTTGGTCAGATCGTCGTAAATGATCAGTGCATCTTCGCCGCGATCGCGGAAGTACTCACCCATGGCACAACCGGCGTAGGGTGCGATGTACTGCATCGCGGCCGACTCGGAAGCATTGGCGGCCACCACGATGGTGTGCTCCATGGCCCCGTGCTCTTCAAGCTTGCGCACCACGCTGGCCACCGAGGAGGCCTTCTGGCCTACGGCGACATAGATACACTTGATCCCCGTGCCCTTCTGGTTGATGATCGCATCGATGGCCACGGCGGTCTTGCCGGTCTGGCGGTCACCGATGATCAGCTCACGCTGGCCGCGTCCAATCGGCACCATGGCGTCGATGGACTTCAGCCCGGTCTGTACCGGCTGATCCACGCTCTGACGGGTGATGACACCCGGCGCGATCTTCTCGATCGGCTCGGTGCCCGCCGCCTCGATCTCACCGCCACCGTCAATCGGGTTGCCCAGCGCATCAACGACGCGCCCCAGCAGCCCCTCACCGACGGGCACCTGCAGGATGCGGCCGGTGCAGCGCACGGTATCGCCTTCCTTGATGTGCTTGTAGTCACCCATGACCACGGCCCCGACGGAATCACGCTCGAGGTTGAGTGCCAACCCGTAGGTGTCGCCGGGAAATTCGATCATCTCGCCCTGCATCACGTCGGCCAGGCCGTGCAGACGGCAAATGCCGTCAGAAACGCTGAGCACGGTGCCCTCGGTTCGGGCATCCGAGGTGACCTCGAATTCCTCGACCCGCTTGCGGATCAGTTCGGAGATTTCAGAAGGGTTGAGGGTCTGCTGCATTTTCGCAATCCTTGAATTGGGTTCCTTGGTTCGGCTCGGGTATCACGTCAGTCGAATCGATCACCGCTCACACGGCAAGCTGTCTTCCCAGCTGCTCGAGGCGACCGCGAACACTGCCGTCGATCACTTCGTCGCCGCTGCGAATCACAACGCCGCCGATCAACGATTCATCGACATCGACGTCGAGATCGATGTCCCGCCCGAACCGTTTTCTCAGTCGTTCGATCAGCCCGTCGCGCTCATCTTGCTCCAGCGGGTAGGCGGAGGTGACATGCACATGCACGCGACGCTGCGCCTCGCGCCGCAGAAACTCGAACTGCGCGGCGATCTCCGGCAACAACGCGAAGCGGTCGTAATGGCCCAGCGTGTTCAGGAAACTGACGAACGTGGCGTCGAAACGCTCGCCGGCGATCTCACCGAACAACTCGACCAGCTGATCCCGACCAATGCGCGGATTGTCGATCAGCGCGCGCATTTCCGCCGTCTCGGCGATCTCGGCAGCCAGCATCAGCCGCTGCCGCCATTCGGCCAAGGCTTCGGCCTGGTGCGCCGCCTGGAAAGCAGCGCGGGCGTAGGGTCGGGCGAGCGTGATCCGGCTGATCATGGTCTAGAGCTCCGTTGCCAGCTTGTCGAGCATTGCACGATGCGCCTTGGGATCGATTTCCTTCTCGATCACGCGATGAGCACCGGCGACAGCCAGCTCGGCAAGACGCTCACGCAATGCCTCCCGAGCCTGGGTGGTGGCCTGCCTGATCTCCGCCTCGGCAGCAGCGACCTGCCGGTCACGCTCGGCAACGGCATCCTGCCGGGCCTGCTCGACAAGCTGATTGCCCCGCTGGCTGGCCTGCTCGATGATCTCGCCGGCCTTGCGACGGGCTTCACGAATCACCTCCTCGGCTTCGGCGTTGGCACGCTCGAGCGCGTGCTCGGCTTCCTCCGAATGCGCCAGGCCTTCGGCGATCTTCTGGCGACGTTCTTCCATCGCCTGGGTCAGGGGCGGCCAGACGAACTTCATCACCGCCCAGATAAAGACCAGGAAGGTGCCGGCCTGACCGACGATTGTCCAGATACTCGGTAGCATAGTGCAGCCTTAGCGTCCGTTAGGTGGGAATACTCGTTGCGCGGATTAACCGCCCATGGCTTGCTGAATCGGGCCCAGCAGCGGGTTGGCGAACATCAGCAGTGCGGCGAAGGCCACGCCAATGATCGACAGGGCGTCGAGCAGACCGGCAATGATGAACATCCGGACCTGCAGCATGCCGGCCAGTTCGGGCTGACGCGCAGCGCCTTCCAGAAACTTGCCGCCCAGCAGGGCAAAACCGATCGCGGTACCCACCGCAGTGGCGACGAAAATCAGGCCGACGGCGATTGCGGTGTTAGCCTGAACCTGGGCAAGCAGGGTGGCCAGTTCCAAATTTTCCATGATGGTCTCCTAACGATTGTAAGTAGAGCTAAAGCGAAGTAGATGAAGCAGTAGTTGTCTAGTGTTTCTCATAGGCCAACGACAGGTAAACGATCGTCAGCGTCATGAACAGGAAGGCCTGCAGGGGCACGACCAGGATGTGGAAGATTGCCCAGCCGCCACCGGGGATGAACTGGATCCACCAGGGCAGCAGCGCGATCAGCACGAAAATCAGCTCCGCGGCGTACAGGTTGCCGAACAGTCGCATGGCCAGTGACACGGTCTTGGCCACCAGTTCGACGATATTGAGTACCAGGTTGGGAATCCACAGCAGCGGATTGGCGCCGAACGGGTGGGTGAACAACTCCTTGCCGAAGCCGCCCAGGCCCTTGCCCTTGATGCCATAGAGAATGATCAGGCCCAGCACGGTAATCGACAGCCCGAACGGGGCGTTGATGTCGGCCGAGGGCACAATCCGGAAATAATCCACACCCAGCACATACATGGCCAGGGGGACATAGTCCACCGGCACCAGGTCCATCAGGTTCCAGAGGAAAACGACGCCGAAAATCGTCAACGCCAGCGGCCCGATGAAACTGCGCGGGCCGTGGAAACTTTCCTTGACCGTGTTATCGACAAAGTCGACGAGCAGTTCGATGAAATTCTGCAAACCGCCGGGCACCCCGGACGTGGCCTTGCGAGCGACCAGGAAGAGGGCGCCGACGAAGAAAAGGCCCAGCACCCACGACACGATCATGGTATCGACGTGCCAAACCCACGGATCCATCTGATCGGCCCCTTCGGGCATGCGCAGGTTGGTAATGTGGTGACGGACGAAGTCGCCGGCGTCGGCTTCCTCGTTCCACACAAAGCTGGCACGTTCCTTGGTCTGAGCCCACCAACCCGCGAACCCGGCGAGTTCGGTACCCGCATCTGCCGCGTTGACACTGGCCGCCTGGCCCAAATCACCGCCTGCCTGCACAGGCGCTTCCGGTTGCTCGTTGCCGCTAGCCATGGTCGTCTTCGAGGAGTCCCGTTAGTCGTTGTCCGTGGTCGAACTCGGCAATAACGCCATCTTGCGCATTGCCAGCCAGTAGGCCACCGCGGTGGCCGCATATCCCGTCACCACCGGCACGAAATAGCCGGCGAACCAGAGGGCGACAATGACAAAGATCACTACCGCCAGCACGAATTTCAGTGCCATGGCACGATAAAACGCACGCACCATGAACTTCGGCTCCATGCTCGAAGCCAGACCAACCCTCAATGCCACCACCGCGGTCAGGAACAAGCCGATTGCACCACCAATCAATGCGGCCATCGACCAGCCCACCCCCCCGATCATGGCAAACGCCACGCCGGCAAGGGCGGTCATCACGGCCTGAGTGCGCAACAACCAGGCAATCGTCTTGGCGAAATCAGCTTGGTTCACGGCCTGGGGCGCAATCGGGCTTCAGGGTCGGGCGCAAATGCCCGTCTCTCCATCCGGGAGAGCGGCCGCATCCGCGCCGGAAGGGCGCAAATTTACCCGCGCCCTGTAAATCCGGGGAAGTATAACAGGCGAGTTCAACGCGCGGCAAGAAACCGGCGGGAAAATTCGTCGCTTTGTCGTTTTGTCGCGAGGCGACCCGTGCTGGTCTCGACACGACCAAGCGACTGCGCTAGCCGCGCTTCAGCCGCTCCAGAATGCCGTCGAGCTCGTCCAGGCTGGTGTAGCGAATGGTCATCTGGCCCTTGCCGGAAGACTGGTGCCGGAGCGAAACCGGGGCGCACAGTGTTTCGGTCAACTCCTGCTCGAGGCGCTCGATATCGGCGCTCTTGCGTTCGGGCTTCTTTTTCTCCGGCGCACCTTCGCGCATGCGGCGCACCAGCGCTTCGGTCTGGCGTACCGACAGATCCTGCTGCACGATCTGGTGGGCGGCGCGCACCTGGTCGGAACGCTCGAGGGTGAGCAGGGCACGGGCATGCCCCATGTCGAGCTTGCGCTGGTCGACCAGATCGCGCACCTCCGGCGCCATATCGAGCAGGCGCAGCAGGTTGGTCACGGCCGCGCGCGAGCGCCCGACACTGGTGGCGGCCTGCTCGTGGGTCAGGTCGAACTCCTCGATCAGGCGGCTGAGTGCGGTGGCTTCTTCGAGCGGGTTGAGGTTCTCGCGCTGGATGTTCTCGATCAGCGCCAGTGCCAACGTGGCCTCGTCGGCCACCTCGCGAACCAGCGCGGGAATGGTCTCCAGGCCGGCCATTTGGGAGGCTCGCCAGCGACGCTCGCCGGCGATCAACTCGTAGCGGCCCTTTTTCGCCAGCGGCCTGACAACCACAGGCTGCACGAGGCCCTGTTCGCGAATCGAGTTCGAAAGCTCCTGAAGGCGATCGGGGTCCATGGCCGAGCGCGGCTGGTAACGGCCCGGTTCGATCACATCCAGCGGCAACTCTTTCAGGCCGGTCAACTCGCCCCCGGGACTGGCCTGTTCGGCCGCGGCCCGGGTCTTGCCCAGAAGGGCGTCGAGATTGCGACCGAGCGGTTTCTTCTTGCGCGAAGCGTTCATCGGGGATCGGCTCCAAGTCGGCGCAGGTACTCTCCGGCCAGACCGAGGTAGGCCACCGCACCACGGGACTCCCGATCGTAGTGGATCACCGACTGTCCGTAGCTGGGCGCCTCGGCCACGCGCACGTTGCGCGGCACCACGGTCGAGTAAAGCTTGTCGCCGAAGTGCTCTCCGAGCTGGCGCGACACGGCCCCGGAGAGGTTATTGCGAATATCGAACATGGTCCGCACCAGGCCCTCGATCTCCAGCGCCGGATTGACCGAGTCCTGGATCTGCTCGATGGTGTTGAGCAGGGCGGTCAAGCCTTCCAGCGCGTAGTACTCGCACTGCATGGGGATCAGCACCCGGTCGGCGGCGGTGAGCGCGTTGAGGGTGAGCACATTGAGCGCCGGCGGGCAATCGATGATGATGTGATGGTAGCGACCGCGAATCGGCTCCAGTGCATTCTTCAATACCCCGGAGCGGTCCTCGAGGTCCATCAGCGCGACCTCGGCCGCGGTCAGATCGCCGTTTGCCGGCACCAGGTCGAAGCCCATGGCCTCGACATGCACCGTCGCCCCGGCGATCTCCGACTCGCCCATGAGCACCTCGCACAGCGTCGGCTGGTCTTCATCGATCTCCACACCGGCCCCGGTGGTGGCATTGCCCTGTGGATCGATATCGATGAGCAGCACGCGCCGCTTGAGCTCGGCCAGCCCGGCGGCGAGGTTGAGCGCGGTGGTGGTCTTGCCCACCCCGCCTTTCTGGTTGGTTACGGCCAGGATCCTGGCCTGTCGTTCACTCATTTCTACTCACAATGACCAGGCAACGCCTGGCGGCGGTCCCTGGTACGTCCAATTCGATCCGATCGACATTGTAGCCGCTTGGCACGCTTTCGCACTCGCTTTGTTCCAGCCGCGCCTTCATGGCCAGCAGACGGGCGCCGCATGCCAGCCAGGCCTCGAGCTGCTCGACCAGGCGCGGCAGGGGCGCGAGAGCGCGAGCGACGATTTCTCCGGCCGGGTACTCGTCCGGATCAAGTGTTTCCAGTCGGCCCTGCACCGGCTCGATATTGTCCAGCCCCAGCTCCCGCCGGACCTGGCGCAGGAAACGCACCTTCTTGCCGTTGGTATCGACCAGCACGAAACGCCGGTCGGGACAGGCGATCGCCAGGGGCACGCCCGGCAACCCGGCCCCGGTGCCAGCGTCGAGCACCCGGTCGGCTTTCAGCCAGGGCAGGATGCTCAGGCTGTCGAGCAAGTGACGATCGACCATCTCGACCGGCTCATCGACCGCGGTCAGGTTGTAGGCGCGGTTCCAGCGGGACAGCAAGTCGAGATAGGCCAGCAGGGCTTCGACCTGCTGCGCGGACAGCTCGATACCCATTGCCCCGAGTCCGTGCTCGAGGCGCTCACGCAAATGTGGATCACTCATGTGGTCGAGGCTTCCCTGTCTCCATCCTCGTTTTCCGGCCAGGGCTCGGCGGGTATCTCGCGGTGGCGATGGCAGGCCACCCGGTTGCCGTCATCCAGCGTTTCCAGCTCGGGCACCTCGGCGGCACAACGATCGATCGCGAACGGGCAGCGGGTACGGAACACGCAGCCCGAGGGCGGATCAAGCGGCGAGGGCATGTCGCCCTGCAAGGACCGACGCGCACGGGCACGTTCACGCACCGGGTCGGGGATCGGCACGGATTCGATCAGGGCCCGGGTGTAGGGATGACGCGGCGCATGGTAGATGCTCTCGCGGTCGGCCACTTCCATCACTTTTCCAAGGTACATCACCAGCACGCGATCGGAGACATGACGCACCACCGACAGGTCGTGGGCGATGAAGATCAGCGACAACTGCAGCTTTTTCTGCAGGTCCTTGAGCAGGTTGACGATCTGCGCCTGGATGGAGACATCCAGCGCGCTGACCGGCTCGTCGCACACCACCAGGCGGGGATTGACCACCAGCGCCCGGGCGATGCCGACGCGCTGGCACTGTCCGCCGGAGAACTCGTGCGGATAGCGGTTGATCTGGTCGCTGCGCAATCCCACCAGCTGCAAAATGCCGATCACCCGCTCGCGCACCTGCAACCTCGACATCGAGGGGTAGAAGGTCTTGAGCGGCTCGGCCACGATTTCACCAATGGTCATGCGTGGATCGAGTGAGCCGGACGGGTCCTGGAAGATGATCTGGATCTCGCGTCGCTTTTTCCTGAGGAACTCCTCGCGGGTGCCGACCAGCTCCTCGCCGAGCCACTCGATCGATCCGCCTTTCGGACGCTGCAGGCCGAGCAGGGCACGCGCCAGGGTGGACTTGCCGCAACCCGACTCACCGACAATCCCCAGGGTTTCGGCGGGAAAAACGTCGAAACTGACCCCGTCGACGGCGCGGATCGTGTAGTAGTCATGCCGAAACAGGCTGCCGGCATCCACGCGGTAGTGCACCTCCAGGCCGCGAACCTTCAGTACCGGAGCGCGCATCAGCCAACCTCCTGTTTCGGCGGCAACGCATCGAGATGGCAGCGCTTGAAGCGTCCCTCGCCAACCTGCTCGAACACGGGCCGCTCGCGGCACTTGTCCCAGGCGTAGGTGCAGCGGTCACGGAATGGGCAGCCCTCGGGCACCTCCAGCAGGTTGGGTGGATTGCCGGGAATGGCGTGCAGGATGCCGGAGGTGTCACGATCGAGCCGTGGCACGGAGTGCAGCAGCCCCTCGGTATAGGGATGGCGTGGGTCGGCGAACAGCGTGTCGACGTCGGCCATCTCCATTTCCTGGCCGGCGTACACCACCAGGATGCGATCGCACAGACCGGCGACCACGCCCAGATCATGGGTGATCAGCAAGATGGCAGTCGAAGACTGTGTAGAAAGCTCACCCATCAGCGAATTGATCTGTGACTGCACCGTGACATCAAGGGCCGTGGTCGGCTCGTCGGCGATCAGCAAATCCGGCTGGCACAGCAGCCCCATGGCGATCATCACGCGCTGGCACATGCCGCCGGACAATTCATGCGGGTACTGTTTCATGCGCTGTTCCGGATCACTCAGGCGCACCTGCCGCAGCATCTCGATGGCGCGGTGCTTCGCCTCCCGACGCTTGAGATTGCGGTGGTGGGTGAGCACCTCGACAAGCTGCTCGCCGACAGTCATGTAGGGATTGAGCGAGGAGACGGGGTCCTGAAAGATCATTGAAATCTTCGAGCCGCGCACCCGGGTCAACTCCTGCAGCGACATGCCCAGCAGTTCCTGGCCGCGGAACTTCACCGAGCCGGTGGCGCGGCCGTTCTCGGCCAGCAGCCCCATCAATGCCAGCGCCGTCTGCGTCTTGCCCGATCCTGATTCTCCAACCAGCCCCAGCGTTTCACCGGGCTCGAGATCGAAACTGATGCCGTTGACGGCATGCACCACGCCTTCGGGGGTATCGAAGGAGACGGTGAGGTCGCGGACTTCAAGCAGGGCCATCAGGGGCGGTGAAAGGTGAAAGGTGAAAGGTAAAAGGAAAAAGCGCCAAGCGCCAGCGGATGGCGCTCAACTCCCTCCCGTCCGACTGCGATTCTCCAGCCTTGGCAAAACCGCGACTTCTTCAGCCTAGCAAACATCCATCCTCCTTTCACGTTTTCACCTTTCACCTTTTACCTTTTACCGCTCTTACAACCGATCCTTCGGATCCAGCGCATCCCGCAACCCATCGCCGAGGAAATTGAACGCGAACAGCGTCACGGCCAGAAACGCGGCGGGGAACATCAGCGACCAGGGGGCGGTTTCGAGTTCCTGGGCGCCTTCGTTGACCAGCGCACCCCAGGACGTAAGCGGTTCCTGCACACCCAGTCCGAGGAAGCTCAGAAAGCTCTCGACAAGGATCACCTGCGGAATGGTCAGAGTGACATAGACGATGACCACGCCGAGCAGGTTGGGGATGATGTGGCGACGGATGATCTGTGCCTCGGTCGCACCGCAGGCGCGGGCGGCCTCGACGAAATCCTTGTTCTTGAGGCTGAGCGTCTGACCCCGAACGATGCGCGCCATGTCCAGCCAGTTGATCGCGCCGATGGCGATGAAAATCAGGAAGATGTTGCGTCCGAAGACCACCATCAGCAGGATGACGAAGAACATGAACGGCATCGCGTAGACCGCATCGACAAAGCGCATCATGACGTTGTCGGCGCGCCCGCCCAGGTAGCCGGCGACCGCGCCGTAGGTCACCCCGATGACCAGCGACACCAGGGTAGCCAGCAATCCGACCAGCAACGAGACCTGGCCACCGATCATGGTGCGCACGAACAGGTCGCGGCCGATGGCGTCGGTGCCGAAGACGTGGCCGGTCTCCAGCGAAGGCGGCGTCGAGTAGTGCTCCCAGTCGGGGATCTCGTGATCCCACTGGCTGAGCAGGGGACCGACGAGCACCAGCACCACCATGATCGCCAGCACCACCAGGCCGGCCACCGCGGCCTTGTTCTTCAGCAGACGGTGCCACGCATCGACATACAGCGACCGGCCCCTGATCTCGCGTGTGTCCAGTGCCTGTTCGAAAGCGTCACGGGTGGATTCGCTCATGCCTCGGCCTCACCGTCATCGTAGTGAATGCGCGGATCAAGCCAGGCGTAGAGCAGGTCGACCAGGAAATTGAACAGGATGATGAGCATGCCGTAGAGAATCACCACCCCCATCACCAGGGTGTAGTCACGGTTGAGCGCGCCCTGGACGAAGTAGGTGCCGATGCCCGGGATGGTGAAGATGCGTTCGACCACCACCGAGCCGGTCATGATGGCCGCGGCGGCCGGACCGAGATAGGAGATCACCGGCAGCAGCGCCGGCTTGAGGGCATGGCGCAGGATCACTTCCTTTTCCGGCATGCCCTTGGCGCGCACGGTTCGAATGTAGCTCGAATGCAGCACCTCGATCATCGAGCCGCGGGTGATGCGAGCGATGTAGGCGATCATCGGCAGGGCCAGGGTGACCACCGGCAAGACCGTGCGCGAGGGCGTGTACTCCCAGCCTCCCGCCGGCAGCCAGCCCAGGGTGATGGCAAACAACAGGATCAACAGCGGCGCCATGACGAAGTTGGGTATGGAAATGCCGATCATGGCGAAGCTCATTACCGCGTAGTCGCCCGGGCGGTTCTGCCGCAGCGCCGCCCAGGCACCGACCAGGACGCCGACTACCAGCGCGATGGCCAGCGCCAGTATCCCCAGCGTGAACGACACCGGCGCGCCCTGCAGGATCAGATCGTTGACCGTCCAGTCGCGGTAGTGGAATGACGGGCCGAAATCCAGTCGCGCGATCTGCCACAGGTAGCGCGCGTACTGGAACACCAGCGGCTCGTCGAGGTGGTACTTGGCCGCCAGGTTGGCCTCGATCTCTGGCGGCAGGGCTCGCTCCGAGTCGAACGGCCCGCCCGGCGCAATCCGGATCAGGAAAAACGCCACGGTGATGAGAAGAAACAGCGTGGGGATGGCGGATGCCAGCCTTCGGAGTGAATACTTCAGCATGGAAGGCGCTCCTTCGGAGCGCGGAAAAAGGTAAAAGTCAAAAAGCAAGAGGGTGATGAACACCCGTCTTCCTTTTCCCTTTCACCTTTTACCTTTTCCCTGACCAGCACCCGATTCATTCCTCACTCTCCCCGTCATGCACCTCTTCAGCCTGGCTCTTCACCAGGTACATGTGACGGGTCAGATGATAGTCCATGATGTTCTCGTCCCACCCCTGCAGGCGCGGGTCGATCAGGCGGCGGATCATGTAGTAGAAGACCGGCAACACGACCTGATCGTCAAGCAGCATGCGCTCGGCCTCGACCATCAGGTTGCGACGCTTCGCCGGGATGCGCTCGGAAGCGATGCGTTCGAGCAGCCGGTCAAAACGGGGATTGCTGTAACCGGCATCATTGCGACCGTGCCCGGAATGGAAAAGCTCGAGGAATGTGAAGGCATCCATGTAGTCGCCGATCCAGCCGGCACGGAATGCCTGGGTCACGCGGCGCTGTGCGCGATTCTGCAGGAAAACACGGAACTCCTCGTTGATCAGGCGCGTGCGCACGCCCAGCGTTTGCTTCCACATCGCGGCGATGGCCACGGCAATCTTGCGGTGGTTCTCGGAGGTGTTGTAGCGCAGCTCCACGGTCAGTGGCTGCGACTCCGAGTAGCCCGCCTGCCGGTAAAGGCGGCGCGCCTCGTCCTCGCGCTCCGCCTGCGTCCAGGCGGCGTGCTCGGGCTCGTAAGGCTCGTAATCAGGCAGTCCCGGCGGCACCAGGTTGAACGTCGGCATCTCGCCGAAACGAGTCACCCGCTCGGTGATGATCTCGCGGTCGACGGCGAGATTCAGCGCCTGTCTCAGGGCCAGGCTGTCCTCGAACGGCTCGCGCGTGAGGTTGAAGGAAAAGAAATAGGTGCCAAACCACGGCGATATCTTCAGCGCCTCGTCCATGTTGCTCTTCAACCACGAAAACTGTGCCGAGGGCACCTGGTAGGTCCAGTGCAGGTCACCGGCGCGGAAGCGATTGAACTCGGTATTCTCATCCTCGAAGGGATAGAACACGACTCGCTCGATGATGACGTTGTCAGCATCGCGGAAATGCTCGTTCCTCTCCAGCACGATGCGCGAGCGCACCTGCCAGTCGGTCAGCCGGTAGGCGCCGTTGGATACCAGGTTGCCGGGACGCACGTGCATCGAGCCATGTTCCTCCAGTGCGGGGCGAAACACCGGGTAAGTAGTCGGGTGGGTCAGCAGGCCGAGAAAATAGGGCGTGGGGTCGTCGAGCTGCACCTGGAAACTGGTATCGCTGAGGGCGGTGACGCCCAGCTCCTCCGGTGACAGTTCACCGGAAAAGATCGCCTCGGCGTTGACCACGGGAGCAAGCATGCGGCCGTAGGCCGCTCCCGTCGTGGGATCGACCACGCGCCGCCAGGACCAGACGAAGTCGTGCGCCGTGACCGGCTCCCCGTTGGACCAGCGACCGTCGGGATCGAGGAAAAAGGTATAGGTCAACCCGTCGCGACTGATGTCCCAGTGGATGGCCGCTCCCGGCACGATGCGCCCGTCCGGCGCCGTGGTGGTCAAGCCCTCGAACAGGTCGCGCAGAATGTTGGCGGTGGGCACCCCTTCACCCAGGTGCGGGTCCAGCGTCTGCGGCTCCTCGCCGTTGCCGCGATAGAGTACCTGCTCATCGGCCAGCACCTCGGGCAGGGGACGGCCGTCGTCATCAAACGCGACTTCCATTGGCACCGGCAGGCGCGGTGGCCGCGGCGCATCTTCGTCCGGCGCGGGCGCGCCGCAGGCAGCCAGCAGGGTCGCAAGGAGCAATGAAAGCGCCCCACGCTTCATTCGTGCGACCGGTGTCGTGAATCGAGAGTATTCATGGCATTACGTTCCTGATCCTTGGCCCCGGGGCGACCAGGGCAGACCGACATGGTAATACAGCCCGCGTCTTTTCGAGTCACCCGGCCGACCCCGCCGATGCAACGCGTAATGGGTCATCTTCATGCAAGCTGCAGACAAAATGGCGATAATTGCCGTTCATTCCATCGGGACCGAACATCTTGAACCCGGATTCCATCCTGACCGACAAGCGCGAACTGGCCGCCTGGCTGGAGTCCGGCTGCCGACCCAAGTCCGAATGGCGTATCGGCACCGAGCATGAAAAGTTCGGTTTCTGCACCGAAACGCAGCAGCCGTTGCCCTACGAGGGCCGACGCAGTATTCGCGCGATGCTCGAGGGCATGGCCGAGAAATTCGGCTGGCAGCCTGTCCTCGAGGACGGGCTGCCGATCGCGCTGAAGAAGGACGGTTGCTCCATCACGCTGGAACCCGGCGGGCAGCTCGAGTTGTCCGGCGAACTGCTCGACAACCTGCACGAGACCTGCCGCGAGGTCAACACCCACCTGGCCGAGGTGCGGGCCGTCGCCGAGCCACTCGGCATCGGTTTTCTGGGCATGGGGTTTCATCCCACCGCAACGCGCGAGGACATCGAATGGATGCCGAAGGCGCGCTACGTCATCATGCGCAACTACATGCCGAAAGTCGGCACGCTCGGTCACGACATGATGAAGCGCACCTGCACCGTCCAGGTCAACCTGGACTTTTCCAGCGAAGCCGACATGGTCGACAAGTTCCGGGCCTCGCTGGCCCTCCAGCCGGTCGCCACCGCCCTGTTCGCCAACTCGCCGTTTCTCGAAGGCAGGCCCAGCGGCTTCCTGAGCTACCGCAGCCAGGTGTGGACCGACACCGATCCGGACCGCACCGGCATGCTGCCCTGGGTGTTCGATTCCGGCATGGGCTTCGAACGATACGTGGACTGGATGCTGGATGTACCGATGTACTTCGTGCAGCGAAACGGGCGCATGATCGATGCCTCCGGCCAGTCGTTCCGCGATTTTCTCGCCGGCAAACTGCCGGCCCTGCCGGGTGAGCAGCCGCGCCTGTCAGACTGGGAAGACCACCTCACCACGGCTTTTCCCGAGGTGCGGCTGAAACGCTTTCTGGAGATGCGCGGCGCCGACGGCGGACCCTGGCGCCGCTTGTGCGCACTGCCGGCTTTCTGGGTCGGTCTGCTCTATGACCAGACCAATCTGGATGCCTGCGTCGACCTGACGCGCGACTGGACGCTCGTGGAGCGGCAGCGCCTGCGAGAAGACGTCGCGCGCATCGGCCTGAAGGCCGAGATCCGCGGGCGAACAGTCCGCGAGCTGGCCACCGAGCTGCTGGAACTTGCCCACCAGGGCCTGGCCCGACGTGCCCGCTTCAATCCTGGCGGCGACCACGAGGGCGGTTTCCTCAGTCCACTCCACAAGATTGTCGAACGCGGCACGACACCGGCGGAGATCAAGCTCGACCGCTACCACGGCGAATGGGGCGGGGACCTGTCGGAACTGTTTCGGAAGCATGCTTATTGAGGT
>SKSJ01000109.1 GCA_007123055.1 Wenzhouxiangella sp. | reverse complement strand
TTTCCGGCCGACACGGTTCGGCATCTGCGAGCCGTCGATCAGTTGGTGTTGAACGGGGAGAGCACGTTCGATGAAGTCGTCAGCGGCGAGGGTGAAAACCAGCATGTCTACCTCGAGGTCAAGACGCCCATCTATGACCGCAAGGATCCCGAACGAGTGCTGGGCCTGCTAGGCATATCGACTGAAATCACGAGCCAGAAGCGGTTGGAAAACCACATTCGCGAGCTGGCCTACTCCGATCCCCTCACGCGCCTGCCCAATCGGCGACTCCTCTTCGATCGTATCGAGCAGGCGCAGGCGCGGTGCGTACGAGAGCACAGTCATGCCGCCCTGCTGTTCATTGACCTAAACGGTTTCAAGCAGGTTAACGATACCTTCGGCCACGAGGTCGGTGACCGTCTGCTGGAGGAAGTTGCCGCCCGCATTCTCGAACAGGTGCGCCAGACCGACACCCTGGCCCGGCTCGGCGGCGACGAGTTCGTGCTGCTGATCGAGGGGGCCGGCAAGCAGGGTTTCCGTGCTCGCCGCTATGTTGACATGGTTGCCGCTCGCATCCACACAGCGCTCGAAAAGCCATTTGATTTCGGTGAGGCCAGCATCATCACCAGCGCGGCGATCGGCGCCACCCTGTTCAACGATGACACCAGCTCGGCGACCGACCTGCTCAACCAGGCCGATGGTGAAATGTACCGCCACAAGCACGGCGGCGCATCGCGATCCAGAGAATCGTTTGCGCGACCGTCCTGAAGCCCGCCCCGGAATGCACCACCCTGCATGTTGAACCTTGCGCCAGATGCAAGGGTCTCCGATACTCTGAAGTCAACAAACCGGGAAACGCTTACTATGCAAAAGGTTCTTGCCGCTGCTGTTATTGTCTTGATCGTGGTCGGTTGTGCAACGCGTCCGGGCATGGATTCAATGGACCATTCCCGCAGTCTTGATCGGGACTACGATGAAGTCTGGGACAGCTTGGTCCAGCACCTGTCCGGCACCGACTTCAGGATCAAGAGCATTGCGCGCGACAGCGGCGTCATCTACGCGGAGCGTCAGCGTTTTGATGACGACCTGGCCGACTGCGGCACTCGCGGACTGGCCTCGTCCAGTGGACGGCAGGTGGCCTTCAATGTTTTTGTCGTCGAGTCAGGTGGCCTGACGACAGTTACGATCAATGCTGACTTCACGGAATCCCGCTACCTCGAGCACAGCCGCTGGAATCGCGAGTGCATCTCGACGGGCGTTATGGAGGACTCGATTCTCGAGTCGATCTCGTGATGAGTGGGGTTGCCTGCGAGCCCTGATCGCGTCTACGGCAGTCAGACATCCTTTGCCGATGGCTGGGAGTGTGCGCGTAGTAACCACGAGGCCATGGCGATACCGACCAGTCCGATCAATGCACCGGGTAGGGCGCCGGTGGTCAGGCTGGTGATCAGCCCGGCCATCAGCGCGAAGCCTCCGGCCAGTATGGACGGTGTCGAGGTCGCAGGGGCGACGTCGCGCTTGCGGGTCAGCTCGAAACTGACCACGGCGGCCAGCACCGGGGCGACCATGACGATGCACAGGATGATCCAGACGATGCGGCCGATCCAGAAGCCGGGATCGCCCGGATCGCCGGCGTCGATGGGTGCACCGAGTCTTTCCCCGAGCCAGGCGGCCGGCAGTTCGGCCAGCTTGTGCCAGAGATACAGCGGCATGCCGAGCGCGCCGAGAAAAGCAACCGTTTTCGCTGCGTGGCCGAGAGAGAGCAACCAGCGCATGGGGCGTTCGCACAACAGTACCAGGCCGACCTGCACCCACATCACGCCGATCAGCGCCAGCGTCGGCGGCAGCAGGTTGGAGTTGCCTTCCAGGTCGGTACCGACCATGGCGACCGGGTAGCCGCTCGCCGTCGTGCCCGCAAGCCACGCCAGGCCAAACAGGGTCAGCCACAACCCCGTCCACGTGCCGGCAAAGCGCTTGCGCTTCCAGGCGATCCCGAGCTGTTGCGGGATGAGCCAGACGATCAGTGCGTTGACCCAGCCAATTCCGCCGCCGGCGTCGGTGACCAGTTCGCCAAGTTGCAGTAGTTCGAAAGGGGAGCGCAAACCGGCCCGCAGGACGTCGGCCAGCGCGGCCAGCATGATCAGCCCGAACACGGCCTTGAGGCCGTAGCGTCGGTCGGCTTCCACGCTCAACGGCAGCAGGGCCTGTACCGTGATCAGCATGATCAGGAACCACAGGTGAACGGTCAGCGAATGATTGAATGGCGTCAGCAGCCGCCCGCCGGTATACAGCGAGATCAGCGCAAAGACCGTCAGAGCGGCCATGTAGGTGACCGTCGGCCGGGCCAGGCCCAGTGCGCGGCCGGCCCACCAGTGCATCTGGTCGTGGCCGTGATGCAGCCGGCGCGCCACGCCGTCGGCGCTGACCGCGGCGGAGACGAACACGAACAGCGGTACTACCTGTACGATCCAGGTGAGCATGCCGGCCGGGCCCCAGATGTCGAGCATGTGTTCGGTGGCGACGACCCGGCCTTCATCCAGCCGCGGCAATGTGGCGATCCAGTGGCCGAAGACCACCACCAGCAGCGCACCGGCACGCAGTGCGTCAGGGTAACGATCGCGTTGATCGCTGGCGTGGGCGCGTTCGTTCATCGGTTCTGACCTGTTGTGGTTGTCTAGTCCTTCGGGCCCGGCCCGAACTCGTACTCACCGCCGGCCTCGAGTGCGCGCCGATAGGCCGGCCGTGCCTGGAAACGCTGGACGTAATCGATGACGTTCGGGAAGCGGTTGCCGGCCGTGCCCCTTGCCACGGCCGCTTCGAGCGGAAAACTCATCTGGATGTCTGCCGCGCTGATGGCGTTACCGGCAAACCATTCATGCCCGGCCAGATAGTCGTCGAGATAGGAGAAATGGGTCTCGAGCTGACGGTCGGTGAAAGCCTTGTCGACCTCGCTGGCAATGCGGCCGGCAATGGGCCGGACGAGGAAGGGGCTGTCGCTGCGGACCTTCGAGAACACGAGCTTGAGCAGCAATGGCGGCATCAGTGATCCTTCGGCATAGTGCATCCAGTAGCTGAAATCCCAGTAGCGCGGATCATCCGGTGCCGGCGCCCAGGTCTCGTCGCCGTATGTGCGCGCCAGGTACTCGATGATCACGGCCGACTCGGCTAACGTCAGTTCTCCGTCGGTGATGACCGGGGACTTGCCCAGCGGGTGGACATCACGGAGTTCCGGAGGCGCCAGGTTGGTCCTGGGGTCACGCCCGTACCAGTAAATCTCGTAGTCGACCTCCAGCTCCTCCAGTAGCCAGAGTACACGCTGGGAACGGGAATGCTCGAGGTGGTGCAGGGTGATCATGGTTGTTTTCCTTGTCCGATCGAGTGTGCATGGTAAGCCGATTCGACGGTGGATCGCATTGACGGATGATGCCGTATGCGCCCATGATCGCCGACGTGTTCGGGCATACTCGGACGAAATCTCAACCGGATAGGTATGCCATGAACCCGATCCTGATGCTCGGCGCCGTGCTTGGATTGCTGGCCGTGGGCGGTGGGGCCCTGGCCGAACACTTGTTGCTGCCCGGACTGGACGAATTGGGTATACGCCGCATCGATGTCGCGCTGCAATATCACCACTTCGGCGCGCTCGGCGTCACCGCCGTCGGCCTGGCCCTGCTGGCGGTCCAGGCGGCGCGAACCCGTCGGCACCTGGCCTGGGCCGGCGGTCTGCTGGCGGTAGGCACCATGCTGTTCAGTTTCACCATTTACCTGGGTGCCGGCAGTGGTGTCGGTGTGCCGGGCTGGCTCACGCCGCTGGGCGGCCTGATGCAGATGGGCGGCTGGATCATGCTGGTGTGGGCCGGATGGCGGGCCAGGCCGGTGAAAGTCGCCAACGAGGTGGCATGATCGCCGTCTCACTTCCGTTGATGAGGCCGACATTCACCCAAAACCGTGGGAGATCGAAATGAGAATACCGACCAACCTGATTGTGATGGCCCTTCTCGCTGCACCGCCGGCGCTGGCCGATGATGCCTGCGAGCATGTCGAGGAATGGGTGCGGGCCGGGCCTGTCGCCCTGGGTGACGTGCATCTCGAGCGCGGCGCGCTGGACTTCGAGGGCCCGCGTATCACCGGCTGCCTGAAAAACGAGGGAGAAGGCACGCTCGAACAGGTCATGCTGGAGTTCGAGAGCATTCGCGAAGGCCGATCGGGCGGTGGCGGTTTCACGACCAATCTGCGCCTGACCGGTCTCGCTCCGGGCGAGGCGACCGAGTTCCGGACATCCCAGCGACGCATGCGAGATCTCGACCATTACGAGCGTTTCGGCACCCTGGGTTACCGGTTTTCCGGCGTCAACGTGCTCATCGACGGACAGAGCGGCCGGCCGGAGTTCAGTACCGCTGACGCGCTCGAGATCGATCGCATCCTGCATGTCGATCGTCCGGAGCACCCGCTGGAAGCCGAATGTGCCGGCATTGACGCCGACGACGGCGAGGGCGAGATCTGGATTTCGAACGCGCGGCTGGAGAACCTGGAGATGCCTGGCACGGATCACGTGATTGGCTGTGTGACCAACCGGAGCGACGACATGCTCGCCGATAATCGTCGCCATACCGTCGCGGTCGCCTGGGAAGGACGGGCCGGTGACGAGCCCGAGCGCCTGGCAATGATCGGCGGCACCAGCCGCTTGACGCTGACCGGGCCGCTCGAGCCGGGAGAAAGCGGGCTATTCATATCGAATTTCGATTTCGACCAGCCAATCCTGGAGATCGAGTTCTATCCTTACGGTACCGACCGCACAGGCGATATGCCGCGGAACGTCGAGCTTGGTCCGCGGGTTAAACTGGAGCGCGGAAACTGAAGTCGAGGACCTGCACGAATGCGCCTGATCGCCCGCTATGCCTCCCGCACCGAAGCGGAGGAGCGCGCCGCGTTCCTCCGCTCGCGCGGCATCGCCACACATGTGACCAACATGGCCTCCATGCGCCTCAACCTGGCTCACCAGGGCCGCTACCGTGCCGGCCTGTGGGCCCTGCTGGAACCGCAGTACGAAGATGCCGAGGCGTTGCTGGACAATCCCGACCATGACGTCGAGCAGCCGCTCAGTGAGGGGCAAATGGCCGACCTCGAAACCGAGGGCGAGGCCGACGCCCGCCGTGTCCTGATCAAGTGGCTGCTCATCACTGTCGTTGCCCTGGGCGCCGTTGCCGCGGCGGTGGTCGCCCTGGGTCCAACCTGATGGCGAGTTTCCGGTAGGGGTTTTTGCGGATAGGAGCGATTGCACGGGTCCTCGACAATGGGGTTCACGCCATTGATGGAGGACACCTCAGATGCCGGAAAAGATTTCCGGAATCGTGAACAACAATCTGCAACTGTCGCTGCTTTTGCTGCGAGTCAGCGTTTTCGTGGTCATGGCGATGTGGTCGCTGGACAAGATCCTGGTGCCGGGTCATGCCGCGGCCGTGTTCGAGAATTTCTATTTCATCTCCGGCATGGGCGCCGGCATCCTGCTGGTGATCGGCCTGGCGCAACTGGCCATCGAGGTCGCATTCGTGCTGGGGCTTTGGAAGTTCTGGACCTACGGCTTCGTGCTGGTAACCCACACGATCTCGACCCTGTCGTCCTGGCAGCAGTACCTTGATCCGTTCAACAACATGCTCTTCCTGGCCGCCATTCCGATGCTGGGCGCGTGCATCGCGCTGTTCCTGCTGCGCGAGGAAGACCGGATGTGGACGCTGGGTCGATCATGACGCGCCGAACGGTCCGGTTGCCCGGGCCTACTTCGATGCTCGCTCGAGCCGATCCCGCACGGCAGCCCATAGTGTGGTTGCGGGGGGGCGCTGAACGAGGATGCGTTCGGCGCCGCATTCGTCGAGTTCGCGCAATGCGGCATATAGTTCGCGAGCGTAGGCAACAGGGTCACCCGGTAACGTCTTCCAGGCCTTGAAGCCGCCGGGGTCGCGTGTGGATGCCAGTGCCAGCACGGCAGCCTGCGGGTCTGGTCGGTTAAATGACTCGGGATCGACCAGTTCCAGCCGGGTATTCGGGGCATAGTGCGAGGCCAGACGGCCAGAAGCACGTGGCCCTTCCTGCTCGGTGGCGATTTCAGGCCTTGTGCCCAGCACCATGGCGAGTCGTTCGACGCCGATCATGCCTGGGCGCAGGATGCGCGTTACGGGGCCGGTGCAGTCGACGATGGTCGATTCCACGCCGACCTCGCACGGACCACCGTCGATGACGGCCGCCACCGTGTCTGCATCTTCGAATTCGTTGATGACATGGTCGGCGGTTGTGGGACTGATGTGGCCGAAGCGGTTGGCCGAGGGCGCGGCGATGCCCTTTCCGAAACGTTGCAGGAGCTTGAGCGCCACGGGGTGGCCGGGCACACGCAGCCCCACCGTGCCCTGACCGCCGGTGACGATGTCATCAACCGAGACTTTCTTTTTCAGGATCAACGTGAGTGGGCCGGGCCAGAAAGCCGCGGCCAGCCTGCGTGCGTCGTCGGGGATGTCCCCGGCCCAGTCGGATAGTGATGCGATATCCGGTAGGTGTACGATCAGCGGGTGGTCGGCCGGGCGGCCCTTGGCCGCGAAGATGCGGCGCACGGCCTGCGGATTGGTTGCATCGGCTGCTAGGCCGTAAACCGTTTCGGTGGGCAGGGCCACCAGCTCGCCGCGCTCGAGCAGCTCGGCGGCATGGGCCAGGTCTTCATCGCTGGCGCTGAGCCGAATCATGGGGTATCAGCCGACTTGACGCCAGGCGATCTCGCCGCCGGCGCGCAGAGGCACGATGCTTTCGTCGCCAGCGGACAATTCCGCATCCATCGTCCACGCTGCTTTCTTCAGCTCGATGAAACCATCATTCGGAGCCAGGCCGTAAAAGGCCGGGCCGTTGAGGCTGGCGAAGGCTTCGAGCTTGTCCAGTGCATTGGCGGCCTCGAAGACTTCCGCGTAGAGCTCAATGGCCGCCGGAGCGGAATACACGCCGGCGCAGCCGCAGTCCGATTCCTTGGCATGCTTCGGATGGGGCGCGCTGTCGGTACCGAGGAAGAAGCGTGCATCGCCGCTGGTGGCAGCCTCGACCAGTACCCGGCGGTGGCGTTCGCGCTTGATCAGCGGCAGGCAGTAGTGGTGCGGGCGCAGCCCACCCTCGAACAGGGCGTTGCGGTTGAACATCAGGTGATGCACCGTGATGGTGGCCGCGATGGGGCCCGGGGCGGAGTTGACGTAGTCGATCGCATCGGCGGTGGTGGCGTGCTCGAGCACCATTTTCAGCGCTGGAAAGGTCGAGCGCAGTTTTTCCAGGTGGCGTTCGATGAATACCGCCTCGCGGTCGAACACATCGATGTCGCCGTCGGTCACCTCGCCGTGCATGAGCAAGGGCACGCCATGCTTTTCCATCGCCTCGATGGCCGGGTAGGCGCGTTCGAGTTGTCGCACGCCGGAATCGGAGTTGGTGGTCGCCCCGGCCGGATAATACTTGACCGCGTGCACGAAGTCGCTTTCGGCCGCCTCGCGAATGTCGTCGGCGGTGGTCGTTTCGGTCAGATACAGCGTCATCAGGGGCTCGAAGTCGCTGCCGGCCGGCCGCG
>SKSJ01000065.1 GCA_007123055.1 Wenzhouxiangella sp. | reverse complement strand
TGGCGTTGAGCGTCGAAGCCGAGAATCCAGCGGTTCCAGAGGTGCTGGAAGCGGTCGTATCGGTTGCGAAGATTGCGCAACCATTCGGTGTCGAGCACATGCCGACCCTGGCCGATGGCGCTGCGCGAGCCTTGCTCGACGCGTTCGGGGGCGACGGCGGCGGTTGGATCGACCCGGGTCCAGCCGGATCCTTCCAGCCATACCTCGGTCCAGGCGTGGGCATCCGACTGGCGAACCAGCAGGTAGCGGCCGCTCGGCTGCCAGTCCCCGCCCTGGTAGCCGGTGACCACTCGGGTGGGGATGCCGGCGCCTCGCATGAGCAGGGCGAAGGCCGAGGCGTAGTGTTCGCAGTAGCCGACGCGCAGGTCGAACAGGAATTCGTCGGCGCCGTGACGGCCGGTCGGTGTGGTTTCCAGGCTGTAAAAGAACTCCTCCTCGTTGAACCAGCGCAGCACGGCCATGATGAGGTCGCCATCGTCGGGATAGCGTTCGCGCAGTTCCCGCGAGCGCTCCAGCGTGCGCGGATTGCGCTCCGGTGGCAGCGACAGGGCCTGGCGCCTGAGGTTCTCGTGCAGTTCGGGCATGTCGACGAAGTCCGGGTTGCTGACCATCTCGTACTGCGTCAGGCTCGTGACAGGGCGCCGATTGATGACCTGGTAATCGAGACTGATACGCGACTCCGGCGGCGCATTGACCGGGTAATCGAGGACGAACAACCAGCGTTGCTCATGGGGTTCGAGCTGGATGCTGTAGCGGATGGCGTCCGAGTCGGCTTCCACCGGAATGGCCGGTTGCCGGGAAGCGGACTGCGACTGGCGCCAGGTATTGCCGTCGAAATGCCACAGCACGGGTCCACGCCAGTAACGATCCTGGGGGGGTGGTGGCTGGGCGTCGAACTCCGCCCGGAACGCGGGGGAGTCGTCGAGGAACAGGTTGGCGATGCTGCCGGGCGACATGCTGTCTGACAGGCCGGTGCGTCCATCCATGACCTGTTCGGGCAGTCCCCACAAGGGCTGGGCCAGGCGCGGAAAGAGCACGAACAGGGTCAGTGCCACCGGCAGGGCTGCCATGACCATGACGACGCCCTGGCGGACCAGCTCACGGTGGTCGGTTGACTGCTCGTTTGTGCCGGTCAGCGTGCTGTCCTCGTAGCGCTGAACCTGGATCAGGGCCGCGACCGCGACCATGGCGCCGGCAGCCAGGTAGACCAGGTAGAAAAGCCGCTCGTTGAACAGGAACTGTGTGGCGATCAGGAAAAAGCACACCGAGGCGACCATGCGCAGGTCCCGGATGCGGAACAACTCGAACATCTTGGCCGCCAGCATGACGCACAGCAGCGTGGCCGCGGTCCGTCGCCCCCACAGGGCACCGAGAGTGAACACCACCAGGGCAACCGCAGCGAGGGTCAGCGTGAGGCGCAGCCAGCGTGGGGGCGCCTGCCAGCCGTAATGGGCAGCGGCCAGGCGCCAGGCAGCAGCGGCCACCACCAGTGCCGCCAACCCGATCGGCATCGCGGCCAGATGCGGCAGGGCGGCGACCAGCATGGCGGTCACCGTCCAGCCGACGGTGTGCAGTGGAATGTGTTGCTCGGGAGACTTCACAGCTCGGCCAGCGCGCGCAGACAGCGCTTGCGATGCGCGGGACCCCGATCAGGGCCGACTTCGGTCGACCCCAGCCTGAGCGTCCAGGTGCGATCCTGCTGCTCGGCCTGCACCACCCAGGCTGCCAGGATGGCAATGCGCGACTCCAGGTCCCGTGCCGGCGCCTGATCGAGTGCAAGAAGCAGTTCCGGGGACTGTTCCTCGCGGAATTCGCGCGAGAGCAGATCCTGGTGGCGCTGGCTGGCTTTCCAGGCGATGCGATGCAGGGGATCACCCTCGCGCCATTGCCTGAGGCTGTAGAAGTCCTCGCCTTCGACCTGTCGGCTCGGGTCGGCTCCGCCCGGACTACCGCCGCTTTCGGGCAGCGGCGGTGGCCGATCGGCCGGTTGCGGCCAGACCAGGTAGGGGCGATCGGGCCAGAACCAGGCCCATGCCCGGAACAGCCCCAGCGGGTGGGTGGTCTCGATGCGCATGCGGCCGGGACAATGCCAGCCGCGTTGCCGGGTTGCGAGCGGAACGGCGACGCTGACCGCACCGTCGTCGTTGATGTCCATGCCGACAAGTTCACGATCGTGACGAAGGCGAAGCGATGGGCGCGGGCGTTTGTCGGCGCTTTGCAGTGACAACTGGTAACTGACCGTCTGGCCGGCGTATACCGGATTGGCCATGCCGCCGCGAATGGCCAGCCTGTGAAGATTGCGAAAGGCCATCAGCATGGAGTTGACCGAGAGCCCGGCAACGATGAAGGTGGTCAGCAAGCCCAGATTGTTGTTGAAGTTGAGACTGCCGACAAGCATCGCACCCATCAACAGGCCGAGCATCCAGCCGAATCGGGTTGGCAGGATGAAGATCTGGCGGTAAGCCAGGGTCAGCGGCGGGTGAATGGGCGCGCGGCGTCGAAGCCAGCCGCGCATCATTCTTTGCCAGGTATTTGTCGACCCCGGGCGGCGGCTCGGCGTGGCGGTGCGCGCCATGTCAGGGAACGGGCGTGTGGGCCAGGATGTCGGCGACGATTTCCGCGCCGCTCATGCCGGATTCGGCGAGCGGTTGCAGGCGATGGGTGGCCAGTGCCGGAAAGACCTGCTTGACGTTGTCGGGCAGGCAGAAATCCTGCTGTCGAACCAGCGCATGCGCGCGGGCACACTGGATGAGTGCCAGCGACGCACGGGGCGACAGGCCGGACTGCGCCGCCGCGTGGGTACGGCTGGCTGCGATCAGGGCCTGGATGTAGTCCAGGACCGGGTCGGCGACATGCAGGCCGGCGGCGGCATCGATGAGTTCGAGGACGCGCTCCGGGTCGAGCACCGGCTGCATGCTTTCAAGCAGGTTTCGACGATCCGGCTCGACCAGCAGGCGCCGTTCCTCGGCGGCCGAGGGGTAGCCGATGCGTGTTCTCAGAAGAAAGCGATCGAGCTGCGAATCGGGCAGGGGATAGGTGCCGGTCAGATCCAGCGGGTTCTGGGTTGCGATGACGAAGAATGGTCTTGGCAACGGGTGGGTCTGACCGTCGACTGTCACCTGTCCCTCGGCCATGGCTTCGAGCAGGGCCGACTGGGTTCGCGGCGTGGCGCGGTTGATCTCGTCGGCCAGCACCACGTTGGCGAAGACCGGGCCGGGGCGAAATTCGAAGGTCTCGTCTTCGCGGCGGAATACCGACACGCCGACGATATCGGCCGGAAGCATGTCGCTGGTGAACTGGATGCGCTGCCAGTTGCCGCCGACGGCCAGGGAAAGGGCCTGCGCCAGCGTCGTCTTGCCGACGCCGGGCAGGTCCTCGATGAGCAGGTGGCCGCCGGCCAGCAGGGCGGTGAACGCCAGATCGACCACATCGGGCTTGTCGACGATGACCTCGTTGACCGCGGCGCGGGCGCGTGCCAGGTCGTCGGCCAGCTGCTCCGGTCGCGACGATCTGCGCGGGGCTGACTCGCTCATTCGTCGAGCAGAGCGTTGACCTTGGCCGCGCAGATGAAGTCGTTCTCGCTCAGGCCGTCGATGGCGTGGGTGGTGAAGTTCACCAGGCAGAAGTTGTAGCCGGCTTCGAAGTCCGGGTGGTGCGCTTCCTGGTTGGCAATCCAGGCCATGGCGTTGATGAAGGCCATGGTCTTGTAGAACCCCTTGAACTCGAAGCGCCTATAAATCGTCTTGCCGGCCTCGTCGACCTGCCAGCCGGGGACCTGCGGCAGCAGCTGCTCGATGCGGTCGCGTTCCAGCGGACTCGTGCCTCCTTCGCAGGGCACACATTTTTTCTCGGTAAGAGTGTTGTCGCTCATGATCAGGCTGCTTCCTTCTCCTTGGGTGGATAGGTGGGTTCGAATTGACCGAGCGCGCGCGCCTTGCGGATGAGACCGATAAGGTCCTCTCCGGCCAGGCCGAACAGGTCGTCCATGCGCTCGAGAATGTAGTAAACGCTCTGGTAAATATCGATCCGGTACGGCGTTCTGAGTGCATCGATCGGGTCGAAGGGACGGCGCATCGGCTCGTCGCTTTCCAGTGAATACACCGTCTCGCCCGGAGACGATGCGATGCCGCCGCCGTAGATGCGCACACCTTTCGGCGTGTCGATCAGGCCGAACTCGACCGTGAACCAGTACAGGCGTGCGAGAAAGACGCGCTCCTTCTTGCTCGCCTTGACCCCGGCCAGCCCGTAGGCGTGCGTGAAGTCGGCGAAGGCCTGGTGGGTCAGCATGGTCGTGTGTCCGAAAATCTCGTGGAAGATGTCCGGCTCCTGCAGGTAGTCCATCTCCTCGCGCGAGCGGATGAACGAGGCAGCGGGAAACTTCTTTTCCGACAACAGCTTGAAAAATCGATCGAAATTGATCAGTGCCGGGACCGGGGCGACCTGCCAGCCGGTGCGCTCGTAGAGCACCTCGGACACCTCCTTGGGTTGGGGAATCCGATCGGTGGGCAGGTTCAGAATGTCGAGCCCGTCGAGAAACTCCTGGCAGACGCGACCGTCGATGATGTCGATCTGACGTGCATACAGGTCGCGCCACACGCTATGCTCGTCATCGCTGTACGGAATGATCCCGTTCTCGTCAGGCACCTTGGCTTCATACTTGGTTGACTTGCCCATGTGTACCTCCTTGAATGCTTTGCTCCGAGTTTACCATCCGACATGGCCGGCTCGATGAATTCCGGCGCTGATCGCTGGCCAGGTGCCACCTGGTATGAGGCAACGACCGAGCCCCGGCGGTTCGATCGAGTGAGCGGCACGCGCCGCTGCCGCGTGGCCGTTATCGGTGCCGGGCTTTCCGGCATCGCCACTGCCATGGGCCTGGTCGAGCGCGGCGAAACCAATGTCTGTGTCCTCGATTCGAATGGTCCTGGTGCCGGAGCGTCCGGACGCAACGGCGGTTTCGTGTTTGCCGGTTACTCCCTCGACAACGATGCCCTGATCAAGCAGCTCGGCGCGAACCGGGCGCGTACGCTGCATGGCTGGACGCGGCAGGCCGTCACCCTGATTCGCGACCGCATCCATCGCTACGCCATCGATTGCCAGGTCAACGACGCCGGCGTGTTGCTGGCCGACTGGTTCGGCGACGACGACAGCCTCAACGGGTTTGCGAGGCGAATGCACGAGCAGCTCGGCTTTCGCCTCGATCCGGTTGATCGCCATTCGATGCCGGCCTATGTCAGATCGGAGCGTTACGGTGCGGGGCTGCACGAGCCCGGCAGCTTTCATTTCCACCCACTCAGGCATATACAGGGGCTGGCCGGAGTGATCGAGCAGGCCGGCGGCGCGGTGGTGGCCGGCAGCCCGGTGCGATCCATGGACATCGCCAACGGCCGCTGGCGTCTGCGCTGCGATGATGGTGAAGTCGAGGCCGAGGAAGTGATCCTGGCGACCGGTGGTTACGATCGTCGTCTTTGCCCGCCGATCCAGCGTGCCTTGCAGCCGGTCGCCACCTATATCGCCGTGACCGAGCCGCTGGGGGACCTGCTCGGGGAGTTGATGCCGAAACCGGTGGCGGTCTACGACACGCGTTTCGCCTTCGACTATTACCGCCCCCTGCCGGATACCCGCCTGCTGTGGGGCGGGCGGATTTCCATGGCGGCGCGCTCTCCCGCTGCGATTCGACGCCTGATGGCACGTGACATTCGACGGGTGTTCCCCACCCTCGGCGGAATCCGCTTCGAGCATGCCTGGGGCGGCTGGATGAGCTACGCGCGACACCAGATGCCGGTGCTGGGAAAGCGCCCCGACGGCCTGTGGTACACGCTGGCCTTCGGTGGCCACGGCATGGCGACCACGACCCTGGCCGGTGAAATGATGGCCGAGGCATTGACCGGCAACGACCTGCGGCTCAGGGAGTTTCAGCGTTGGCCGCCACGGTGGGCAGGCGGTGCGGCCGGCCGGGCGGCCATTCAGGGGCATTACTGGGTGTGCCAGGCGCGTGACTGGTTACGCGACAGATTCGGAGGTTGAAGTTGACGTTTGTAGGAAATTTCCTACAAGCAGAGACGGGTTTTTCCTACACGTTTTCAGGCAAATCTGCTGCTTCTCATTTTTGTGAAGAGTGTCAAACTATTTCGCAACGGTTGGTAGGAAAGCCCGTTTGCTGGTACGGGCGCACCCCGGGGCTCCATGCCCTGTTGGGGGTTGGGCGGCACGGCTCCCCGCTGTGCCGCCTTTTTTTGTCTTGCGTTCTGGCGACTGGCTCGCAGCCGCTTGATTGAAGCGGCCCTGGGATGGCAGCGCGACAGGGACACGGGCGTGTCCCCGCCGCCACCAGGCTCACACTCGTTCGAAAATGCCGGCCGCCCCCATGCCGGTGCCGATACACATGGTGACCATGCCGTAACGCTGCTGACGCCGCTGCAGGCCGTGGATCAGCTTGGCCGACAGAATGGCACCGGTCGCACCCAGCGGATGGCCTAGGGCGATGGCGCCGCCAAGCGGGTTGACCTTGTCGGCATCGAGCTCGGTGTTGCGGATCACCGCCAGTGCCTGGGCGGCAAAGGCCTCGTTGAGCTCGATCCAGTCCAGTTCGTCCTTGCCGATGCCCGTCTGCCTGAGTACCTTCGGGATGGCCTTGATGGGGCCGATGCCCATGACCTCCGGTGGTACGCCGGCGACCGAAAAACCGCGGAAGACGGCCAGCGGTTTCAGGTTGAGTTCCTTGACCACGCGCTCGGAAACCAGAATCAGCGCACCGGCGCCATCCGACATCTGTGAGCTCGTTCCGGCGGTGACCGAACCCTTGGCATCGAACACCGTTCTGAGTTTGCCCAGCGCTTCGGGGGTTGTGTCGCGGCGCGGCCCTTCATCCGTATCGACCACGGTTTCGATTTCCCGGACCTGGCCGGTCCTCGGGTCGGGAACTCGATTGATAACGGTGACCGGACGAATCTCGGTGAATTCACCGCCGTCGATGGCCGCCACTGCCTTCTGATGCGACTGGTACGCGAACTCGTCCTGATCCTCGCGGCTGACCTTCCACTGCTGCGCGACTTTCTCGGCGGTAATGCCCATGCCATAGGCGATGGCGGCATTGTCGTCGGCGAACACCTTCGGGTTCATGGCGACCTTGTGACCCATCATGGGCACCATGGTCATGGTCTCGGTGCCGGCGGCGATCATCACGTCGGCCTCGCCGAGACGAATGCGGTCGGCGGCCATGGCCACGGTCTGCAGTCCGGAAGAGCAGAAGCGGTTGACGGTCACCCCCGGCACGGTGTCGGGCAGGCCGGCCAGCAGCGCGCCGATGCGGGCGACGTTCATGCCCTGTTCCGCCTCCGGCATGGCGCAGCCGACGATCACGTCCTCGACCCGCTCCGGGTCGAGCTCAGGCACCTCGGCCAGCGCGGCTCTCAGCGAATCGGCCAGCAGGTCGTCGGGCCGGTAATTTCTGAATGCGCCCTTGAACGCCCGCGCGACGGGGGTCCTCACAGCTGCCACTACGTATGCATTGCTCATGTCAATAATCCTTTGCCTGTTTCTTGGCTAAATTGTTAACACGAAGGCCACGAAGGAGGGCACGAAGAACACGAAGA
>SKSJ01000129.1 GCA_007123055.1 Wenzhouxiangella sp. | reverse complement strand
CATTCGACCTGGCGCGACCTGGTCACCGTGGCGCGTGACAAGGACTTCATCGTTGCCACTGACGTTCCCAAGGAGGAACAGCGACCGCAGAAAGTGGTTCAGGCTCTGTCGTTCTTCGGTCTGAGCATGTTTCTGATCATCTTCACCGATTTCCAGCTTTCCATTGCCCTGCTGGCCGGTGCGGTGGGCATGATTCTGACCGGTGTGCTGAGCATGGACGAGGCCTACCAGTCGGTGAGCTGGAAGACGGTTTTCCTCATGGCGAGCCTGATCCCGCTCGGGATCGCCATGGAGGTGACCGGCACCGCGCCGTGGCTGGCGCAACAGGCCCTCGGTGTGATGGGGGATGTGCCCGATATCGTGGTCCAGATCATGCTGGCCGTGCTGGCCACCATTTTCACGCTGGTGATGTCGAACGTCGGCGCGACGGTGCTGCTGGTGCCGATCGCCATCAATATCGCGCTCGAGACCGGTGGCAATCCGGCTGTCTACGCACTGATCGTGGGCCTGGCGACATCCAACGCCTTTATCCTGCCGACCCATCCGGTCAACGCCCTGATCATGGGGCCCGGTGGCTACAAGGTGAAGGATTTCGTTCGCGTCGGCGGCATGATGAGCCTGATCTTCCTGGTGGTGATGCTCACCGCCGTCAACCTGCTGTTCTGACTGCCGGTCACGCCTGGGCTGTCGCGACCCGTGTTAGGCTGAGACCCTGATTTCGCCGTCGCTTTCACTGAGTACGACGGCCTTCAGTTCCGCGTTACGGCACGGTCCGGAAATACAGCGGCCACGGTCGGGTTCGAATACCGCCCCGTGTGCGCAGCAGACCAGGTGGCCGTCATCGTCGGTAAGAAAGCGGTCCGGCGCGAAGTTGAGCGCACGGCCCTGGTGCGGGCAGACGTTGTACCAGGCACGCGGTTCGCCGCGATGGCGGGTGGCAACCAGGAACACGGTCTCGCCATCGACCTCGGTTGTGAATTCACGATAGCGGCCTTCGGACAATTCATCGCTTCGGCAAAGGAACATGGGGGCGTTCACGGAGTCTCATTGAGTCATGCAGGATCCCTGGCGACAATTCTACCAGCCGCCGACCAATCCCCTGGTTCGACTCGGGATGGTGCTGGCCGGCATCGGCATTCTGGCCCTGAGTTTTATCCTCGGGCTGTTCTTCCTGGCGATTGCCGTGGGACTGGCGGTGGTCGGTTTCATCGTGCTCGCCGTTCGCCGCTGGCTCGGAGCCGGCAAGCGCAAGCAGGCCGACGACGGCCTGATCGACGTCGAGTACCGCATCGTCAAGCGAGAAAGGCGGGATGAGTGACAGCAAGTAATAAGTGTGAAGTGTTAAGTGTGAAGTGTGAAGTGTGAAGGGGCGGGCGTAACGGCTTGTGGTGGGTGAGCAGGGGCCGTAGCTTTAGGTTCTAGGTTCTAGGTTCTAGGTTCTAGGTTCTAGGTTAATCGAAGCCCTAACCCGAGAAGCCACCCACAAAACAAACCGCAAGCCCCGATTCTTAACACTTAACACTTCACACTTCACACCTAACACTTCACACTTCACACTTCATATTCATCCCCGATAAACGCCAACGGTCAGCAACATGGCCAGGACAATGGCCGTCCACAAGGCCATGGAGCCGATCGGCCAGCTCTTGGCCAGCTTGCCGTCTCGGCCATGCTTTTTCTCCACATGGGCGGTCAATCGTGCCAGATGCTCCAGGGTAGTGCGGCGGATGGCACGGTCAGTGGTGATGATGGCCGAGCCGACGGCACCGACCAGGCGCGGGCCGCCGCGGCGGTAGAGCCAGTCTACGTCCAGGCTGATCTTCGGGCCGCCGCCCACGTATTTGAGCAGCAGGCAGAAGGCCAGCCCGGTGAACAGCAGCACCTGCATTTCCTTCAGGAACACGCTCATCGTGTAGGCGTTGAAGTCGACCGCGCCCGGCAGCAATGCGTAAAGCATGCCCGGGAAAATGCCGATCAGGAAGCACAGCGCGGCGGCAATGCCCATGGCCAGCAACATGTTCCATGGAGCTTCGCGCGGCTGCAGGCCTGAATCCCCGCCCAGCCAGGTCTTGTAGGGCAGCTTGAGCGTCGTGCTCAGGAAGGTCCCGGCTGAGGCGACCACCAGCATCAGCCAGATCACCGCGCGCTGGTCGATGGCGGCCGCTTCAACGATCATGGTCTTGGAGACATACCCCGAGAACAGGGGGAAGGCCGAGATCGACACCCCGCCGATGAGGTAGAGCACGAAGGTCCAGGGCATGTAGCGATACAGGCCGCCGAGTTCGGACAGCCGGCTGCGGCCGGTCATGTGAATGACCGCCCCGGCGCCCATGAACAGCAGCGCCTTGTAGAGGATGTGGGTGAAGGCATGTGAGGCCGACCCGCTCAGGGCCAGTGCCGTGCCCAGGCCGACGCCGGTCACCATGTAGCCGACCTGGCTGACGATGTGATAGGCCAGCAGCCGGCGGATATCGTTCGACAGCATGGCGAAGGTCACGCCGTAGAGCGTCATGGCTGCCCCCATCCACACCAGCATCTCGGTGCCCGGGTAGCCGCGGATCAGTGTGTAGACCGCGGTCTTTGTGGTCAGGGCGCTGAGGAAGACAGCGCCGGTGACGGTCGCTTCCGGATAGGCGTCGGTCAGCCAGGCATGCAGTGGCGGGACGGCTGCATTGATCATGAATGCCGCCAGGATCAGCCAGAAAGCCGGCCCGTCGACGTCGATCTGCTCAAAGCGCGTGGTGCCCGTCTCGAACTGGAACAGGATGATGCCGGCCAGCAGCACGACGCCGCCGACTGCATGGATGACCAGGTAGCGAAAGCCGGCGTTGAACGACACCTCGGTCTTGCGTCGCCAGATCAGCCACACCGAGGTGATGACCATCAACTCCCAAAACACGTACAGGGTGATCAGGTCCCCGGCAAAGACCACGCCCAGTGCCGAGGCGCCATACAGGAACGCGGCGACATGCTGCACCCGGTCGTTGACATGCAGGGCGTAAATGGCGCCGATGAGCAGTACGGTGCCGAATACCCAGCCGAAAACCATGGCCAACTCGTCGACCCGGCCGGTGACCAGTTCCATGCCGAGAAAGGCCATCTGGCCGTGTTCGCCCGGCTGGGCCATCCACAGGGTGCCGAGGACAGCCAGCGGCAGCAGCACCATCCAGGCCTGCATCGCCCGGCCCTTGAGCAGGGGCAGAACGAGCGTGCCGGCGATCAGCACCAGTGATGGATGGAGCCAGTCACTCGTGATCATCGTAGTAGTCCTCGTCGCGGTAGAGCAGCTTCTCCCCCAGGAACCTGGAGAAGAAGATCAGGGCGGCACAGGCGGCGAAGCCGAAGAACGCGGCGAACCCGCCGATGGCATCCCAGGTAAATCGGGTATAGGCCGGTGGCAGGATGATGTCGACGAGCACGAGTGCCGCCATCGACACCAGCAGGAGGACGGCCAGCACCGACCGCTTCGAGATCAGGTATTCGATGAGTCGTGCCAGTTTCATGGGATTGCAGCGCTCCTTGGATCAGGCCGTCGGCGCGAACACGCCGCCGAGCAGGTCGAAAGCCGACTGGGCCATGAAAAACAGCACCAGCGTGCCCAGGGCGGTCAACGCCAGCGGGACCACGCACATCCACGGTGCCTCGTCGAAACCCGCCTTCTCGCCTTCGGGCAAAGGCCGCAGGAAGGCACGGACCACTGGCGGTAGCAGGTAGCCGATATTGAGCAGGGTCGAGAGCATGAACGCGACCATAATGGCGCTGTGCCCGGCATCGAAGGCGCCGGCGACCAGGTGCCACTTGCTCCAGATGCCGCCGGTTGGCGGTAGACCGATCACGCACAGCGCGCCGATCAGGAAGGCGAAGAACGTCACCGGCATCCGGCGGCCCAGGCCGTCGAGCTCACTGACTTTCGTCTTGCCGCTGGCGACATAAATGGCGCCGGCACAGAAAAAGAGCGTGATCTTGCCGAAGCCGTGCATGAGCATGTGCATGCCGCCGCCAATCGCGGCCAGCTGCACAGCCAGCATGGCGCCGACGACGATGTAGGACAGCTGGCTGACGGTGGAATAGGCCAGCCGGGCCTTGAGATTGTCCTGGCGGATGGCCACCAGCGAGGCGGCCAGCATCGTGAAGGCGGCAATATAGAGCATGAGATCGCTGGTGGCCAGCTCTCTCAGGTAATCGAGCCCGAACACGTACAGGGCGATTTTGAGCACCACGAACACGCCGGCCTTGACCACGGCCACGGCATGCAGCAGCGCCGAGACCGGGGTGGGGGCCACCATGGCCGCGGGCAGCCAGCGGTGGAAGGGCATCAGCGCTGCCTTGCCGGTGCCGTACATGAACAGCACCAGGAGCACCGCGCCCGCTGCCGGGCTGACTTGTCCTGCGAGAATGCCGCCGTCGGCGAAGTCGAGCGTGCCGGTCGCCGTCCAGACCCAGATCATGGCCGGCAGCATCAGGCCGATGCTGGTAGCCAGCAACAGGGCGATGTAGGTGCGCGCACCCTGTCTCGCCTTGTTATCCCCGGTATGCGCGACCAGCGGGTAGGTTGATACCGACAGGATCTCGTAGAACACGAACAGGGTAAACAGGTTGTCGGCAAATGCGATGCCGGCAGCGGCGCCCAGCGCAATCGCGTAGCAGGCGAAGAAGCGGCCGAGGTTCGAGTAGCCCTTGGCTTTCATGTAGCCGATGGCATACGGTGTGGCCAGTACCCATAACGTCGAACTCATGGCGGCAAACAGCATGCCCAGCGGCTCGAGGCGAAAGGCGATGGTCAGGCCCGGCATGATCTCCCAGACTGTCTGACTGACGGACTCACCGTCCAGGAAGGCGCCGAGCAGGCCCATCACGGCCAGGAAGAAAATGACGGCGGATGCCCAGCTCAGACCTTCGCGCAGTCTGCGATGACTGCCGGCCAGCGCAATCAACGCCGCTCCGATGAACGGGATCAGGACCACTGTGAACAGGTTTAGCTGCGGCAGCGCGCTCATGGCGTCATCCCCCCGCCCAGCAAGGCCTCGGCTGCCGCCGTGGCGCCACCCACCGTCAGGCGTGTGTCAATGCCGAAGTAGAAGTTCAGCGCCACCAGGATCCAGGTCGGGATCAGCAGGGCCAAAGGTGCTTCGCCCACATCGGGCTGCTTGATGCTGCGCTCCTGGAACCAGGCGGCCTCGATGACTCGCCAGATGTAGATGACGGCCATCAGCGAGGTGACCAGGATCAATACCACCAGAAACCACTGGCCCTGGTCCAGGGCGGCCTGGATCAGATACCACTTGCTGACGAAGCCGGCGGTCAGCGGCACGCCGATGATGGATAGGCCGGCCAGTGCGAAGGCGGTCAGCGTCCAGGGCATGGTCCGGCCCAGTCCGCGAACATCCTTCAGCCGGGCCGAGCCGACCTGGTAGATGACCGTGCCAACGGCCATGAACAGGGCGGTTTTCATCAGCGCGTGGTTGAACAGGTGCAAAAACGCTGCGCTCAGTCCGATCACGCTGACCAGCGACACGCCCAGCACCATGTAGCCGACCTGGGCGACCGAGGAGTAGGCCAGCATGCGCTTGATGTTGGGCTGGAACATGGCCACCCAGGAGCCGGCGAACATGCCGGCCACGCCCAGGATCATCAGCACCGTCGACAGCGGCAGCACGACGAAGCTCCAGTCTGGCGCGAACACGGTGAAGACGAATCGCAGCATGACGTAGAGTGCCACCTTGGTGGCTGTGCCGGCCAGAAAGACGGTGACGAAACTCGGCGCGTAGGTGTAGGCGTTGGGCAGCCACAGGTGCAGCGGCAGCATCGCCAGCTTCAGGCCCATGCCGACGATGATGAACGCCAGCGCTGCGCGCACCGTGGAAGTGTCGCGCACTTCCGGCAGGCGCTCGGCCAGGTCGGCCAGGTTGAGCGTGCCGGTCATGATGTAGAGAAAGCCGATGCCGATCAGCAGGAACGTGGCCCCCACCGTGCCCATGATGAGGTAGCGGAACGAGGCGAGCAGGGCGCGCCGGTCCGAGCCATGGGCAATGAGGCCGTAGGTGGCCAGCGAGGAGATCTCCAGGAAGACGAAGATGTTGAAGGCATCGCCACTGAGCGTGATGCCGAGCAGGCCGGACAGCGCCAGCAGGAACAGGGCGTAGAAGGCACCCTGGCGCTCGGGCACCTCCTTGTCGACGCTCTTCTTGGCCCAGGGCAGGGCGACGGCGGCCATGCCGGCGACCAACAGCGCGACGAAGGCGTTGGCCGCGTCGACGCGGTATTCGATGCCGATCGGCGGCGGCCAGTTGCCGAAGGCGTAAGACAGCGTGACCTGTGCGGCGGCCGGCAGGGTGAATGCAGCGATCACTGCGCTGACGATGACGGCGACCAGTGTGACAGCCCACGGCCAGAAGCGGCCTGGAAGCAGTGCACAGACAAGCGAGGCGATCAGCGGCACCAGCACGCTGAAGGGCATCAGTTCGGTGATCGTCATTGGCCGTCCCCGTCGTCCTCGTCGCCGAGATGGTCATCCTCGATCGAGCCGTAGGCCTCGTTGATGCGCACTGCCAGCGCCAGGCCGACCGCCGTGGTGGCCACACCGACGACGATGGCGGTGAGGATGAGCACGTGCGGAAGCGGGTTGGAATACATCTCGACGCCCTCCCTGAGAATCGGCGTCGAGCCGCCGACGATCTTGCCGGCCGAGATGAAGAGGATGAATACGGAGGTCTGGAACAGGTTCAGTCCCATCACCTTCTTGGCCATGTTGCCGCGCGCGATCACGCAGTAGAAGCCGATCATCATCAGCACGACCACGACCCAGTAATTGATGAAGCTCAGTATGGTCATCATGACTACTCGTCCTCCACCTTGGCGGCTTTCCATTCCGACTTGCGGCGGGCGAACAGGGTAAAGACCAGCATCACCACCGTGGCGACGGTGACACCGACGCCGAATTCGACGGTAATGATGCCGAACTGCTGGGCGGCATGCTTGCCCGCCAGCAACGGATAGAAGTCGAGAAAGTGCCCGCCCAGCACCACGCCGGCGATACCGACAGCGCAGTAGAGGATCACGCCGGCCACCATCAGTACGTACATGGCGCGCTCTGGGATGACCTTGAGTGCGGCGTCCAGGCCGTAGATCAGGGCAAACAGGATCCAACCGGCAGCGAACACGATGCCGGCCTGGAATCCACCGCCGGGGGAGTACTCGCCGTGAAACTGGATGTAGAGCCCGAACAGCATGATCAGCGGGATCAGGAACCGGGCGACAACGCGCAGGATGCCATTTTCTCTCATGATGACGACCCCTTGTGCATGCGGCGATGCCGCCGGTGCTCGCGCAGATTCCGGCGCAGGTGGCGCCGCCGGCGCTTGCGTCGGCGAGGCTTGGGCGAGAGCAGGGCGTAAACGGCCAGCCCGGCGGTGAGAATGACGAAGGCCTCTCCGAGCGTGTCGATGGAGCGATAGCTGGCCAGCACCGCGGCCACCATGTTGGGCACGCCCATGTCCGGATAGCTCTGTTCGACATAGTAAGGACCAACGTGGACCTGGGCCGGGTTGTCGGGGGCCCCGAACTCGGGCATGTCGAGGGTGGCGTAGATCAGGGCCGCCCCGGTAACCGTGACCACCACCAGTGCGAGCAGGTT
>SKSJ01000086.1 GCA_007123055.1 Wenzhouxiangella sp. | reverse complement strand
GTCGAGAACATGCCCGACGGCAAGGCCTATCGCCCGGGCGATGTCATCACCGCCATGAACGGCAAGACCATCGAGGTCCACAACACCGATGCCGAGGGCCGCATGATCCTGGCCGACGCCATCTACTGGACCGGCCAGAAGCTCAAGCCGGCCGTGACCGTCGATATCGCCACGCTGACCGGCGCCTGCGTGGTCGCGCTCGGCCACCATGCCTCGGGCATCATGACCCAGGACGACGAACTGGCCGAGGAGTTGCTGGCCGCCGGTACCGAAGCCGCCGACCGCGGCTGGCGTCTGCCGCTGTGGGACGACTACCAGGAACAGATCGAGACTCCGTTCGCAGACATGAAGAACCTCGGCGGCATGCCGGCCGGCTCGATCACCGCCGGCTGCTTCCTGTCGCGCTTCGCCGACGGCCAGCGCTGGGCGCATATCGACATCGCCGGTGCTGCCTGGCAGTGGGGCAAGCCTGAAAGTGCCTCCGGCCGCCCGGTCGGCATGCTGGTGCAGTGGCTGGCCGATCGCGCCGGCGGCTGGGACGCCATCGGCAAGTAACCCGGGCCTTCAGCGAACATGCGGGTCGACTTCTACGAAATGAGCGGACGTTTTACCGACCCGCTGTTCGTCGCCGGCGTGCTGGTCTCGCGTGCCTGGCCGCAGACCGGATCGATCGCCGTGGTGGCGCCGAAGCGCGATTTGCAGATGCTCGACCGGCAATTGTGGGAAAAGCCCGACGGCCGCTTCCTGCCGCACGGCGTCGAAGACGATCGCGCCCCGATCCGCCTGTCGGAGGACGCCCCGGATCAGGCCGGCATACTGATCAATCTCGATCCCAGCGCCCCGCTGCCGGGCGGTCGCTTCGAGCGCATTCTGGAAATCGTGCCGCCGGAAGAAGGCATCAAGGCGAAGCTGCGCGAGCGCTGGGTGGCCTGGAAACAACGCGGCGCGGAATTGCATCATCATGTATTGAAATAGGTGAAAGGTAAAAGGTGAAAGGTAAAAGGAGGGAGGCTCCCTTCATACCTTTCGCCTTTCGCCTTTCACCTTTACCCCTTTCACCTTTTACCTTTTACCTTTCACCGCCCAAACCCATGGACAAAACCTACAACCCCCACGACCTCGAACAACGCTGGTACGACTTCTGGGAAGAGAAGGACTGCTTCAAGCCTTCCGGCGAGGGCGAGCCGTTCTGCATCCTGTTGCCGCCGCCCAACGTCACCGGCACGCTGCACATGGGGCATGCCTTCCAGCACACGCTCATGGACGCGCTGATTCGCTACCAGCGGATGAAGGGTCGCGACACGCTGTGGCAGGTCGGGGTCGATCATGCGGGTATTGCCACCGAGATGGTGGTGACCCGCCAGCTCGAGGCCGAAGGAAAAAAACGCGACGACTTCACGCGCGAGGAATTCATCGAGCGAGTGTGGCAATGGAAGGAGGAGTCGGGTTCGACCATCACCTCGCAGATGCGCCGCCTGGGGGCATCGGCCGACTGGTCGCGCGAGCGCTTCACCATGAACCCGGACCTGTCCGAGGCGGTCATCGAAACCTTCGTGCGCCTGCACGATGAAGGCAAAATCTATCGTGGACCGCGCCTGGTCAACTGGGACCCGGTGCTCAAGACCGCCATTTCCGACCTGGAAGTGGTCAACAGCGAAGAACAGGGCAAGATGTGGTCGATCCGCTACCCGCGCACCGACGGACAAGGCGACGTCATCGTCGCCACCACCCGCCCCGAGACCCTGCTGGGTGACACCTGCGTGGCCGTCCACCCCGACGATGAACGCTACACCGACCTGGTCGGCAAGACCGTCGAACTGCCGCTGACCGGACGGCAGATTCCGGTGGTGGCCGATGACTACGTGGACATGGAATTCGGCACCGGCTGCGTCAAGATCACCCCGGCCCACGACTTCAATGACTGGGAAGTCGGGGCTCGTCACGACTTCGAGCCGATCAACATCCTCACCCCCACTGCCGAGATCAACGACAACGCGCCCGAAGCCTATCGCGGGCTCGACCGCTTCGAAGCACGCAAGCGCATCATCGAGGACCTGAAGGCACAGGAGCTGCTGGTCGAGGAAAAACCGCATACCCTGATGGTCCCCCGCGGCGACCGTTCCGGACAAATCATCGAGCCGTATCTCACCGACCAGTGGTTCGTGAAGATGGACGAACTCGGTCAACTCGGACTCGAAGCCTTCGAATCCGGCGACATCGAATTCGTGCCCGGCAACTGGATCAACACCTATCGTCACTGGATGGAAAACCTCGAGGACTGGTGCATCTCGCGCCAACTCTGGTGGGGGCATCGCATCCCGGCCTGGTACGACGATAACGGCAACATCTACGTCGGCAGAAGTGAAGAAGAAGTGCGCGAGAAACACGCCTCGCGCCTCGCGCCGGACGCCTCGCTCACCCAGGACCCGGACGTCCTCGAAACCTGGTTCTCCTCGGCCCTGTGGGCCCACTCCACCCTGGGCTGGCCCGATGCCGAGCGCATGCAGTCCGAAGGGCTCGATCGCTACCTGCCCACTTCGGTGCTGATCACCGGTTTCGACATCATCTTCTTCTGGGTCGCGCGCATGGTGATGATGACCGGGCACTTCACCGGCAAGGTGCCGTTCGAGCAGGTCTACATCACCGGCCTGATCCGCGACCGCGACGGTCAGAAGATGTCGAAGTCCAAGGGCAACATCCTCGACCCCATTGATCTGATCGACGGCATCGACCTGGAATCGCTTGTGACCAAGCGCACCCGCTCGATGATGCAACCCAAACTGGCCAAGAAAATCGAGAAGGCCACGCGCGAGGAATTCCCCGACGGCATCCCCGCCTTCGGCGCCGATGCATTGCGCTTCACCTTCACCGCGCTGGCCGGCCACGGCCGCGACATCAAGTTCGACCTGGGCCGCTGCGAAGGCTACCGCAACTTCTTGAACAAGCTCTGGAACGCAGCGCGCTTTACCCTGATGAACACCGGCGAGGACAAGCTGCCGGCCCCGGCCGAAGGTGAACTCGACGTCCTTTCGCGCTGGATCCTGTCACGACTGTCGGAAACCGTCGCGGAAGTCGACAAGTCGCTGGCCGACTACCGCTTCGACCTGGCCGCCAAGGCGCTCTATGAGTTCGTCTGGCACGAGTTCTGCGACTGGTACCTGGAGCTGTCCAAGCCCGCGCTGGCCGACGACGCCGACGAGGCCACCGCCCGCGCCACCCGCCACACCCTGGCCACCGTACTCGAACGCACGCTAAGACTGCTGCATCCCTTCGTGCCCTTCGTCACCGAGGAAATCTGGCAGTGCGTGCGCGTGCCCGCCGGCATCGACGCCGACAGCATCATGGAAACGAGCTGGCCCGAAGCTCAGGCCATCGACGAGCGTGCAGTGGCCGACGCCGAATGGCTCAAAGCCATCATCTCGGCCATCCGTTCGGCGCGTACCGAACTCAACCTGGCACCGGGCAAGCCGATGCCGCTGATGGTGCAGCTTGGTGAAGTCGAAGATCACGAACGGCTGGAGCGCTTCGACACCCTGATCCGTCGCCTGGCCCGCATCGAAAGCATCGAACGGGTCGACGACAACCGCGACAGCGGCGACTCGGCCGTCGCCCTGGCCGGCCACCTGCGACTGTTGATCCCGCTGGCCGGCCTGGTCGATATCGGCGAGGAACTGGCCCGCATCAACAAGCAGCTCGAACGCGAGCGCAAGGGCCTGACCCAGGCCGAAAAGAAACTGGCCAACGAACGCTTCGTCGCCAACGCACCCGCCGAAGTGGTCGACAAGGAACGCCAGCGCTTGAGCGAACACCAGGCCACCGTGGCCGAACTCGAAGCGCAGGTCGAAAAGCTCGAACGACTGGCCTGATTATCGGCCGCAGTAAAAAGTACCGCTGGCGCCAACCTCCACCGTGCGTGGCCCAGGATAATCACGCGCAAACGGCATTCCGGGGCAACGTACGTGGATCAAACCACGCCGAGGTCAGAAGATCGCGGATATCCCGCCCGGCGGCGGCAGTTCCGCCCAGGGCGCGGCGCATCGCCCGGACAGGCTGATCGGCCCGGCCAGGGCATAACGGTGGAACTCGTGCGTGCCGGGAATCATCGTGGCCATGGAAATCAGTTCGGTCATGGCGGTGAAGCTGCCGTCGGGTTGCACGTGCAGTATGGGCAGGCCCTCGCCGGTGCGGTTGCGGTCGTTCGGCCCGCCCTGGAAAGAACCGTTCGCCAACCCTTCATCATCGAACACCACCAGATCGAGGCTGACGCGATCCATGCCACGGTAGCGATAGAAATTGAGGTCCTGCCGCGCCTCGTCCTCATCGACCACGCGGCGCGATCCCGAGATCGTTACCCGCCAGCCGTTGGCCAGGGCGCCTTCACCATTGAACTGCGCGTTGAACAGTCGCGAGAACATCATCGCCGGCACCTCGCCGGAATGGTCGATCACGCCAGGACCATGACACTCGATGTCGAATTCGATACGGTCGCCGTCGACATCCAGCCATGCCTTCCCGGCCACCGGCAACGACAAGTCGTGCAAATCCACCCAGCCGTCCTCGGCTGACATGTGGATGATCTCGTCGGACGATCCCGCACCAGTCTCGGCGGAAACCGGGCCGTTACCGCCGACATGATCAACTTCGGCCTGGTCCGAACCACAACCCACCAGCAGTGCGCCGAACAAGGCCGGCAGGAACAATCGCAGCATTCTCATCAGTCCACCTCTCTCCAAAGGTCATCCATACGATATGGGTCATAACGATATTGCCGCACGAATCTGGCCACAGCCACCCGGATCAACAATCGACACCATGGCTGATTGGTCTCCGAATGCTCAGCGCGTGCCTCCGGGCACTTCTCGGCTTGACCACGAAGCTCGCCTGCGCTATCAAGAACCACAGGCAGCTTGCGCCCGGCCACGAGGATTCCCGACATGAACGAACAGACCGTCCCGACCACCAATGGACTGGCCATCGTCAGCCTGGTCTTCGGCGTGCTCGGCTGGACGCTGCTGCCGTTTATCGGCATGATCGTCGCCATCATCACCGGCCACATCGCGCTCGGCCAAGTGCGCCGTTCCGACGGCGCCGAAACCGGCGAGGGACTGGCCATCGCCGGCCTGGTGCTCGGCTACCTCGCCCTGGCCGTTGGTTTCATCGCACTGGTGATGATCGTTTTCGGCATCGGCCTGCTTGCCTTCCTGGCCTGAAGCCAGCAGTTGTCCCGAGCACCATCAGTTCATCACCGTGCTGCACGCAAAGCTTCTCCAGCATTTCCCTGGGCAATACAGAATGCCGAAACATGTGTTCCAATAGCCGGTGAAATCCCTTTGCCGGGAGACGACCATGAAACCAACGCAACTTGCACTCGGCGTGGTACTGGCCTGCGCCGTTGCCTGCACCTCCAACGAATCCGCTGCCGAGCCTTCTTTCTCGCTGGTCCGGGGCACCTTCGAGGTGAAGCTCAACCCGCAGGAAACCGACAACCCGGAAGCCGCGGCCGCCGGCCTGATGCGAATGTCGCTGGACAAGCGCTACCACGGCCCGCTGGATGCCACCGCCCAGGGTGAAATGATGGCCCGCGGTGACGGCACCGATTCCGGCGCCTATGTCGCGATCGAAAAAGTGGAAGGCACGCTCGAGGGTCGGCGCGGCAGCTTTGCACTGGTCCACATGGGCATCATGAGAGGCCCCACACCCGAGTACTGGTCAGTCAGGGTGATTCCGGATTCCGGCACCGATGAACTCGAAGGCATCGAAGGCAAGATGACCATCACCATCGACGAGAGCGGGCATCACTACGAACTCCAATATCAGTTGCCCTGAAGCGGGAGCGTAAGCAGCAGAACCCGCACCCAGGATGCCTGGTGGGCCATTCAAAGCCTGATTGCCTTCCTCGCCTGCCCACCGGTAATCAATCCGAATAATCCGCCGCCTGCTCGCTGACCTGCTCGGGGCGGCAATGACGACGCAGCCAGTCGGTCAGCTCTTCCTCGCCGACCGAACCGTTGGCCAGGCCGAGGAAGACGGGATAAAGATCCGTATCTTCTGCCACGAGCAGGAAACCATTCAGTTCGAGGAATACTTCACAAACCACCGCTGCCGTTCGCTTGTTGCCATCGACAAAGGGATGATTCCGTGCCAGCCCGAAAGCATATGCTGCAGCAAGTGCAGGAGCATCGACTTCACTGCTGCCATACGCCGCCAACTGCCTGGGCCTGGCCAGGGCCGATTCGAACGATCCGCGATCACGCACACCAGACGGCCCGCCATGTTCAGCCAGTTGGCGCTCATGAATGGCCTCGGCCAACTCAGGGGAAATCCAGACCCAGTCATCCATCGGTCAATCTCCCACTCATTCGGCCAGCTTCTTGAGCAAATGACGTCGACGGCGCATGACCTTCTCGGCCACCTCCATCTGCCGGGCCAACTCCGGATCGAACGGCGTGAGCGTGATGCCGTCGGGGGTCTCGAGCACCATCAGTTCATCGCCACGCTGCACGCGCAGTTTTTCCAGCAGTTCTCTGGGCAGCACCACCCCGGTGGAATTGCCGATTGCAGTGAGCTTGAGCTTGCGGGTCATGAAAAGGTCTCCAGCCTGAACCAGACCTGATTATAACAATCGTTATAACGTCTCGCCACAGGTCATGACCGTTCCCTGACTCAAAAAAAACCGGGGCCCCGCAGGGCCCCGGTCGTCCGGTTCGAGGCTATCGAAAGCCCCGGGTTCAAGGGTTACTGAAGAATTTCAGTCAGCTGCTGCTGCAGCTCCGGATCGTTCTGGATCGCCATCGCGATACGATTGAACGATTCCACATCCAGACCGGCGTCTTCGACCGCATCAGTCATCTTCTCGTTGGCTTCGACCTGCAACTCGTGGGCCGCTTCCGGGTCATCCACGCCCTGCAGACGGGCCGAGAAGTCCTGCTGAATGCTGGAGATGTCAGCCTGGGCTTCGGCGAACTGCTGCAGTTCCCGGTCGGAAACATCAGTCTGCTCCGGCGCGGCCGGCGGCGGCGGATCCTGGTAATCCTGTGCGTGGACAGCACCGCCAATGGCAAGCGCAAAAGCAAAAGTCGTCAGGGTCATCAGTTTGCGGAGGTTCATGCTTATCTCCTGTTGTATTGCGAGTGTAAAACGTTGCAGGGATAAATGTGCAACTCCCGTGCCAACCTCGCAAGTGACTGATTTTCCGTCATGGCGGGTCAAAAAACGCCGCAGCGTGGCCATCTGGATGTGTCAGTCTGGCGCATGTGCCCCGAAATGGGCCCCGAATGTGGCACCCCGGGGCAGGCTCAGGGAGATCTCCAGCAGTACGGCCGAGCTAGCACCACCGTGCGAGGCCCCGGACAATCGCGTACGCGATTTCCGGGGCGACGAAGAGAGAGCGTCCCGACCAACCCACGCCCGTCGTCCCGGAATTGCCGAAGGCAATATCCGGGACCTCCCACACCACCAACAGCACGGCCCGCCCGCCGCTAACCAGCATTTCCCCCCCATCCCCACTACTGCTACCCTTGACCCAGGCAACGAGGGGCCCGGCCGCGCCACACCATGAACGACACCACCACCAACAACAAAAAACCCATCGACCAGTTCATCACCCGCTGGCAAAACACCGGCGGCAAGGAACGCGCCAACTACC
>SKSJ01000034.1 GCA_007123055.1 Wenzhouxiangella sp. | reverse complement strand
TGAGAGGAGGTTGCCATACTCGGCAAACAAAAAGGCCTTGCGCCGCCGAAGCAGTCGCAAGGCCTTGATTTGTCTGGCTCCCCGGGTCGGATTCGAACCAACGACCTAGTGATTAACAGTCACCCGCTCTAACCAGCTGAGCTACCGGGGATTGGAAGCCGGCTATTTTCCCTGTAGAGCCGACTTTCGTCAAGTCCAATTCTGCATCGATTTGCCGTTCAGCGTAGCCGGTCGTTTCGTGGCCCGGCTTCGACACTCGATGGGGTGAATTCCATGATCCGGTTTCGGCCGCTGTGCTTGGCCGTATAGACGGCGCTGTCGGCCTGGGAAAGCAGTTCCCGGGCCATTTTTTCGGGGTCGGACTGGAGTGCGCTGGAGGTCGTGAAGCCGATGGAGATGGTGACGCGTACCTGGGAATCGCCGTCCGGCGCGGTGAACTCGAGATCGTAGACGGTCTGGCGCAGTTTGGAGGCCAGTCGACGGGCGCCGTCCGAATCGGTGTCCGGCGCAATCAGCAGAAACTCCTCTCCACCGTAGCGGCCAATGGAATCCACGGCTCTAACGCTATCATGCATGACTTCGGCCACGCGCTGGAGGATCAAGTCGCCGAACAGGTGGCCATGGACGTCGTTGATGGGCTTGAAGTGGTCGATATCGATCATGAAAACGCTCAGCGGGTGAGCGTTGCGCATGGCGCGGCCGCATTCGGCCTGAAGTTGTCGCATCACGGCTTCGCGTCGGAGCAGGCCGGTCAGTTCCTCGTAGGTGGCATCCTGGAACAGACGCAGGTTTTCGAAGCTCGCCGCGACCTGGTGCGAGAAGAGGTCGAGGAGCTCCAGTTCCTCACGGACGAACAACTCCCCGCTGCGTTTGCTCGACAGGCAGAGGATGCCGACCATGCGGTGCTGGAAGTAAAGCGGTACGAGAACTTCGGCTCCGATACGCTCCAACGCGAGTCCATGGTCTGCCAGGTGCCGCTTGAGCCGGCGAATGCCGATCGGGCGCTTGCTGCGTGACAAGTGGAGGAAGATAGGGGAATCCGGGCCCAGCAGTCGGGTCAGATTCTGGCGCCGCCGTTCGTCCATACCCTCGCTGAACGCGCTGCGCTGTTCGATGCCATGTTGTTCAATGGTCACGACCGCCGTCCAGTCCAGGTCAAGCGTCTCTCGGGTCTGCCCGGCGAGCCGCTTCAGCAGGTCGTTCATGTTGGACTGCTGGGACAACGACGCGGCAATCTCGATCAGGCGTTTACGCAGCACGCGGCGTTCCGGGAACAGCCCGTGCTCGACCAGACGTTCCACTGCCACGCGCAAGGGTCGGAAAAGGATGCCGCAGACGATGGCGATTCCGGTCACCAGCCACAGGCCGAACTCCTCGCCGAGGGTTTGTGTAAACCACGGCAGTGCGGCGGTGAGCAACATGTAGAGAACGATGAGAGCAAGGGCCGCGACGACGCCGTAAACCACACCGCGGCGCACGATCTGCTCGATATCGAACAGGCCGAAGCGGAAAATGGCCACGAAGACCGCGGCGGGGAAAAACAACAGCACGAAGTTCTCGATCTGTGTTGCCACGCCGGGAGTGATGTCGAGCCAGCCGCTCCACAGGCTCGAAACGCCGATGTAGATCACCCAGGGCAATAGCCCGATCAGCACCAGCATGGCCTGGTTGCGCCCCCTGGGGGTATTCGCGTGCCAGGCCTGCCAGGCCAGTATGGCGGGTACGATGATCGCCCATGCCAGCAAGATCCCGGTCTGCAGGTTCACCAGCAGATCGGAGTAGATGGTGTCGTGGCCGTACCACTGGAACAAAAGGGTCGCCATGAGACCGAAGCTGATCAGCGCTCCGAGGAGGTAGAAACCGGGGACGATCATGCGGTGCCGTGTCAGCAGCCGCAGGCGCTCCGGGATCAGGCTGACCAGGTGAAGCTCGACAGCGATCTGAATGCCGGTTATCCCCATCCATGTCAGCGCAATGAGCAAGACGCCGGTTTCACCCAGCATATTGCCGGCCGGCAATGCCATCTCGATCGCGACCAGTGTGACGAAAATCATCAAAAGGCGAGCACGCAGGTCCCTTCCTTGATGGCGCAATGCCAATGCGGCGAGCCCAAGGTAGGCAGCGACCAGGACGAGCTGGGCGAGGAGGTGCGCCAGGTCTGGTGTGGTCCCGGGGACGATCTCGAGGCGCACTTCGCGGTCTTCGCGCAGCACGGTGACGGCGAGCGGCTGACCGGGCCGATGGTAGCGCTCGAACAGCTCGGACAGTGCGGCAACGTCGGGAACGGGTTCGTTTTCTATGGCAAGGATGATGTCACCGGAACGGGCGCCGGCCTGCTCGGCTGGAAGGCCCGGCTCCACCGCATCAATGCCGGCACTGCCGTCCTCCGTGCTGATGTAGACACCGATTCTCTCGGAGGCAAACCGAACTTCGTCGAATATGCTCCAGCCAAGAAGGGAAAGAACGAGTAGTAACACCATGCCGGACAGCAGGCGCCAGTGCAGTTTGTTCCCCTTTTGGTCGTTCATCGCGTGTGTGAGCCCGTGAGCCATTGGTGATGGAATGCGAGTGGGTCGTCGATCTATGGTCGTGATGGATGAACGACACTTGATGCATGTGTGATCATGACGTCAGTCTAGCCCAGCGAGGCGTGCGTTGGGATGGTCCGAGTGTCCTGCATTGCCGTTAATGTGAGCGGTTTCACGGAATTTACGGATAGAAGTCGCCCGGCATCCCGTATACAATGCGCGCCTTGTGTACAAGCCCCGTCGGAACAGCTCCAGCATTTGGTCGGGCTGTTGCCGTCGGCGGATTGCCGGTTGTTTCCAGGGCTGGATTTCAGATTCGAGCGTTTACAAGTCCTTAAGGAGTATTCATGCAGCGCACTCTTTCCATCATCAAGCCCGATGCCGTCTCCAAGAACGTCATCGGCGAGATCTATACCCGTTTTGAGCGAGCCGGCCTGAAGATCGTGGCGGCTCGCATGAAGCACCTGTCACGTGAAGAGGCCGAGGGATTCTACGCGGTTCACCGCGAGCGGCCATTCTTCGGTGACCTGGTCGAGTTCATGACCTCCGGCCCGGTGATGATCCAGGTGCTGGAAGGCGACGATGCCATCGCCCGCAATCGCGAGTTGATGGGAGCGACCGACCCCCGTCAGGCCGCACCGGGCACCATTCGAGCCGATTTCGCCACGGGCATCGATGCCAACGCCGTGCACGGTTCCGACGCCGAAGAAACCGCTAAAGAGGAAATCGCCTTCTTTTTTGGTGATGATGAGATATACTCACGGTAATTATCAGAGATTTCTCGCAAATGCCCGCAGGGCCTGAAGATAAAGTCAATTTACTGGGACTGGACCGAAGCGGTCTCGAGCGGTTTTTCGTCGACCTCGGCGAGAAACCGTTCCGCGCGCGCCAGTTGCTCCAGTGGATTCACCAGCGGGCCGTCACCGATTACGACGGCATGACCGACCTGTCGCTGGCCCTTCGCCAGCGACTGGCCGAGCACGCACGGATCCAGCCGCCTCGCATCATCAGCGAGCAGTGCTCCGAGGACGGCACGGTCAAATGGCTGATGGCGACCGAAGGCGGCAACGCCGTCGAAACCGTCTACATTCCCGAGCCCAATCGCGGCACGCTCTGTATTTCCTCGCAGGTCGGGTGCATGCTCAATTGCACCTTCTGTTCCACGGCAACGCAAGGGTTCAGTCGCAACCTCACCGCGGCGGAGATCATCGGCCAGGTCTGGCAGGCGGCGACGACGCTGGCTCACGAGCGCCATGGCCAACGGCGAATCACGAATGTCGTCTTCATGGGAATGGGCGAGCCGATGCTCAATCTCGAAGCGGTCCGGCCGGCACTGGGCATTCTCAGGGACGACCTCGCCTATGGTCTGGCGTCGCGCCGCGTCACCATCTCCACGGCTGGGGTGATTCCCGGCATCGAAAGCATGAGCGAGGGCGTCGAGTTCGCCCTGGCGGTTTCCCTGCATGCCGCGGAGAACGAGCTGCGCTCGCGTTTGGTGCCGCTCAATCGCAAGTACCCGGTCGAGGAGTTGATTGCGGCATGCAAGCGATATACGGCGGGAAATCACCGCCGTTCGGTCACGTTCGAGTACACCATGATCGATGGCGTCAATGATCGGCCCGAGCATGCCCGGGCGCTGGTCAGGCGCTTGAGCTGCCTGCCTTGCAAGATCAACCTGATCCCTTTCAATCCATTTCCGGGCACGCCATTCCGGTGCTCAAGCGATGATGCGATCTACGAGTTCCAGAAGATCACCCGGGCTGCCGGATTGATTACTACGGTGCGCAAGACCCGCGGTGAAGATATCGATGCTGCCTGCGGGCAACTGGTCGGCAAGCTGCTGACACCCAGTCAGCGGCGTCAACTGGTCCAGCAACAGCTGGCAAGGCAGGCGGTAGCTTCATGATGCGTGCTGCCGGTCTCCTGGTTGCGGTGTTTCTCGGCCTGTTGCTGACCGGTTGTGCCACCAGCCCGGATACCGGACCGACGACGCGCACTGGCATGGATCGGGTCAGCCCGGTGCGTGCCGCGGAGGTCAATACCCGGCTCGGCATTGGATACCTCGAGCGCGGCGAGCTGCAAATCGCCATGGAAAAGCTCAACACCGCCTTGCGGCACGATTCGGCCCACGTGCCGGCCATCGTCACGCTGGCGATGATCCACGAGGAGGTCGGCAACACATCCCAGGCGGAACGGCATTTCCGGCAGGCGCTCAGGCATGCTCCCAACGATGGCGCAACCCTGAACAGCTATGCGGTTTTCCGTTGTCGCCAGGGAGACTACGCCGATGCAGAGGATCTGTTCGAGCGCGCCTTGCGCGATCCTTTCTACGCCACCCCGGAAGTGGCCAGGCTCAATGCCGGTGCGTGCGCCCGCCGCTCGGGAGAGCTGGAGCAAGCCGAGGAGCATCTGCGCCGTGCATTGGCGATTGATCCGGAGTTGCCGGGTGCCCTGTACCACCTTGCGCAGCTCTATTATCAGCAGGACGACGCTTTCAGGGCGCGTGCCTTCCTGCAGCGCTTTGAAGCCAGCGGAGAAACCGAGCCCGGCGCACTCCTGCTTGGCTACCGCGTCGAATCCAGCCTGGGTAATGCCGGTGAAGCGAGGCATTACGGCAGTATCCTGGAGGAACGCTTTCCCGATTCCCGGGAAGCGAGAGAACTGAGAACACAAGTACATAACGATGACTGATACGACCAGCGAAACCAGCAAGGAAGAAATCGGTGCGTACGTTCGAATAGGGGAAGAGCTGCGTAAGGCCCGAATCGAGGCCGGAAAGGATATGGGCGATATCTGTCGCCAGTTGCGTCTGCCGAGCGTGACCATCAAGGATATCGAGCAGGGCAGGGTGGAGTGTTTGTCTCCGCTCTATCGCCGTGGCTACATTGTCAACTATGCCAAGGCCCTGGGGCTCGACCCTGCCACGCTGCTGGAAGCGGTGAACGAGCAGGAAGAGCTGCCCGAGCTGCGCGAGGTGCTTCCGGTCAGCCACCAGGGCTGGAGGTTCGAGCGATACCTTAGAATTGCGACATATATCCTTGTTACTACGGTAATTGTTCCGCCACTTCTTTATTTCTTCATCGAGGGCGGCTCGAGGATCATGGAACGTGATCCGGTGGCCGGCAACAGTGAGCCGGTGGTTTCGCCTGAACACCCGGACCGCGATCGGGAGAGTCCCGGTCGTATCGCGCGGGCACTGGCCCTGGATGAATCGGCTGCGCGGCGTGAATCACGCGAGGCCGGTCACGTATCGGCTTCCGCACTCCCGCTTGCAGCCGTTCGTCCACTTCGAGAGACCGATCCGACAAGTGAAGCCGGGACGCCGGAGATGCTCCTGCCCGCCGCCAACCTGCTCGAGGTAGCGGCCGACCATGATGATGCGACGCTCATGGAGTTGTCGGTGGAGTTGCTCGAAGATTCCTGGTTGGAAATCCACGCGGCCGATGGTGAGCGCCTGGAGTACGATCTTCTGCGCGCTGGCCAGAGTCGAACCTACCGGGGCGAGGCGCCGTTTCAACTGTTGCTTGGACGTGCCAGTGCGGTCCGCCTGACGCTGGAAGGCGAAGTCGTTACTTTCGACGGGTATGATCGGCATGACGTGGCACGCTTGCGCTTGCTGGCCGGCGGAGAGGTGGAGCGCTGACCGGCAAGTCTTGCTTTTCCGGTTGTCGAGAGAGTTCAACGAGCCCGCCAACGGCGGGCTCATTCCGTATTGAAGGTAGAAGATGAACAACATACAGTCGATTCGCGGCATGCACGATATTCTGCCGGCGCACTCGCCCTTGTGGCGCTGGCTGGAGCAACAGGTTTCGTCCACTTTCGCCGCCTACGATTTTCATGAGATTCGCGTCCCGGTGCTCGAGAAAACGGAAGTTTTCACCCGTGCCATCGGCCAGGCGACCGATGTGGTCGAGAAAGAGATGTACACCTTTGAAGACCGCAACGGGGAATCATTGAGCCTGCGACCCGAGGGCACGGCGAGCGTGGTTCGTTCGGCCATACAACATGGTCTGCTGCACACTCCCGGCCTGAAAGTCTGGTACCAGGGTCCCATGTTCCGGCACGAGCGGCCCCAGAAGGGGCGCCAGAGGCAGTTTCACCAGTTTGGTGCGGAAGTCTTCGGGATGGACGCGGCTGCAGTCGATGTCGAACTGATTGCATTGGGAGAACGGATCTGGCGACGCCTCGGAATCAAGGGTGGAATCCGGCTGGAAATCAATACGTTGGGTGATCGCGAAGATCGTCAGCGCTACCGCCAGCGGCTGGTCGAATACCTGCAGCCGCATCGGGGTGAACTGGACGAGGACAGTCAGCGCCGCCTGGACAGCAACCCGTTGCGCATATTCGATAGCAAGCATGAGCGAACCCGGGTGATCATGGCCGACGCGCCGCGCCTGATCGACGAGATCGGACAGGAAGCCCGCGACCATTTCGATGAGGTCTGTGGCTTGCTGGACCGGCTGGGCATCGACTACACCATCAATCCCGGGCTGGTTCGGGGGCTCGATTACTATTGCCGAACCGTATTCGAGTGGATCACCGATGACCTGGGTGCACAGGGCACGGTGTGTGCAGGCGGTCGCTACAATGACCTGGTTGAAATGCAGGGCGGCAAGCCTACCCCCGGAATCGGTTTCGCCATGGGTGTCGAGCGTCTGCTGGCCCTGCTGGAAGCCAACGGCGTCGAGAAAGACCAGTTTCCGCACGTATTCGTCGTCTCGCGTGTTGCCCCTGCCGACATGCTCGAGGTCGCCGAACGCTTGCGTGAGGAAGTGCCCGGCCTGCGCGTTGCGGCGGCCCTCGGTGGCGGCAGCATGAAGGCTCAGTTCAAGCGGGCTGATCGCAGTGGAGCCCGGCACTGCATAATCCTGGGAGAAAGCGAGTACCAGGCCGGGCAGGCGGCAATCAAGGACTTGCGTGCTGAACGCGGTGAGCAGGAAATGGTCAATCTGGATGCGCTTGGATCCAGATTGCAGGAACTGGTCGCCGGAGAAGGTGCCGACTGATCTATCATGGTCGGTCAAGAATTCGAATATCCATTTTCATTATCAGGGAATGACGACTCATGGCCGTAGAGCTTTACGACGAACATGAACAGAGCGAACGCGTACGCAAGTGGATCAAGGAGTACGCGCCGGCGATCGTTATGGGGCTGGTGCTGGCCTTCGGCGGGATTTTCGGGTTTCGCTACTGGCAGGATCACCAGGCCGGCCAGCGTGTGCTGGCGTCCGAGTACTACGAGGTGATTCGCCAGGAGGTGCAGGCCGGTCAACTGGCGGGTGCCGAGGAACAGTACCAGATCATGCGTGACTCGGTAAGCCGCAATTCCTACGTCGGCCTGGCGGGAATGCACCTGGCCTCGGCTTATGTCGCCGATGGTCAGCTCTCGCCGGCCGCGAGAATCTACCGGGAGATTCTCGACAATCGACGGCTGCAGTCCCTGTGGCCGGTGGCCACCTTGCGGTTGGTGCGTGTTCTCGAAGCACGCGGTGATATCGAGGAGGCTCTGGCCCTGGTCGAGGGTACGCCGCCGCACGGCTTTACTGCGGCCTGGGCGGAAGCCCGTGGCGACCTGCTGTTCGAGCGTGGACGCGTCGAGGAGGCTCGCCTGGCCTGGCAGGAGGCCCTGGATAACCAGCCGGCGCAGGGTGGGAACCCGCGCCTGCTGGAGATGAAGATCGATGCCACCGGGCTGGCCGCCGAGGAAGCTTCGTGAGGACAGTGTTGCGATCAACAGGACTTCTGTTCGCTGTCGCGCTACTGACAGGTTGCGGCATTTTCACCCGTGATGATGGGGATCTCGCCCCGGCCGAGCTGGTCGAGTTCACGCCCACGCTGGAAGTCGAGCGTTTGTGGTCGACCGGAACGGGCAGGGGAGTGAACCGCAGCAGGCCCAATTTTCGGCCCTATTACGAGGGTGGACGACTCTGGGTCGGCGATCACCGCGGCCAGGTCACGGCAGTCAACGCCGAAAGTGGCCGGGTAGACCGCCGATTCGACACCGAACTGGAGCTGTCTGCCGGGCCCGTTGTGCAGGATGGCCTGATTCTGTTGGGTACTTTCGACGGCAGGCTGGTGGCGCTCGACGCCCAATCCGGTGAACGCCGATGGGCAGCCAGGCTCTCGTCGGAAGTGTTGTCGTACCCGGTGTTGCATGATGGTGTGGTCATCGTGCGCTGCATCGACGGACGAGTATTCGGCCTCAATGCGGAGGACGGTCGCCGGCTCTGGATTCATGACCGCAGCGTCCCCCTGCTGACCTTGCGTGGCACCAGCGACCCACTGGCCCGTGCCGGCCAGGTGTTCATCGGCTATGACGACGGCATGGTCAGCGGCCTGCGTGTGGCAGACGGTTCGGTGCTCTGGGAACAGCGTGTCAGTGAACCCGAGGGACGAACCGAGTTGGAGCGCATGAGCGATATCGACGGTCCGATGGCGATTGTCGGCACCGAGCTCTATGTCGTGACTTACCGTGGTCGCTTGGCTGGCATGGCACTGGAGTCGGGTCGCTTGCTGTGGGTCAAGGATTTGTCCTCCCATTCTGGCCTGAGTCTTCGGCGCACGCAGCTTGCCGCCAGCGATCGCAACGACGCGGTCTGGCTGGTCGACCGTCGCAACGGGGCCACGCTGTGGCGTGACGAGCAACTCAGGCGGCGACAACTGACACGGCCGGTGTTCTACGGCAATCAGGTCGTAGTGGTCGATATGGAGGGTTACATGCATTTCTACGACGTGGATAGCGGCGAGTTCTCCGCACGCACGCGGGCCAGTCGTAATCCGCCGTCCGATGCCCCCCTGGTGGTCGGCAACACCCTCTACCTGCTCGACGATGACGGTACGCTCAGCGCCTGGCGGGCCGGCCCGGCCAACTAGGCAGAAAACCAGAGTCTCATACGATGTCCTCCTTGCCGGTGGTTGCCATCGTCGGCCGGCCCAATGTGGGCAAGTCGACCCTGTTCAACGCACTCACGCGAACGCGTGATGCGCTTGTGGCCGATACTCCCGGCGTCACTCGCGACCGGATCTATGGCAGAGCCGTCATTGATGGGCGGCCAGTCATTCTGATTGATACGGGCGGGCTGGACGAGGCCGCAGGCGAAGTGGAATCCGGAGCTCAGCTCCAGACCCGCCACGCCATGAGGGAGGCAGACATACTGGTTTTCATCACGGATGGTCGGTCCGGAGTGTTGCCCGTTGAGCACCAGATCGCATCGGAAATGCGTGCACTCGACAAGCCGGTCATTCATGTCGTCAACAAGACCGACGGTATCGACCGGGACATGGCGGTGGCCGAGGCGGCCGAGCTGGGATTGGGCGAGGTCTGTGCGATTGCGGCAAGTCATCGGCGCGGGCTGGGTCATCTGGAGCGGGTGTTGTCGGCTCGCCTGCCTGCTGTCGACGCCACGGAGGAATTGCCCGAGGACGGTATCAGGCTGGCCTTGATCGGACGTCCGAATGCCGGCAAGTCGACCTTGCTCAATCGCCTCCTGGGTGAGGAGCGCGCTCTGGCCACGCCCGTGCCCGGCACGACACGTGACCCCATTCATGCGACGGTTGAGCGCGACGGCGTGACGTATCACCTGGTCGATACAGCCGGCATACGCCGTCGTCGCGGCAGCCATGAAGGCATCGAACGATTCAGTACCATCAAGGCACTGCAGTCGGTGGAGAAGGCGCGCATCGTCTGTCTCGTGTGCGACAGTTCGGAGGGAATCACCGAACAGGACGCACGCCTGGCCGGGCATGTCATCGATGCCGGCCGCGGCCTGGTGATCGTGGTCAACAAATGGGACGCCATTGATCCCGATGCGCGACGCAAGGTATTGACCGAGGTTGCCGAACGACTGGACTTCGCAAGGTTCGCCCCCGTGGTTACCTTGTCGGCACTGCACGGCAGTGGACTGGGGGAACTGACCGATGCAATCGAGCATGTCAACGAGGTCGGCATGGCCGAGTTGTCGACCTCGGCCCTGACCCGAGCGTTGAGAAAGGCGGTAGAAGCTCACCCGCCGCCTTCCATCCGGCGATTGGCACCCAAGTTGCGCTATGCGCACGGCGGTGGCCACTTCCCCAGCCGGGTGGTGATCCATGGCAATCGTACCGAGCACGTGCCGGATCAATATCGTCGGTACCTGGTCAATACCTTCAGGAAGCACTTCGACCTCACTGGAGTGCCGGTTCGATTGGTGTTCAGGGAGAGCGAAAACCCCTACGCAGGGCGAACCAACAAGCTGACGCCTCGACAGGTGCAGAAACGCAGGCGGTTGAAGAAATTTGTCCGACGCAAGCAACGAAAAGGCTGAGCGGCTCGAGCGCTACCTGGACCGGCTCAAGCAACAGGTCCCGAAAGTCTCGCCGGACGAGGCCCGGGACATGGCCGACAAGGGTGCGCTCATCATCGACATCCGCGAGTCCTGGGAAACGAGCGAAGGAACGATACCTGGTGGCTTGTTGATCGAGCGTGGGATGCTCGAGCTCGATATCGGACAGCACGTGCCGGAGGTCGACCGCACGCTGGTGCTCATGTGCGCGGGCGGAGATCGCTCTGCCATTTCCGCCGATGCGCTGTCGAGCCTGGGATACGAGAGGGTCTACAACCTTGAAGGCGGATACAACGCCTGGCGCGCTTGCGGCCTGCCGGTGACCCGTCCGACATTGCTCGACGACGTCGCGAGGGGACGTTACCTGCGTCACCTCGCCTTGCCCGAGGTTGGGGAAGCAGGGCAGCGAAAACTGCTGGAAAGTCGTGTATTCATCACTGGTGCCGGGGGGCTGGGCTCACCGGCCGCGCTTTATCTCGCGGCCGCCGGGGTAGGGCACATCACCCTGATCGACCCTGACGTGGTTGAACGCTCCAACCTCCAGCGGCAGATTCTCCACAGTGATCACCTGGTCGGGCATCCCAAGACCGAATCGGCTTCCCAGCGCCTGCACGCCCTCAACCCGGATATCGAGATACAAACGATTACCGCCCGACTGGATGAGGACAATGCCGGGGATGTGCTGAGCGGGCACGACGTGGTCATCGACGGTTCCGACAATTTTCCCACCCGCTACCTGCTCAATGACACGTGCCTGCGCCTGGGCCTGCCGTTGGTCTACGGTGCGGTCATGCGGTTTGCCGGCCAGGTTGCGGTGTTTCATCCATCGGTTGGAGAAGAGCCTTGCTACCGTTGCCTGTTTCCGGATCCGCCGCTGGCCGTGGAGGCGCCCAATTGTGCCGAGGCCGGGGTGCTGGGCGTATTGCCCGGTGTCATTGGCACCCTGCAGGCGACCGAAGCCCTCAAGCTCCTGCTCGGCATCGGACGCCCGCTGGTCTCGCGGCTGATCCATTTCGATGCCCTGAACGGCGACTTCAGAACCACTCGTCTGGTACGCGACCCCGATTGCCCGGCTTGTGCGCGCGGTGTGCAACGGGGCTGAGTCCGGTCAGAGACTCTTGGAGGTGAGGTGCTTCTGGATACTGTTGATCAGGCCGGGGTCGTCGGGCAGCACGTGCGGTTGCCAGTCCTCCACCAGTTCTCCGCGTCGGTCGAACAGATACTTGTGGAAAGTGCCGCGCGGCAGAATGGCCGCCGACCGCTCCTGGAGCATCTCCCGAAACAGGGGGTGCATGTCTCGACCGGTAACGCTACAGCGCTGAGTGACGAAAAAGTTGACCGGGTAGTTTTCGCGCAGGAATTCGGCGATTTCGGCCTCCTCGCGCGGCTCTTCGTCGAAGTCCGTACACGGCATGGCAAGTATCCGCAGGCCGGCCTCGCGGTTGACTGCGTAAACTGATTGCAGGCGAGCCATTTGCGGAACAAACCGACTTTCGGTAGCGATGACGACGACCAGAAAGGGCAGATTGCGGTGCCGGTCGAGGTAGAGGCGGTTGCCCTCCAGATCGATGAAGTGATGATTGAACAGGTTCACGGAGACTCCCTTGCAACATCGGCGGACTTTGACCGCCTCCTATCTTACAATGTCATCCCATATGAAGACGCATGCCCAGATCATCGACGGTCGCGCGGTAGCCGACCGTCTCATCTCCAACGTGGCCGACGCCGTTGCCAACCACGTCGAGCGCGGCGGACGTGCGCCCGGACTGGCCGTGGTGCTGGTCGGCGATGACGCTGCTTCCGAAGTCTATGTCAACCACAAGATCCGCGCATGTGAACGAGCCGGCCTGGTTTCTGCCACGCATCGGCTCTCGCACGGTACCGGCCGCGGTGAACTGCTGGCCCTGATCGATGCCCTGAACGAAGACGACAGCGTGGACGGGATCCTGGTTCAGCTACCGCTGCCGGCGCATCTGGATGAACGCGAGGTCACCCGGCGCATCTGGCCGGAGAAGGATGTCGATGGATTCCATCCGGTCAACATGGGCCGGTTGGCGGTTCGCGATCCGGGGCTGCGGCCTTGCACGCCGCGCGGAGTCATGACCCTGCTGGCCGCTCACGGCATCGACACCAAGGGCATGGATGCACTGGTCGTCGGCGCATCCAATATCGTTGGACGCCCTCTGGCACTCGAGCTGCTTCTGGCCGGTGCAACAGTCAGTGTTGCCCACCGGTTCACCCGCAACCTTGAAAAGCATGTGCGTAATGCCGAGGCGCTGTTCGTGGCCGTCGGCAAACCCGGCCTGATCGACCCGGAATGGATCGCGGAAGGGACCGTCGTGGTCGATATCGGTATCACGCGGGGCGAGGATGGCAAGTTGCGCGGTGACCTTGATTTCAAGGCCGCCGCGGAGCGGGCTGGCTGGATCACGCCCGTACCCGGTGGTGTTGGACCGATGACCGTGGCCACACTGCTGCAGAATACCACCGAGGCCGCCGGGCTGGTTGTACGAGCCCCGTGATTCGCATGTCGAGGCTTGGAGTCGGGCGTTCACTGAGCCGGCTCGCGTGATGATCCGGGGAGTACCGTGACTCGGGACGTCCACGATTCGGCCGGCCAGGCCAACGATCCGACGGGCAAGTTGATTGCGGCGCTGGAATCGGGCTCGGTTGCCTGCCTGTTCGCCATGGTCGTGCTGGTGGCGTTGGTGAAGCAAGTCGGAAGCCACTTTGGCGGCTTGCCGGTCGGCTGGGCCGACGACGCCATCTCCGCCCTGCTGCTTTGGTTGGTGATGGTTGGCAGTGCCGTGGCCGCCGGTCGTCTCGGACACTATCGAGTGCGGGTCATTGAATCGCTGTTTCCGACCGGTGTGGCAGTGGTCCTGATGCGATTGTCATTTCTGACTGCCGCGGTGGTCAGCCTGGTGCTGGCCTGGTACGGCCTCCGGGCAGTCCTGCTGGAACTCGAGTTTGGCCGGGTGGTCCTCGACCGGGTACCGCTTTGGGCGATTTATGTCATCGTGCCGGCCGCTTTCGCGGTCATGGCGGCGCGATTTCTGGCCTTTGGCCTGGCACCGTCGCCCGTCTTCCGCTTGCGGGAGGACAAGGGTTCGGGCAGATGATCGGACTGGTCCTTCTACTGGTGCTCGCGATTGGCGTGCCGGTCTTCGCGGTCGTGGCAATGGCGGTACTGACCGGCTTTTTGCAAGCCGAACTGGAGCCGGCACTGCTCATCATCAGTGTGCTGGAGCTGGGTGACCAGGTTCAGTTGCTGGCCGTACCCCTGATGAGTTTCGTCGCGGCGATTCTCGGCCGTGATTATTACTTGAACGCCTGGATCCTGCCGATTTCGTCCATGGCGGGCGAAAACAGCGGACTGAATCCATCGTCGATCGCGGTCAGGTTACTCAGTGCACTCGCCTCGGGATGTGCGGTCGGCCTGACCATGGTCATTCCCGCGGTGCTCTACACCGCCATCTCGGAGGTGGCGGCGCCTCGACATTCCGTCAGTGCCGAAGTGCTGCTGGTTACCGCGCTGATACCGGTTGCGCTGGTGGCGGTCGCGGCGGCGTGCATGCCGGGTCTGGGCGGCCGGGCGAGGTCCGTTTTCGGGTCCGTCTCCGTGGCTGCAGAGCGCACCGGTCGGCCGCTATGGGACCTGGGGGCCGCGATACTGTTGCTCGTAGCCGTCGTCGCTGGCTGGCTGGCGTTACTCGACGTAGCACTTGTCGCGGCAATCTGGGCGGCTGTCACTCGGGTGTTGGTGTTTCACGAGTTGAGTTGGCAACAACTGACGGACAAGGCTGTCCGGGCGGCAGTGACTTCAGCCGGTGTCCTGCTGGTGGTGGGGCTGTCGCTGGCCTGGGCGGCGATACTACACGATGCCGGCACGCTGCAGGCCTTGAGCGATGGCATCGGGCGGGGGACAGGACAGACCCTCGCCTTCCTTCTCGTTGCGAGCTTGCTGCTGGTTGCCGGCGGCTTTGTGTTCGGTCTCCAGATCGGGGTGGTGCTGATCGCCCCTCTCATCGTGCCCGTGGGGCTGTCACTTGGCGTGGACGCACTCGGTCTCGGTGTGATGTGCCTGGTCGGCGTGTTGCTCGGGCGAGGGAGCCTGGCGCTTGTGCGTGCCCCGTTGCCAGAGGGCGGCGGTCCGACGAGTTAGCCCGGGGAGGGTGCCTTTCGACGAAACAGGGTGCCGGGAGCCTTGACCAGCTCATAGACCAGAAGGGCCAGGACAATACCTGCGCCGGTATAGACCAGCGAAGGGGCATCAACGGGAATCGCCGGCGTGAAATGCTCCCATGCGCGCTGCGCGATGTCGCTTTCGGCATGCTGCATCATTATCAGTGGTTGCAGGAGCGGTGGTGCCTGGGAAATCGCCTGGAAGGCCTGCTCGAGTTCGTGTACGCGAAGCGCGAACTCGGAGACCGCGTCCTGGCGCTCGGCTACACCCAGTCGCTGCAACCACTCGCCGCGCTCGACCATGGAAAGAGTCCGTCGCGCTTCGTCGAGATGACCGCCGAGGCGTTGCAGGTAGGCCTGGGTAAAAGCGGGAGCCTGACTCAGCCCCATGCCGCCACCGGCTCCGCAGCAAGCGCTGCCCAGGTTGTCGAATTTGCGTACCATCCATCCCATGCGCCACATTCTTGCCTGAGGTGTCGAGCAAGTCCAGCGGCACGGGCGGGGGAGTCGGCTCAAACGCGCGAATCTTGGCTCCACTACCCTGAAATATTGACGTAGTTCACATCTTGTGTCAGATTGAGCCGGGCGGAAGGGTTCTGTGTGCGGGGGTGCAGTGAACGCCAATAGCGAGTATGACTACCGGGACATCATCGGACGCTCGTTCGGTAATTTTGTCGTGGTGAGGGAGCTCGGGCGTGGCGCAATGGGGGCCGTTTTTGCCGGTTACCAGAAATCCCTGAAACGCCAGGTCGCCATCAAGCTGTTGCCCAAGGAGCTTGCCGCCGGCGACCTGGCTCGCATGCAGTTTCGCGACGAGGCCGAGACGGTCGCGGTGCTCGATCATCCCCATATCATCACGATTTTCGACAGTGGTGAGGACGATGAATTCTTCTACCAGGTGATGCAGATGGTCGACGGCCCCGATCTCGGTGAACTGCTGCTTCGGCTTCGCCGGCATCCGGTGCCGTCCCGTCGTCGCCTGCCCCTGAACCACGCGATCCGGTTGACTCGTGAAATACTTGACGGCCTTGAGTTCGCGCACGAGCAGGGTGTGGTTCACCAGGATCTCAAGCCGGCCAATATTCTGATCGACGATCGGCAGGGTCGAGCGCTGGTTGCTGATTTCGGAATCGCTAAGACCAAGCACATCGAGTTCTTTGCACGAGGCCTGGTGGTGGGCACGCCAAATTACCTGGCGCCGGAGCAGGCCGCAGCCAGGGAGACCGACCGGCGTACCGACATCTATGCCATGGGCGTGATCCTGTTCGAGTTGCTGGCCGGCTTTCTGCCCGTGCGTGACGAGCCGGGTCGCGAGGCGTTGCTTCGCAAGGTACGCGATCCGGCTTCGTTCTTCACCCGGCGACCGTGCGAGTGCAACCCTGATATCGATGAAGGGATGGAGGGGATCATCCTCAAGGCGACAGATACCGATCCGGCTCGACGCTTTCTCAGTGCGCGCGCATTCTCGTTGGCCCTGGAGCGCTGGATGACGGCGTATACGGCCCAGGCGATGCAGTGACCGCCGGCATCAACAAGAAACTGGAACCGTTGCAGGCCGAGCTGCTGGCACGCCGGATCAGCACTGCATATGCCAATGCCTGCAGCTATGGCAATGATCATCCTCTAACCTGCAAGGCTTGCGATCAGGCCTACGAGTCTCTGGGCAACGCCCTGGAGCGGGTGCCGGTCATCACGCTTCTGTCGGACCGAGGTTCACTTTTCGTGGAAAAACACCCTGTCGGTGATCGCTTCGACCCGCTGCGCCTGGTGAAAATGTTCGCGGAGAAGGAGATCGAGTCGGTTTCATTCGAGGCGGGTATCATTCAGGCGGATTTTCGTCTGCTGATGCGCATCTTCTCCGATTCGGCCGCCCATCCCGACGTCGGCGCAGCCGAAGCGACGCTCGAGCGGCACAACGTGGACTCGGTGCGCTTCAACCACATCGTTTACAGGAAGCTGACCAGCGATCAGAAAGTAGTCAGCAGGAACGCGGAGGGGGTCGCTGCCGAGGGACCGAGCCGATACGCCGGTGGGGTGGCCGAGCGCGTGTTGCACGAACTCGAAGGTTTCATGTCCCTGGGGCGCCTGGCCGATGAGCCCGAGGCCGCCGGGCAAGAGCTGGCCGATTCAATGGCGAACGGCAGCGATTCGAGCCGTGTCAAGCTCATCGAGCACCTGCGTGATCTGGCGCGGGAAATCGAGCAAGGCGGTTCGGTTGGAGCATCCACGCTTTCTCCCGAAGACCTCTTTCTGGCGATGAACACGTTGCGGCATAGAGTCAGGCAATCGATTTCCGCGCGACAGGACATGGAAACCATTCTTTCCGAGCAGGGGGAGGTCATCGGAGAAATCGATCAGTTGACTTACACCACGCTGGTATCCCTGGTGCGGGAGGAGTACCGCGGGAGTAATTATTCCGCGCGTCGTACGGCACAGATCATCAATCGCATGCTGCCCGATCCGCAGGAGTTGCGAAAGTTGCTGCCGCAGCTCAAGCAGGCTCTGATCCAGGAAGGCATGTCTCTCAAGGACTACGGCGAGCTCATTCATTACCTTTCGATAGGGCTGCGCGGAGAACACCTGGTCCAGGCGCTGGAAGGCGGAGCGGAAAGCATCGGCCTGGACGTTGACGAAATCGTCGACCGCATTCGCGACGATCCTGCAGAAGCTGCAAGACTGGTGGTGCTGGCTGCCGAGCTCAGACAGGAAGGCATGGCCGACGAAGAACAGTTGTCGGCAGCCTTCTCGGACTATATCGACCGCGTGCTCTCTCGCACGGAGAGTCGGGGCGGAGCGGACGAGCCACCACTCGATCCGCGTGCATTGAAGGATCAGTTGTCGCGGCTGCAGCGTGAGTTGGTCATTCATCTCGACGAGAGGAGCGCCGGCAGCACGGCCATGAACCGGCTGGACGGCAAGCTTGGCGAGCGCGTCAACCGGGCATTCGACAACAGTCGCCTGGTGGCACTCGAGGCACTACTGGAAGCCGACCAGACGCTTTCTCCTGAAGTGGTCATCGAGTGGCTGGAGCAACAGTTGCTCACGCCATCTGATCTCGAGCGGATGCGCGGGCCGGTGGCCCGCTTGATGCAGGATCACGGCTACAGCGCCGGCCAGGTTGCGGAAATTCTCGATTCCCTGGGGCGGGACCTGCCCGACGGACCGCCTCTTGCCTTGCCGGCGGGGGTGCTGGACGCTTCCAGCACGGCCCTGTTTCTGCGCCGGGAAGTGGTCTGCGCACGGCGATATGCCACGAACTTCGCAGTGATACGGGTCACGATAGAGGAGATCACCTTGCCTGGAGGGCTGGTTCGCCGGCCGACATCCCGTGAAGTCTGCCTGTTGCTGCCTGAGCTCTACACCCGCATTCTCCGGCAGGCGCGTGCGCCGGACGTGGTCGGCTCGCTGGACGAGTCGATGGCGGCAGAGCCGCTGGTCATCATGCCGATGACCGACCGTGCCGGTGCCCGGACCGTATGCGAGCGCGTGCAGCGTATCCTGGCGGAGTACCCGTTTCGAATCGGAGAGATGGAATGTCACCTGCAGGTAACGGCGACGCCGATCGATTACGAGTGTGACCAGTGCGAGGAACGGTTCACGATCCACCTCGAGCAGGTCCATCAGGCAAATCGTCCCTGGTGAGAAAGATCGCCCTGGCGCCTGCGGGGGGCAGAATCATTCCGGTCGGCCGTGCGTTCCGCCCGGTTTGGGGTCAAGGCACCGCTTCCGATTCCAGAGGTAGAAGTGGATGGCGATCCAGTCATACAGCGCGTGCACGATGATGGGCACGAGCAGGTTTTCGCCATGGAGGTACAGCCAGCCCAGATAGGCTCCCATCAGCGTCGCGATCAGGAAGTAGGCCGGTGTGACCGCATGCGCCAGGCCGAACAGTAGCGAGGCGAGAATCAGGCCGATGGCGGGGCCGAACAGAAGCGACAACCCGTCCTGAAAGACGCCTCGGAACAAGAGTTCTTCACCGATGCCGGCGAGTGCGGCAACCAGGGCCACGCTGCCGACAGGCGCACGCTCGAACAGGGGCAACACGATCTGCTCGACCATGCGGCTGATCTCGCGCGTCCACTTCCAGCCAGCCAGCGGGAACAACAGGAGCAAGACCGCGAGGGGCAGGGTGGCCAGCACTGACCATGTCAGGACTTCCGGCGACCAGTGCAGTCGTTGCCAGGGTGAGAGCCCGAACAGCCACGCCAGCGTCAATGCGAGCGCGACAACGGCGACCTGGAGGACCAGGGCGCCGGCCAGGGGCGAGCGGCTGGCCATGGAGGTCAGTCGCCGCTCTTGGTGGTCGCCTGGTCGCTGTGGTCTTCGGGCCGGGGTTTGCTGGCTGCCTTCTTCTTGGCGGCGGATTTCTTTTTCGCGGCCTTTTTCTTGCCGGCCTTCTTTCCGGCGGATTTCTTCGAGCCGCCGGATGTTCCGCTTCCATCGCGCTCGACGATGGCCGCCACTCCCATGCCTCCGGCGGTGCACACCGAAATCAGACCTCGCCCGGAGCCGGCCTTGTCGAGCGTATGTGCCAGCGTGGACAGAATACGGGCACCGGTTGCGGCAAACGGATGGCCGATCGCCACCGAACCACCATGGACATTCATGCGGCGGGTATCGATGCTGCCCAGCGCATCGTCCAGGCCCAGTCGCTCACGACAATAGCGTTCCGACTCCCAGGCCTTGAGCGTGCACAGTACCTGGGCGGCAAAGGCTTCATGGATCTCGTAGAAATCGAAGTCCTGGAGCTTGAGCCCGGACCGCTGCAACATTTCGGCGACGGCCACGGTAGGTGCCATCAACAGGCCCTCGTCGCGGTTGACGAAATCGACCGATGCCGTGCGTCCAAAGGTCAGCCAGGCCGTGACCGGCAGGTCGTTCTCCCTGGCCCAGTCTTCCGATGCCAGTAACACGGCGGCCGACCCGTCAGTCAACGTGGTGGAGTTGCCGGCCGTCAGCGTGCCATTCGCCGAGCGATCGAAGGCCGGCTTGAGGCTGGCCAGCTTTTCCAGTGACGTGTCAGGGCGCACGATGTTGTCGCGAATCACCCCGGCATGTGACCGGACCAGATCATCGAAGAATCCGGACTCCCAGGCCCGGGCGGCTTTCTGGTGACTTTCGAATGTGAGCTCGTCCTGGGCCTCTCGCGAGATCGCCCATTCCCGGGCCATGCGTTCGCAATGCTGGCCCATGGACAGGCCGGTGCGTGGCTCGGAGTTGCGCGGCGGTTGCGGCGCCAGCTCGCCGGGGCGGAAGCCCTTGAATACCTTTAGTTTGTCGCCGAAACTGCGTGCCTTTGACAGTTTGACCAGGCGCTGGGCGAAGCGGCGTTGAAAGACGATCGGTGCATCCGATGTAGTGTCGGTACCGCCGACGATCGCACAGTCGATCTGGCCGGCCGCGATCTGACCGCCAGCCATCAGTGCCGCCTGCAGGCTGGTGCCGCAGGCCTGCTGCAGCGTGATGCCGGGCGTGAGCGGTGACAGGGAGGTGGAGAGTACGGCCTCCCGCGCCAGGTTCCAGTCCTTGGAGTGCGTGGTGACCGCTCCGGCAACGACCTGGTCGATCTGCTTGCCGTCAAGTCCGTAGCGATCAACCACGCCCTGGATGGCTGCGGTGAGCATGTCCAGGTTGGTCTGGTCTGCATACAGCGTATTGGAGCGGCAGAATGGAATGCGGCTACCGCCGATGATGGCGATTCTGCGCAGGCTGCTGTCGGTCATCAGGACTGCTCCTTGTTGGCTTGGTCGCTGCTCGCGGCAGCGCTGGATTCGAGATATTGCATGGGTCCGCCACGGAATGGGGCGAAACCGGTACCAAAGATCATCCCGGCATCCAGGAGATCGGTCGACTTGACGACTCTATCGCGCAAGCACGACCGGCACTCGTCAAAGTAGGGCTGCATCAGTTGATCGGCAAGCTTGTCGAGGTCGTGGCCCTCGGCAGCATTCGAATCACGTTCCGGCTTGCCTTTCTTCCACTTGTAGAACCCCTCGCCGGACTTCTTGCCCAGCTTTCCGGCCTCGATCATCTCCTTGAGCACCTGGCGGTCCTCGCCCGCCTCGTCGCCCATCAGGGTCTTGATGACGCCGAGGCCGACATCCAGGCCAACCGTATCGGCCAGTTCCACCGGCCCCATGGGCATCCCGAACTGCTCGGCAGCCTTGTCGAGTGCCTCCTTGGGAATGCCTTCGCGATGCATCTTCATTGCATTGCGCATGTAAGGGGCGAGCACGCGATTGACCAGGAAGCCGGGCGTCGATGTCACCGGCAGGGCGTACTTGCCGATCTGGGTGGCGAAACTGGATCCATCGTTGACGCGATCGGAATTGGATTGTCGGTCATAGACCACTTCGACCAGCGGCATCTTGGCGACCGGGTTGAAGAAATGCAGGCCGATCAGCCGCGAGGGATCATCCAGTACATCGGCAAGTTCGCCCAGCGGAATTGCCGAGGTATTGGTGGCCAGCACGGCGTGCTTCGGCGCCTTGCGGTTGACCTCGGCGAATAGTTCGCGCTTGGCATCGCGGTCCTCGAAAATGGCCTCGATCACGACATCGGCCTGGGTCAGTCCCTTGCCTTCCACGTCGGCAATCAATCGTGTCTGCGCAGCGGCCACCGCGGGCGGTGTCTTGAGCTTGCGCTTGAACAATGATTTCGCCCGCTTGAGTGCCGGCTCGATGTACTTCATCTCGCGGTCCTGGAGTGTGACTTCCAGACCGCGTGATGCGCACCAGGCGGCGATGTCACCGCCCATCACGCCAGCGCCGATCACGTGGACGCGCCGAGCCCTGAAGTCCGAGCGCTTGCCCTGGGCCTTGAGTTCTTCCATCAGGCGGAAGACTCGCCTGAGGTTGCGTGAAGTGTCGCCGGCCAGCAGACGAGGGATCTTCTCGGCCTCGATACGGATCATTTCCGATGTCGAGTTGCCGGCTGCCTCAAAGGCGTCGATCAGTTCGTAGGGTGCCGGATAATGCTCCTTGCGCGCCTTGGCCGCGGTCTGCTTGCGCATCTGGCCGGCCAGGAACTTCCGGACTGGCGTCCAGGTGGTCGCACGGGCCGTCAGTCCGGGAGCCCTGGATTTCTTCTTCTTCGTGACTGCGGCGCGAGCCGCCCAGCGAAGTGAGCCATGGCGATCCACGGTCTGGTCGATCAGGCCCATGCCGCGGGCAGCCCTGGCCCTGAGCATGCGGCCGGTCAGCATGATCTGCATGGCATTGAGTCCGCCCATCGCCCGGATGCTGCGTCCCGAGCCGCCGAATCCCGGGTAAATGCCGAGATTGACTTCGGGGAAGCCGATGCGCGTATGGTCGGCATCGAGCGCGATGCGCCAGTCGAAGCACAGCGACAGTTCGAGTCCGCCGCCGAGACAATAGCCTTCAAAGGCGACCACGGTCGGAAACGGCAGCTGGTCGATCCGATGGAACAGGCCGTGCACCTTTTTCACGTTGTCCTCGAGTTCCGATACCTTGTCGGTGGCGTCGAACTCGCGAACGTCGGCACCGACAATGAAGGATCCCGACTTGCCCGACATCAGCACCAGGCCGGTCGGCTTGTCGGTTTCCATCCGCGTAACGATCTGCTCGAGCTCGTTCAAGACCTCGGTGCCCAGACTGTTGACCTTTTCGTCGCTGCGGTCGATGTAGAGCCAGGCGACACCGTCGATATCGGTTTCCAGGCGCCAGTGCTTGTAGGTGTTGCCGTTTGAGGGTTTGGCGGACATCCTCGTTTCACTCCATTCCGGTGCGTATGGGGATAGCTTATCACTGAGCCGGGGGATCATGCGGCAAGGCGCCGAGAACCGGCAGCCCTGCATCGGCAAGCATCCCGGTTACTGCGATCAGGGGCAGCCCGACCAGGGCCGTTGGGTCGTCGCTGGTAATGGCCTCGGCCAGGGCGATGCCCAACGCCTCGCTTTTCATCGCTGCGGCGCAGTCGAGCGGCCGGTCCTTCTCGA
>SKSJ01000148.1 GCA_007123055.1 Wenzhouxiangella sp. | reverse complement strand
TCTACGGCACCGAGATCGTGCGCGGCCTGGACGTGCTCGAACTGCTGCCCAGCGACTACATCAGCGCCAACGAACTGGCCGCCGCGCGGCTGGTCGACAAGGGCGATGCCTTCAACCCGCAGCAGCAGGACCAGGTCAGTTGGCCGGATGATCCGGTGGTGGCCCGTGCCAGACTCGACCAGCTCGAGCGCGGCAATCACCTGGCCGAACAGACACTGCAAGACATCCGCCGAGTGCTCGACCAGGCTGACGAAATGCTGGTCAACGGCGGCCAGGCCGACGGCCTGCCGGATGATTTGCGGGCAATGGCCGTTAACCTGGCCGAACGGGCCCGGGACCACGACGGCCAGACCCGCCAGCACATGGCCGCCCTGGCCGAAACCCTGGGCAACGTGGCCGAGCGGCTGAACTGAGGGTCAGGGGCCGCGGAGCCCGGCTCCGCGGCCCGGCGCTTACAGCGCGGCGCGCTCGCCGTCGCGCATGTGGATGGTGCCGATCCAGTCGACGTCGGCGCTCAGTGTGATCTCGCTGTTGTCTTCATCGGCAGCACTTACCTCGAAGGTCACCAGCGGCGGATTGTCGCGGTCGATCTCGGGCAGGGTGACGCCGTTGGCGGCCAGGTCCTCGATCAATGCCTCGCTCGACCGCGTGCCGGGGCCGCCGCTGAAGCTGGGCCGCAACGAATTGATCTCGACCGAAACCCGACCCGGCTCACGGTCCTGAACGATGCCACCGATGCGCAGGGACATGGTCACCGGCTCGTCGCGAAACTCCAGCGGCGGGCTGTCGAACTCGGTCATGTCGCGATGATCGGCAAACAGCGAGAACCGGATGGTGCTCATGTCCAGTTTTGCCTCGGGAAAGTGCAGTCCGGCCTCGAGCAGGGTGGCCTCGCCGCGCCACTCCATCCCGCGCATACCGATGTCGCCTAGATAGAACGCATGACCGTCAGCCACAGCGGGGGCGGCGTCACCGCCCGGCTCGTCCGTCCCGCATCCGGTCAGCGAGAGCAGGGCGAACGGCAAGGCGAGGGCGAGCACGATACTCGTGGATTTCATCGGCTTTCTCCATTGAAGGTTGGGGTGTGATCGGAGGGCAACCTAGCACGACCCCGCGCGCAGGCCAAATTACCAACAGAACACCCCGACCCTGACTATCGCAACCAGTCGTGGAGGGTTTGCTGTACCGATCGATTGGCGAGCAGGCCGACGTGGCGGGTGTTGCACACGACATGCTGGTGTTCGGGTCGCACCGGCAGGCAGCGAGACGGGTCAGCGTGGCGGCCCAGGGCACTGTCGACCGGCACCAGGCCGTCGCCGAGATAACGGGACTTCAGAGAATCGGCCCGGCTGTCGGTGGTCGCGGCGACGACTTGGCAGGCGACGTGCTCGGGTAGTGTCGCCATTTCCGGCGGGTCGTCCGGGTCGGGCCAGTTTCCGGAGACATTGCCGTAGCGCAGGTCGGTAATACCGGCTGAACGGATGGCGCCCAGGCGGTTGAACGGTGCACTGTAGGGACTGAGCGCGAGCAGCGATTCGACGCGGTGGCCGATGCGCTCCAGCGGTGCGCCCTGGTGCGGACTACCCAACGTGACGATGCGGCTCAGGCGATCGGGCCAGGCCTGTCCGGCCAGGGTGGCGTGGTGACAGGCGCTCAGCGAGACCAGTCCGCCCATGCTGTGGCCGACCAGCACCAGTTCATCGACCGGCTCGGGCCACCGGGCGATCAGGTCTTCGAGCAGCATGGCGAAGTCGCGGCCGTTGTCGGCAATCGCCCGCCCGGTGTTGTAGTGCAGGTAGAGCGGCGTGTAGCCCAGGTTCTCGGCCAGGTGTTCGGGCAGTGCCCGCGAGCCCGCGTCGCGCTGCCATTGCAGGTCGTTCATGCACAGGCCGTGGACGGAGATCATCAGTCTTCGGCCGGGTCTCAAGGCAGCGGAATCGTCGAGGTCCAGAATCCGGCCGTCGCGTCGCAGGCGCATATCGATGGCCAGCGGGTTGGCGCGTGCCGACAGGTGGTCGCCGACCACGCCGTTGATCACCGCCAGCAGCCGTTCTCGTTCGGGTGAGGAGTGTTGCTGCGGCAGCAGCGGCACCACACGCGACAGGGCAAGGTCGGATGCCGCTCCCACCGTCCGGGTCACGCCTTCGATGCTGCGATACACCAGAGCGGTGATGCCGCGCGTCGTGCCGGGCCGAACACGACCGACCGGCGGGGCGAGCCCGGCGATCGTGCGATGCAGTTGTTCGACCAGCCCAACCGTTTCGAGCACGCCGTCGACGGCCAGCAGGCTCAGGCCGTGAAGGTCGGCCGGATGCAGGTGGCTGAATGGGGACGTCGCTTTCCGGGTCATGGGGATTGGACCCCGGCTGTGTTCGTTTGGTGCCCGGCGCCCGACATCAGATCACCGGCGCCCCGATCACGCGCCACTGCCACAACTGCACGCTCAAAAACACCAGGGCGAGGGTGAACAGGCCGAAGTGCAGGCGCTTGAACAACCCCCAGCCCGAGCCCGACCAGGCCGGCCAGTGTGCCAGCACCATCACGCCGGCGGCCACGGCCACGGCCCAGCCGGCGTAGTGGACGATGAACATCGCCGCCGGCGGGTACTCCTCGGCCATGCGACTGACATCGAACTCACCCAGCCCCATGGCCAGATAGACCAGCGCCACGGCGAACACGAAGACGGCCAGCACGGCCACCAAGGCGGCGCTACCGGCAACGCGGGCGGCGAACCCGGAATAGACGTTGCGCCCCACCCGGCGCGAGAATCCCGCCGCGTGGGTGAGCGTCAGCAGCACAACGGCAGCGAAGGCGGTCAGCAGGGTCAGCGGGTTGTCGAACCAGCCGACGCGCTCGTAGCTGTGCACGCCCATGGCGTCGGCCAGCGCGACCACGCGGCCATCGTCATCGCGCACGAAGGCTATGTGATCGCCGCCGGCGCCGACGAATACATCGCCCTGGAGATGGCGCATGTACTGCGTCTCACCGGCCATGTTCACAGCCAGCGATTCCCCCGACAGCGGCGTGACGCTGGCCGTGTTGAACGCCCCCAGCACGGCAGTGAAGGTGGAGAACACGCGTCGGTTGTTGAAATAGGTGCCGGCCAGTTCGGCCAGTGCCTCGGCACCGGTCTCGTCCCGGTCGATGAGCCAGGGGCGATACTCGAACCCGGCCACGTGGTCGATGACCAGGTCGGGGACCTGACGAATGGGCGATGCCGTATGGGTGGAATTCTGCGACAGGAAAACGCCCAGCGACAGTTCCGGCACCAGCACCATGTTGGTCAGGTAGGCCGCTGTACCGCCAGCGTGGCCGAAGGTCTGCAGGCCACGATAGGGCCGGTCCTGGAAACCGTGGGCGACATCGGCGGCCTCGGGACGGTCGTCGAAAGCGCGCGTCCACATGCGCCCGTGGCCGTCTGCCTCGAGCAGGCGCACCCCGTCGAGCTCGCCGCCATTGAGATGGAAGCGCATCCAGCGCGCCATGTCGGTCGCTGTCGAGGCCATGCCGCCAGCCGGCCAGTAAGGACCGATCTGCATGAAATCCTGCCCCACCAGGGCGCCCTGCTCGGGCCGGTAGCCGGTGGCCAGGCGGGCCCGCAGGTCCTCGTCCATGGCCGCCGGCGCCAACGCGGTGGTGTCTTGCATCCCCAGCGGGTCGAGGATCTCGGTCTGCAGGAACTCGCCGTAAGAAACTCTGGCGACATTCTCCACGACCTGGGCGGCCAGCGCCGAGGCCCAGTTGGAATAGGAGGTGCGCTGCCCGGGCGGATGCACGCGTTCGGGCTGGTGCTCGGCCAGCAACTCGGCCAGCGCTCGCGGCTCGTCGTCGGCCACCGCAAACAGCCTGAGCGTATCCTCGAAACCGGCGCGATGGTGCATGATCTGGCGCAGGGTGACCGGTTCGCCAAAGGCTTCCCGCACCCGGAAGTCGGGCAGGTAGTCGTTGACGTCGGCGTCGAGGTCGAGCTGCCCGCGTTCGGCCAGCATCATGACCGCCGTCCAGGTGAAGGTCTTGGAAACCGACCCGATGCGAAACAGTGTTTCCTCGGGCACCACTTCGCGCTCGCTCTCGATATCGGCCAGCCCCCAGCCACGTGCCAGCCAAAGTCCGTCGTCGCGCACGACCGACAGCGTGATCGCGCCCAGTCCATGCTCGCGTTGATGGGCGGCGATCAGCCCGTCGACGTGGGCCATCAGCGCCATCCGTTCTTCCACCGTCGAATCGACTGCCTCATCGGGCCCGGACACATCCTCCATTTCCGTGACCAGCACCGCCTCGCCACTGACGGCATCGGGCTCATCCGGCGGCTGGGCAACGACCGCGGAGTGGGCAGACAGGACGACAAGACAACTGAGCAGTATCGGCAGGATGACACGCATGAAGGCTTGCTCCGGCATGGGGAAGGAAGTGTGTGCCATGTCAGTGTACGGCAATCCCCGACTTGCCGCCTCCGCGCCCCTCCAGTAAAGTGCGTGCACGTCCAGCAGTCCCATAATCACAAGAATCCACTTGAGCGATCTCCTGTTCGCACGCCTGCCATTCGCTTTCGGCAAAGACCGAAGGCTGGACGAACCCGCACTGCAGAAAGCTTTCGAAAGGGAGCAAGCGCTGGTGCGCGAGTTCTCCCGCCGCATGCCCCATGTGCCGCTGGTCCAGGACCGGACCGGGCAGGACGACTCGGCACTGCGCGGCGCGGGCTTCGCCGACCTGGAAGCCCGGCCCCACCGCGTCGTGCCGACCGACAACCCCGCGGTCACCTATGTCGAGCTCCGATACCGCTATCGAACGTCTGGGGGATGCGAACATCAACTCAATCTCGGCCGGACCCGGGTGTGGGCGCGCATCGAGGATCCTCTGTACTTGCGCAACCGCGGCCACAGCGTCGAACAGATCCGGAACAACGCCCGGCTGCGCGATGAGTACTTTCGCAAGATATTCGGCCTGCTCAACGCGCAAAGCGAATGCAACCGCGAACTGGGGGAATGGTTGAGCGAATTGTTCCTGTCCGGAACCGACGTCGACGAACGCGATCTCCTCGCCACCATCCAGAACTTCAATCACAACATCGGCATCGACCGCCAGCGCGGGTGCGTCGATCATCACGCTTTCCGAACGTTGCTTGGCGCATTCGACTTCGCCGGGCAGACACCGCGTCTGGGTCCCGTTGCCCTGAGACTGACGATAAGGCCCCACCAGCGCCACGACGGCATGTTCGGGCAGTCGGCCACCAGCGTGCTGCTCGGCACAAGACGCGGCCTGGCCGTGCGCAGGAAAAACGGCAAGGTGGTCTTTCTTCAGCCGGGCAATGCCTTCGAGTCGCGCTTCGCCGCCAGCATCGGCCAGTTGGCCGACCACCGGCTGGCCAGCATTGCCAGGAACTCCTACCGCAAGTCGGCCGAGGAGCGCATTTGGGGGGCGAAGGGAGAATGCACGGCATACTTCCACAACCACGACCGCTTTGCCATGAAGGGGGTCGAGTGGGTCCTGGAGCGCGAGGACGACGCCACCCCGCACGTGATGGGTTCGCACCGCAACGTCGCGGTCTACCGCAGCGGGCGCCACCGGGTTGCGGTCAAGGCCGTTCCGTTCGAGTCGGTCGGCGACCTGGTACGCCTGGTGCAGGCGCACCAGTACGTCCACGGCGTTCAGATTGGCGCGCTGATCGCCCAGGCCAAGGTGCATCCGCGCGTTCGCAGCGAGATCATGGCCACGGTGACCAGCATGCTGAGCGAACACGAACATCGTCCGTTCGAAGATGCCCGGCGCGCCTGGAAGGTGCTGGACCGGGAACTGAGCGGTCGGTTCAGGCGCAATATCGGTCCACTGCTGCACGAGGTCACGGTCGACTACGAGCACAAGCTGATGCTGACCGTGCTCGACTGGAGCACTCACGGCATGCTGTCGGACTTCCACGCGCGCAAGCGACTGCTGGAGGACTGCTCGCTCAGTCATCGGCTGCGCATGGCCGCCAACCTGATGCAGAACGGCCACCAGCTGCTGGCCGACGACGTCACCCACACCGACCTCAAGCCCGAAAACATTCTCAACCTGCCCGGTGCGGCATTTCGGGCACAGCAGAAAGCCCGACTGAAGGGCTGGGACAGTCTCGATGACGCCGACCAGAGGGATCTTGCCGTCGGTGAACCCATACTGGAAGGGGACTTTTCCGGTTTCCACTTCGGTCGCGAGGGCGGTATCGACAACCTGGCGCCGGGCGAGGGTCTGCCCACCTCGATCAACTACTCGAGCTGGCGATTCACGAGTATCGGCCTGAGCGAGGGCACCCAGCCGTCGGCACTGAGAAAACGCAAGGGCGAGCTGCCTCCCATCGACGCCCTGGTGCTGGAGCAGGACATCGCCAACCGGGGTACCACCGCCTGGGAGATCGTGTATGGCTCGCTGGTCGACTGCATTCCACCGGCCGAGGAACAGCGTCGCATCAAGGCCCGCAGGGCCGCCGAAGAACGGGTCGCGAAACATCTCGACCACGCCATCCGACTCAGGCGAGAGGGCAAGGAAGACCCGGAAGTGCTCGCCGCGCTCGACACCGCGATGCAGGAATGCGACCGGCGCCTGCTCGACCTGGTCAGCCTGCGCTCGGAGTCCATCGACAACAAGACCCGGCTGTCGCCGCTCTACCAGCACGCCCACGACAACCGGCACGGCGTCACCGTCTGGCTGGACACGCGGGTGATCGAGATGCTCGACCACCTCGCCTGCGATTTCCGGCGCCGCAACGTGACCCGCCAGCAGGTAGCCAAGCTCTATCGCACCACCGAGACCCTGTTGCGGGCCGAGGCCTCACGTCTCGAGGCGGCCGACGCGACGATTGCCCGCAACCGTCGCCTAAAGATGGTCACCTACATGAATACCCAGCGCCTGCACATCAATGCTGACTGCGGGCTGCTGGGGCTGGCGGAACTGCCTCGGCAGCTCGAGCGCGTCGGCGAACTGGTCGAGTGCATGCCCGACCCGCGTCGGGCGCTCGGCGAATTCGCCGAGGCCTGGCAGGCCGCGCGCCAGTGGGAAGCGACGCCGCTGGAGATCCTCGTCGAGTTGCACGCCGCCCAGCGCGGCATGAAAAGTGCCGGCGATGATCGGGGACGAAAGGAGCTGCACGAGCTGGTGCGCTCGACCCTTCTGAGAGAACACAGTGCGCGGATAAGACGCGAATCGCGTGCCGAAGAGGAACGCATGCGGCCACCGTTTCTCGGCCTGTTCGAACGCCGTCGGACCCGGGTCTGCGAATCAGCCGACGACTGGCAGTTCAGCCACACGCTCGACGTCGAGTGACGTCCGCATCGAGGGCCAGTGCCAGGCGGAGGATTTCAAGGGTGGGGAATGGTGGAGCCGAGGGGAATCGAACCCCTGACCTCAGCAGTGCGATTGCTGCGCTCTCCCAACTGAGCTACGGCCCCACGGGACTGGCGATTTGCGGGGGGATTATACCGGGTTTCCCGGATGCGATACAGCCCCGCCCATGCCGTCGCCCGAGAACGTCACCGGGATTGGTTGTCCGCTGCATTCGGCAAGTTCATTGCGACGCGCTATGATTGGCGGATGACCACCAACCCTCGGAGCATCCAATGAGACTCCTGCTCGGCATGTTGATGCTGGCCGCCGGGGCGGTTCATGCCGCCGACGATTCCGCCGCTTCCCTGCGCAGCCTGCTGGATACCTTCCTGGCCGGCGCGACGGTCAACGATGCCGCAGTGCACGACCGCTTCTGGGCCGACGACCTGGTCTACACCAGTTCCGCCGGGGCTCGTTTCGGCAAGGACGAGATCATGTCCGGCCTGGACCAGGACGAAGCGGCGGATGCCGACGGCCCCACCTACGGGGCGCGAGATGTCAACATCCGCGTGTTCGATGACACCGCGGCGCTGACCTTCACCCTGGTCGCCACCGCACACGATGGAGAATCGAGCCGGTATTACAATTCCGGGGTATTCCGCAAACGCGACGGGCGGTGGCAGGCGATCATCTGGCACGCCACTCTCGCCGGCGACTGACCTTCTGGCCCATGATTCGTCTGAAACCCAGGACGTTCCTGACCGTTGCCATCATCCTCGCCGTGCTGTTCGTCTCGGCGAGAGTCTTAAGGCCGCTCCTGAGTTGATCGCGAAGGTAACGGGCGACACGACTCGATACAATGCAGATCAGCGTTGCCCCCGTGGCGGCGGGGCATGGATGATGCAGCGGGCGAGTCGCGACAGGATGGCAGCAAGGGAGGATCAACAAGGCATCGTGCGAAAAATGGCCGCAAGGGGAACGACACGCTTCCGGACCGGGGTCTACCGGTTTTTTTGTCACCATGTGGCATCGGCAATGCTGGCTGTCTTGTGCTGGTTGCCGGCCGTGGCCGCGGCCTCACCGACTCAACCCGATCGCCAGTTCCGCGACTTCATCCATGACACCTGGTCGCTGGAAGCCGGACTGCCGCAACGCTCGGTCACCGCGATCGCGCAAGGGCCGCAGGGCTACCTCTGGGTCGCCACCCAGCACGCGCTTGCGCGTTTCGACGGTGTGCGCTTTCAAAGCTACACCACGCTGGAAGAACCGGCACTGCCCGGTAATGACATCTCGACCCTTTTCCAGGCCTCCGACGGCAGCCTGTGGATCGGCAGCTACCGCGGACTGACGCGTTTCGACGGCCGCGAGTTCGAGGCGATTGCCGGTCCGCGAACGGAAGACGCTGGCATGATGGATGTCGCGGTCGGGACAATGACCGAAGACCATCGCGGCCGCGTGGTCGCGGGGGGCGCCGACGGGCTGTTCCGTGTCGAGGACGGGCGGCTCGCGCCGATGGACTTCCCCGAACCGCAAGCGGTCGGCGGACTCCACGCCGAGGGAGACGTGATGTGGGTCGGCGGAGTGGGCCGCTTCTGGCGCTACGATGACGGCGAGCCGGTCGACGAGCACGTACTGCCCACCCACCTCGAAACGGCACGGGTCAACGGCTTCCGGCGCCACGGCGGCAATCTGTGGGTGGCCACCAGCGCGGGGCTCTTTCGTCATACCGAAAGCGGCCTGCAGGCGTTTGGTGGCCCAGCCGCCAACGTGCCCATCAATGCGATGCTCGTCGATTCCAGCGACACGCTCTGGGTCGGCACCGACGCGACCCTGCTGCGCATCCGCGAAGGCCGCCTGGCCGAATCGATCGACGACGACCACCCCGCCGGCCATTCCCAGATCCGCAGCATGTACGAAGACCACGAGGGCACCCTCTGGCTGGGCAGCAACGTGGACGGGCTGGCACGCTACTGGAGCGGCTGGGTCGATCGATACTCGGAGGCGGCCGGATTGACCGTGCCGCTGGTCTGGAGTGTGGCCGATGCCGGTGACGGCGCGCTATGGGTGGGAACCAGCGACGGCCTGTTCCGCCTGGCCGACGATCGCTACGCGGAGATCGTGCCGGGCCGGGAGCTGCCCCATCCCCATGTCTACACCCTGCAGCCGGACGGCGAAGGCTTGTGGATCGGCACTCGCAGCGGGTTGATGAAACTGGATACCGGGACTGGCGAACTGACCCGACCGGAAGTGTTGGGCACGCTGGATACCGGGCAGATTAACGGCATCGTACCGGCCGGCCCGCATGGTCGCTATTTCTTTGCCACTGCCGAGGGGCTTTACCTGTGGGACGGCGAGAACCGGCCCGAGAAGGACCCGGTGCTCGACAGCCGCTTTGTCCGGCAGGTTCGGCTGTTCGACGACGGCGAAATCATGGTCGCCACCGACGGCGGCGCGTACCGGGGTGCTCCCGGGCGCCTGGCGGCCATGCCCGCCGTTCCCCCGCGCCTGGAAGATGCCCATTTCGTCACCGTCGACGAACTCGCCTCCGGTCACCTGGTGCTCTCGACCCTGGACAGCGGCCTGCTTTTCGGACACCAGGATCGTTTCGTCGCGCTGACCACCGCCGATGGCCTGCCCAGCAATTCCAGCTACTTCCTCGTCGACGATGAGCACGGTTATCTCTGGGGTGCCGGCTTCGAGGGGCTTTACCGCGTCGCCATTGCCGACCTGGAGGCGTTTGCCGCCGGTGCCGGCGATGCGGTTGAGGCCGAGATGCTGCTCAGCGAGAGTGGTCGCCACCGCGGCAGCCAGCAGGGCTACTGCTGCAACGGCGCCGGTCATGCCAAGGGGCTGCTGCGTTCCGACGGCTTGTGGCTGCCGACCCGCGACGGCGTCGTGCGGATCCGGCCCGACCGGATTGAGCGCAACGCGGTAGCACCGCCGGTGCTGATCGAGCGCTATCGCATCGGCGATAGCTGGCACGAGGTGGACGGCGGCGACATTCCGACTCTGCCGCGTGGCGCCCGGGATCTTGCCTTCGAGTTCACGGCACTGAGTTTCAGGGACCCGGCCAGCGTGCAGTTTCGCTATCGCCTCGAGGGCTTCGAGAACAACTGGCAGACACTGGGTGGTGACATGCCGCGCATGAGCAGCTACACCAACCTGCCGCCCGGCGACTACCGTTTCGAGGTCACGGCGGCGAATAACGCCGGTACCTGGGCCGAGCATCCGGCCGGCCTGGATTTTCGGGTACCTCCCCACTTTCACGAAACCGCATGGTTTCGCGTGCTGGCAATCGGGCTGACTTTGTTGCTGCTCGTTGCCGGTTACCGGTGGCGACGACACCAGTGGAGCGCGCAGCAGGCGACACTGCAAAGGCAGGTGCGCGAACGCACCGAAGAATTGCGGCTGGCCAATGCAAGACTCATGGATGCCAATCGCGCGCTGCGCGACCTCAGCACCATCGACACCCTGACCGGCCTGCGCAACCGCCGCTACCTGTACGAGAAGATGGCGAAGGAACCGCAGCGACTCGACCGAATGCGTGAGCGCGTGCCGGAAGACGACCTGGTGCTAGGTTTCGCCCTGATCGATGTCGATCACTTCAAACAGGTCAACGATGATTACGGCCATCATGCCGGTGACCGGGTGCTGGAGCAGGTCGGCGAGCGGCTGCACGCCATCGCCCGCAAGGGCGATCACGTGGTGCGCTGGGGAGGAGAAGAGTTCCTGCTTGTCCTGCACGGACTGCCCCGGGCCGATTCCGCGGCGGCACTCGAGCGCATATCCCGAGCCGTGGGCGCAAGTCCCTATCGAATCGATTCACACCATGACCTGAAGGTCACCTGTTCCATCGGCTATGCGGAGTTGCCGCCGCGCGCTACCGATCCGGTCGACGCCATCGGCTGGGAGGCGGTCGTGGAAATGGCCGACCACGCCCTCTACCGGGTCAAGCGCCGCGGAAGAGATGGATGGGCCCTGATTCGCCCGGCCGGCCATCTCGATGCCAACGCCTTCGTTCGGGCCACACGCGAGGACCTGGATGCCGTCCTTGATCGGGGCCAGGCTGAAATTATTTTCAGTCAAACGATGAGGCAGGATCCCACGCTTTGAGGGCGAGCGCCCGCCGATTCCTCGAAGGGCGGCGGCAAATGATATCGGCAGGATGCTGATTCAGCGACAGGTCATCCGTCCAGCACCTGGCGCAGTTTCCGGGCCAGATCAGCCTTGCGATAGGGTTTTTCCAGGAGATGGAAGCTGTCGGAGTTCTGCACCTCCGGGGTAATCACGTCCTGGGTGTAGCCGGAGGTAAACAGGACGCGGATGTCGGGAATTATGCGGCGAATTTCGTCGGCCAGACCGGGTCCCTTCAATCGGCCGGGCATGATGACGTCGGTCAGCAGCAGGTCGAAGATCGGTTGCGCCGTTGCCAGCTCCAGCGCCTGCTCGCCGTCGCTGGCGGTAGTGACCTGATAGCCGAGTTGCCTGAGCAGGCGACCGGCATGGTCGAGAACCAGCGGATCATCCTCGACCAGCAGAACCCGTTCGGTGCCGCCCGTGACACTCTCCGACTCGATCACCCCCGGCCCAGCCTTGGCATCGCCCGCGGCTTTCGGCAGGTACATGCGAACGGTCGTTCCCACGCCCTCCTCGGAGTAGACCCGAATGTGTCCGCGTGACTGCTTGATGAATCCATAGATGATCGGCAGCCCCAGGCCGGTTCCCTTGCCTTTTTCCTTGGTCGTGAAGAACGGCTCGAACAGATGCCGCATGACTTCGGGCCGGATGCCGGCTCCGGTATCGGTCACCGCCAGTTCGATGTATTGCCCGGGTTCGACCTCCGGGTGGTTGTCGGCATAGTGTCGATCCAGCACGCTGTTGCTCAGGTGGATGCTCAGGCGGCCGCCACCTTCCATGGCATCGCGGGCATTGAGTGCCAGATTCAACACGGCGGATTCGAGTTGAACCGGGTCGATCTCGGCGCGCCAGAGTGACGAATCCCGGTTGATCTCGATCTTGATGTCTTCCGGGAGGGAACGCCTGAGCAGGGGCTTGAGTCCGGTGACCAGCTCGAATAGATCGACGGGTCGTGGCTCCAGGGTCTGGCGACGGGCGAAAGCCAGCAGCTGGTTGGTCAACTCGGCACCACGCTGAGCGGCCGAAAGCGTCATTTCGACAAGCCCTTTCAGCGCCGGGTTGTCGTCGAGCGACTCGTTGAGCAACTCGGCATTGCCGAGTATGACGGTGAGCAGGTTGTTGAAGTCATGCGCGACACCACCGGTCAACTGACCGATCGACTCGAGCTTCTGGGCCTGTCGCAACTGTTCTTCCAGCGCCAGCTTGTCGGTCACGTCGGTGTTGATCGCCAGAATCGAACGGGGCTGGCCGTGCTCATCCCTGACCAGTGTCAGACGGCATTGCAGCGTCCGCTCTCGGCCGTCCTTGCGCAAATGGCGCACCTGCCCCTCCCAGCCCCCCGCGTCGAGTACTTGCTGCTTGATTTCAGTCCAGGATTCCCGGCTGGATTGGGTCCGTTCGAAGATGGCGACCCCCTGCATCTCGGCCGATTCCCAGCCGTAAATGCGCTCCGCACCCTGGTTCCAGAACGTCACGATACCGTCCAGATCAGTGACGATGATGGCATCGCGTGCCTTGTCGAGCAGTTCCGCCTGCTCGGCCAGCGCCTGGCGTGAGCGTTCCTGGTGCGTGATGTCGCGGATGAAGCCGGTGAATATCCGACGATCGGATAGTTGAACCTCGGTCACCATCAACTCGATCGGAAACACCGAGCCGTCCTTGCGCCGCGCTTCGAGCTTCTGCGGGGATCCCATGATGCGGGCCTGCCCGGTTTCCAGGTATCGTGCGAGCACATTGTCGTGCCGGGCCGCATCGGACTCGGTCATGAGCATACGAACATTCCGGCCGAGCATCTCCCTGGCCGAATAACCGAAAATGCGTTCGGTGGCTGGGTTGGCCGTCTCGATGATGGCGCTTTCGTCGATGGTGACAATGGCGTCGCCGGCCACCTCGAGAATGCCGCGCATGCGTTCGGCCTGCTCTTTCAACTGCTCTTCGGCAATCTTTCGTTCGTGAATGTCGACGGTCGAACCGAGTCTCCGCACGGCCTTGCCCTCGGCATCCCGAATCACCTTGCTGTTGGACTGCACCCAGCGGTACGCGCCCGATTGGGTCAGCAAACGGAACTCGGCGCTGGCCCGGTCTCCCGTTTCCCCGGCCACCAGGCGTTCGGCTTCGCGATAAACGCGCTCACGGTCGTCCGGGTGCATCAGTTGCATGTAGGCCTCGAGCGTGTCGGGCATGTCCTCGATGCGCTCATAGCCCAGCATGTCGCGGAAGACCTCGGAGAATGTCACCTTGCCGGTCAGCATGTCGAAGTCCCACAGCGCGGCCTGGGATGCCTCGGCGGCATGCCGGTAGCGTTGTTCCGACAAGCGCAAGGCCTTTTCGGTGCGCTTGCGCTCGGTGATATCGGTGGCAAAGGAGAGAACGGAGAGGAGTCGACCGTCGCGGTCGAACCGGGCGGAGTTGTGCCACTCGCATACCAGCGTTTCACCTGAACGCGTCTGGTTGCGATTGACCACCGTCATGCTCGCATCGGTCTGTCCCTCGATCAGTTCCGAGACTTTCGCAGTAACCCGCTCCTGATCGCCGGGATGGATCAACTTCAGGCCATCGAGCGGCTGGCCCAGCACCTCTTCTTCCGACCAGCCGAACATCCTTTCGGACTGGCTGGACCAGCGCGCCACGCGAAGGTTCTCGTCGAACTGGACCAGTGCCAGTGGCATGTTGTCGAGGTGAAAGTTCAACAGCTCATGGGCCTGCTCGAGTGCCCGGTTGCCTTCAATGACTTTCCGTTGCAACGTCCCCTGTTCGTCGAGGCTGTCTTCCAGTGCCAGCCGGGTTCTGCGCAGTTCCATCGAATGCATCGCAACCCGGGCAAAGGCCTTCAGCGAGGCAACCTGGTCGGGGGTGAAATTTCGGGGGCGCGTATCCAGCACCGCCAGGGATCCAATACAGAATCCATCCCGAGTGCGTAGCGGCACGCCGCAATAAAAGCGTAAATGAGGCGAACCGGTCACCAGGGGATTGTTCCGATAACCGGCCTCGGCCGCGGCATCCTCGATGGTCACGGGCTTGCCGGTCTCGATGACCCGGTTACAGAACGCGACATGTCGCTGGGTTTCGTCGAACTCGAGGCCAACGGACGCCTTGAACCACTGGCGATCGTCATCCATCAGGCTGAGTATGACCATCGGCACCTGGCAGGATCGAGCGACGAGTTCGACCAGATCATCGAAGATCGCTTCCGGCCCGGTATCCAGGATTCGGAACTCCGCCAGCCTGTCCTGGCGCCGGGTTTCGGTTTCCGAGCGTGATGTGTTCATGCGCGGCCTCGTGAAAGCCTGATGCCGGAACGTGGGAGTCCCCGCCCTTGTCACATCGAAGATACCACTGTGCATGATCCACTAACAGGGCACAATGACAGATCAGTCGAGCATCACGCGGACCAAACCGGCATGACTTCGCACCAGAATCTTCGCGACACGAGCATCGAGAACAAGGCGCCTTTCCAGGGCATCGCATTCAATAACAGCTACGCGCGCCTGCCTGAACAGTTCCATGCTCGAGTCGATCCGACGCCGGTTGCACAACCGGCACTGATTCGGCTCAATCATGCGCTGGCCAGGGAACTGAAGCTGAATGTCGATGCACTGAATTCCACCGAGGGCATCGAGATGCTGGCCGGCAACCGCCCGGCGGCTGGCGCGGAACCGATTGCAATGGCTTATGCGGGCCACCAGTTCGCCAACTGGGTGCCGCAACTCGGCGACGGACGTGCGCTGCTGCTGGGCGAAGTCATCGACCGTGACGGCCGGCGCCGCGACATCCAGCTCAAGGGCTCGGGTCCGACGCCATTCTCACGCGGCGGTGACGGGCGTTCCTCAATTGGCCCGGTGGTGCGCGAATACCTGGCCAGCGAAGCCATGGCGGCCCTGGGCATTCCCGCCACGCGTGCGCTGGCGGCAATCGCCACCGGCGAAGACGTGCTGCGCAACAATCCCGAGCCCGGGGGCATCCTGGTGCGCGTGGCCGACAGTCATGTCCGCGTCGGCACCTTCGAGTATTTTGCGCGCAAAGGTGATCCCGCGTCCGTGCGCACGCTGGCCGACTATGTCATTTCGCGCCATTACCCCGAACTGTCCGACCACGATCAATGCTACCTGGAGTTCTTCGGCCAGGTGATCGAACGCCAGGCGTTCCTCGTATCCGAGTGGATGCGCGTGGGCTTCATCCACGGGGTGATGAACACCGACAACACTTCGGTGGTCGGCGAGACCATCGACTTCGGTCCGTTCGGCTATATCGACGAATTCCATCCGGCGACCGTCTACAGCTCCATCGACCGTCGCGGGCGCTATGCCTTCAACCAGCAGCCGGGCATCGCGCACTGGAACCTGGCGCGCCTGGGGGAATGTCTGCTGCCCTTGCTCGACGACAATGCCGACGCGGCGCTGGAGCAAGCGAATGAGGCGCTGAAAACCTTCGAGGGCCGGTTCGAGAAGCACTTTCACGCCGTGCTGCGCGCCAAGCTCGGCCTGGCCGAAACGCGCGGTGGCGACATCGAGTTGGCCGAGGATCTCCTGTCGCTCATGACCGACCAGCGCGCCGACATGACGCTGACCTTTCGCCGACTGGGCGAGATCGATGCCGAATCCTCTGCCGCCGACGGGCCGGTCCGTGAACTGTTCGACGACCCGGCCGGCTTCGACGCTTGGGTCGCGAGATGGCGCGAGCGCCTGGGCGCGGAAACCCGGTGCGAGGCGGCGCGTCGACAGGCCATGCGCAAGACCAATCCGGCGTTTGTCCTGCGCAATCACCTGGCCCAGCAGGCCGTGGATGCCGCCATCGAACGGCTCGACTTCGGGCCCATGCACCAGCTGGCCAAGGTCCTGGCCCGACCCTACGACGACCAGCCCGGGAACGCAGACTACGCGCAGCCACCGCGGCCCGAGGAACGCGTCACCAAAACGTTTTGCGGCACCTGACACAACCACGATTCCGAGTCGGCGCTACAATCGTCGTATCCGACCCGCCTCCCAAGCTGAACGGCCGGCAATGAACAACAAGAAAGACGACAACCCGAACAAGACGCAGGTCTACACCCGCGTCGAACTGGAAGCCGCCGAAGGAGGGCCTGGCGCGGCACGGCTGGTGGTCATCCAGGGACCGGAGCTCGGTCGTCAGGTCACCCTGGATGCCGATGAGTTGGTCGTCGGGCGCGCCATCGACTGCGATCTGCGCCTGTCCGCTTCCGGCATATCAAGGCGCCACTGTCGAATAGAGAGACAGGACCAGCGGTTCTGGATCGAGGATCTGGGGTCGACCAACCACACGCGGATCAACGAGGTCGTCAGCGAGCGCCAGGCGCTGAACGACGGCGACCGCATTCGGCTCGGCCAGACCGTGCTGAAATTCATCGCTGCCGACAACCCCGAAGCCGCCTGGCTGGACAAGATGCACGACCAGGCCAGTCGCGACCCGGATACCGGGCTGTTCAATCGGCACCACTTCCTCGCCCGGCTCGAGGCCGCCGTGGCCAGCGCCAACGCCAGCCCGGAAGAATCCGGAGGCGGCGTCATCTACCTCAATCTCGACGAGTCAGCGGCCATTCGCGACCGCATCGGCATGCACGGCATCGATGGGCTGCTCGGTCGCATCGGGCGACTCCTGGAAGAAGCCCTTCGAGACGAGGACATTCCGGCCCGCCTGGGCGAGCACAGCCTGGTCGCCCTCGCCCCCGGCCTGGATACCGCGGCGCTTGAGGAGCTCGCCGAAACCATGCGCCAGCGCATCAGCGAACATGTGTTCAGCATCGACGGACAGGAAGTCGCCGTCTCGGCCAGTCTTGGCATTTGTCCGCTCAGCCTTCGGATCGGCGAGGCCGACCGGCTGCTGGTCTGTGCGGCCCGCGCCGCCGACCAGGCCCAGGCCGACGGCGGCAACCGTTGCCGCAGCTACCAGCCCGAGGTCTCGGCGGCCAGCGCCAGCGATGACGAGCGCAGCATGCTCGGGCTGTTGCGCGAAGCGCTGAATCAGAACACCCTGCAAACCCTCTTCCAGCCGGCAGTCAGCACCGACGACGATGATCTGACCCATTACCAGCTGCTGCCGCGACTGCTCACCGACGACGACCAGCTCATTACCGCCGCCGACTTCATCCCCCTGGCCGAGCGCCAGGGCCGGATTCTCGAACTGGACCGCTGGATGAACGTACGCGCGCTCACCGTGATCCGTGAACAACTCGGCCGCGACCGGCCCATCCGCCTGTTCATCAGCCAGTCCGCCGCTACCCTGGGCGACGGCGAGCGATTCGAGGCGCTGGCAAAGAACCTGGAAAAGCCCATCGCCGAGCAGCGGCTGCTGATCATCGAGTTTCGACAGGCCGACCTCAACGACCACCTCAAGGACGCCCGCAGCCTGCTTCCAGGCTTGCGCAAACTCGGCTTCGGCATCTCGATTTCCGGCGTCGGCGACGAAACGCGGCCCGAGCTGCTGCTCAACCATTTCTATGTCGACTACGTGAAGCTGACCCCGCGTTTTGCCGCCGGCATTGGCGCCGATCCCAAGGTCAGCAAGCAGTTCGATCACCTGGCCGGCTGCTTTCACGAGGCCGGCACGCGCATCATCATCAGCCAGGTGGAGGATGCCGAGACCATGGGGCGCATGTGGAATTCAAAGGCCGACCTGCTGCAGGGCAACTTCATTCAGCGCCCGACACAGACGCCCGACTTCAGTCTCGACGACGACTGAGCGGAAGCAGGCCACCGGCCGGATCGGCACCGCCGCGAGGGCCGACCGAACCGACGGGGCGATCAACCGATCGACAGGTCGATGGCAATCAGGGTAATGAAGCCGATCAGCACGCCGGCGGTGGCGCGGGTCTGGTAGCCGTGCTTGTGGGAGCCCGGGATGATCTCGTGGCTGATGACAAACAGCATGGCGCCACCGGCAAAGGCCATGCCCCAGGGCAACATCACCTGCGACAGACTCACCGCGGCCGCGCCGATCAGACCACCAACCGGCTGGATCAGGCCGGTGAGCAGAGCCATGCCGAATGCTGCCCACTTGCCATAGCCCAGTGACATCATGGCCACCGCCACGATCAGCCCCTCGGGCATGTTCTGCAGACCGATGCCGACCGCGAGGGTGATGCCATCGCGCACATCCCCGCCGAAACCCACCCCCACTGCCAGCCCTTCAGGCAGATTGTGCAGGGCAATGGCGAAGATGAACAGGTAGATGCCCCGAATTCTGGCGGCATCCGGGGTGTTCTCGATGCCGATACGGAAGCGATCCTGCGGCACCAGGCGGTGCAGGGCCAGGAACAGGCCGCCCCCGATCCCGACGCCAAGGACGAGCACGGCCAGCGAGAAAGTCACCGAGGCGTACTGGGTCTCGGCGACTTCCAGGGCCGGAAGCACCAGTTCAAAAGCGGTTGCGGCCAGCATCACGCCGGCACCAAACCCCATCAGGGCATCTTCGGTGGCCTGGCTGATGCGGCGCAGCATGAAGATCGGCAGGGCGCCCACCGCCGTGAACATGCCGGCCACGAAGCTGGCAAGAAAGCCAAGCTGGAAACTGCTCAGTCCGGCCAGCCAGGTACTCATCCAAGGCCAGGCCAGGCCGGTGAGGTAGACGATTCCCGCCAGCGCCGCCAGCAGCATCAAGGCGGTGGTCAACGACAACGGTCGCTGTTCTGCTGGTATGCGTTTGATCATGGGCCCCGGCGTCGACAAAAACTCGATGGTGTCGTTGGTAGATGGTGAAAGAATAAACCAGGCGCGTGCAGCCGTGGCAATGACGAAGCCTTCGCATCAAGCGTGCATCCTTTTCATTTGGTTGCATACCCCCGATTCTTGCCCATGAACCGAAACTCTCGCATCAGTCATCCCTTTCCCGGCGACGGACTGGCTCTGGTTCTCGGCTCGACCGGCGGAATGGGCTCGGCGATGACCGAATGCCTGGTCGAAAGCGGGCAGTTTGCCGCAGTGAAGGGCCTGGCACGCCGGACCGAGCCGCCGCTGGATGTCACCGACGAAGCCAGCATCGCCGAAGCGGCGAGCGCAATCGGCCAGCTCGGGATGCCTCTGCGGCTGGTGTTCGATGCCACGGGTTTCCTGCACGACGATGATTTCATGCCCGAAAAGTCGTTCCGACACCTCGATCCCCGCCACCTGGCCCGCGCGTTCGAGATCAACGCGACCGGCCCGGGGCTATTGATGAAGCACTTCCTGCCCCTAATGGCACGAGACGGCAAGGCCGTGTTCGCCACCCTGTCGGCACGCGTGGGCTCTATCGGCGACAACCGTTTCGGCGGCTGGTACGCCTACCGGGCCTCCAAGGCCGCGCTCAACCAGCTGGTGCGAACCGCCGCCATCGAGCTGGGCCGCAGCGCGCGCAAGGCCATTTGCGTGGCCCTGCACCCCGGCACGGTCGACACGGCCCTGTCAGCCCCTTTCGCGAAGTCCGGACTGGATGTGCGACCGCCGGAACAGGCTGCCGGGGAGATCTGGCAGGTCATCCAGAGACTGTCGGCCAACGACTCCGGCGGCTTCTTCGACCACCGCGGCGAGTCCATCGATTGGTAGGCGGGAAACGCAGCGCAGCCGGTGGGCCGGCGGTGGTATCTTTCGCAGGTCAACACAACCAGCAGGAAACCTGCAAGATGGATCGCGAAGAACTGATCGACGAACTGTTTGCCGAATTCGACACCAACCGCGACGGCGTGCTGTCGCGCGGCGAGTTCATCGACCTGGTCAAGTACCTCATCGGCGAGCACGGCATGGGTGTCAGCGCGAAGATCTTCGAGGAATTCGACGCCAACCACGACGGCAGGATTTCGCGCGACGAGCTGCGTGAGCTCGTCATCCAGTACGCGCTCTGATTCAGACCCAGGGACCGGCGGCCACCCGGTCGACCGGCGCCTCCGTTACCGGCGTCGGATCGACGCTGTCGCAAAGCGCGCAGTCCAGCGCTTGGCGCAGGTCATTGCACAGGTCCTCGGCCGCCTCCAGGCCCACCGACAACCGCAGCAGCCCCGCGGTAATGCCGGCCTTGCGCTGGGCCTCGTCCGTCATGGCCGCGTGGGTCATGGTGGCCGGGTGGGCAATCAGCGTTTCCACGCCGCCCAATGACTCGGCCAGCGAGGGCAGGCGCAAGGCGCCAAGGAAGCGCCGTACCGCCGGCTCGCCGCCAGCCAGCTCGAAACTGACCATGGCGCCAAAACCACGCTGCTGACGGCAGGCCAGGGCATGGCCGGGATGATCGGTGAGTCCGGGATAGTGCACTTTGGCCACGGCCTCATCGACCATCAGCAACTCGACGACCTCGGCGGCGTTCTCCTGGTGCTGGCGCAGGCGGGGTCCGAGCGTTCTGAGCCCGCGCAGGGTCAGCCAGCTGTCGAAGGGACCGGCGGTGATGCCGATGCAGTTGGCCCACCAGGCAATCTCCTCGCCCAGTCCGGCATCAGCGGCAATGACGGCCCCGCCGACCACGTCGGAATGGCCGTTGATGTATTTGGTGGTCGAATGCACGACCAGGTCGGCCCCCAGCGCGATGGGTTGCTGCAGCACCGGGGACAGGAACGTGTTGTCGGCCACTACCAGGGCGCCGGCGGCATGGGCGGCACGCGTGATGGCCGCGATGTCGTAGACGCGCAGCAGGGGGTTGGAAGGCGTTTCCAGCCAGACCATGCGCGCACCCCGCGCCAGGGCCCGCTCAAGCGCGGCGGCGTCATTGAAGTCCACCCAGTCGAGCTCGAACAGGCCCTTTCGGTGCCAGGCATCGAACAGGCGGAACGTGCCTCCGTAACAATCGACGGGCGCGATCAGGCGCTGACCCGGCGAGAGCAACTGCAACACGACGCTGATCGCGCCCATGCCGGTGGCCGTCACCGTGGCCGCCGCGCCGCCTTCCAGGTCGCTGAGGGCCCCGGCGAGCTGGTCACGGGTGGGATTGCCCGAGCGGCTGTAGTCGTAGGAGCGCGGCTGCCCATAGTCGGCAAAGGTGTAGGTGCTCGACAGATGAATGGGCGGCACCACGGCGCCGTGCTGCGTATCGGACTCGATGCCCGCACGTACGGCAATGGTTTCGGGTCGGTTCTGTCGATCGCTCATTGCACCACTCCTTCGGCCAGGGCCTCGCGAATCAGATTGTCGAAAAAGACCGGTTCCTTGAGAAAGGCATCGTGTCCGTAATCGGAATCTATGACCCTCAGCGAGCTGGCGGGCAGGGCGCGGTCCAGGGTCTGTAGTTGTTCGACGGGCACCAGTTCGTCGGAATGAACCGCCACCAGCGTGACCGGGCAGGTGACGGCGGACGGGTCGACACGGTGCAGGTCCAGCGACTCCGACAGGCACAGGTAGCGATCGGCGTCGAAGCGGCCGATCATCCCACGTGCCTGGCGGTCGAAGTAGCTGTCCAGCTGCCCGAGCACGCGCCGCGGGTCGTCGTGACCGAAGCGTTCGCCGAACAATGATGCCGGGCGATAGGTGGTCATCGCCAGGGCGCGGGCCAGACGCAGCCCGCGACGTTCATCACCGGCAGCAAGGCCCAGACCGATGATTTCACGCTGGATCAGGCGGCGGGCCGCGGCCATGGGATGGGGGCAATGGGCGCCGCTGATGGCAATCAGTTGGCCGATGCGATCGGGAAAACCGGCCGCCAGCGCCAGTCCGACCATGGCTCCGTAGGAGGCGCCGATGCAGGCCTCCAGCCGCTCGATGCCCAGCTCGTCCATCACGGCGACCAGCGCGGCGGCCTGTTGCGCGGTGGTCACGGGAGAACCATCCGGCCACCGTTCGCCCAGCCAGTCGATGGACAGGATGCGGTGACGTTCGGGGTCGAGCGCGTGATCGGGGCCGTAGTGGTCGTGCCACCACTCGTCGACCCGCCGACTGGCACTGATGCCGCCGAAAGTGGCCACCACCGGCGCGCCGGCCGGGCCTTCCATTCGATACATGACACGCACCGGCCGGCGATGGCCCGGCGTCCAGGTCATGTCGTGCCACACGCCTCCGGTGAGGAAGCGGGGGGCGGCGATGGACAGAGGCGGAGTACAGCAGGGTTCCGCAAGGCTGGCACTCTGGTTCATGGTTCGACGGCTCCAACAGTTGCACGAAAGATTCCCGCAAGCTCGTCGAAGAAGCCTGCAGGATGTGCTGTCGGAGAGATGATGCGGGTGCGGCGCCGGCCCGAAAGGTGTGCATGGAGGCACTGGGCGACGAAACACTCATCTCTCGGACAGCCCGTTATCGGGCTCCCGCAGGAATTGGCACCTGGCGATGTTCTGCTGGTTGCCCCGGCGTCAAAGGGCCTGTCCCTCAGCCGGTCTTGATGAGCTTGCTGTGATTGAAGTTAGCCAAAACCACACGGCAGGTCAAAGAAGAAATGGTTATATGGCTTCGGGAGGCACTTGGCGGGAGATTTGACAATCCTCTGAATATGCGGGATATTTCCAAGTAGCGCCGATTTGAGCCAGCTTGCGGGCGCTTAATAAATTCAGCTAAAGCGGTCGGCTGAGCCCGCCTTCCCTTTATCCTGAATTTCCCGCAAGCGGCTTGACCGGCCCGGTTCAAGCGCACGGGTAACAGGATGAAACTTCAGCAGCTACGCTTTTTCATGGCCGTGATCGACAACGGCCTCAACATCACCCAGGCCGCCGAGGCCCTGTATACCTCGCAACCGGGGGTGAGCAAGCAGATCCGCCTG
>SKSJ01000241.1 GCA_007123055.1 Wenzhouxiangella sp. | reverse complement strand
CATGTCGAGACCGATCAGATTCACCCTGGGCCTAAGCCTTGCCGGCGTCGCTCTCACCCTGCTCGGCGGCTGTGTCACCATTCCGGCGCCGCTGGCCGGCGACTTTCCCGACTTCCAGCCCGACCAGGCCACGGAGCGTTCGGTCGGTGCCAGAGTGCGCTGGGGCGGAGTGATCGTCGACACCCGCCCGGCCCGCGACGAGACCTGCGTGGAAATCCTCGCGCGCGAACTCGGCCGTGACATGAGGCCGAGCTCCACGGACATCGCGCGCGGCCGCTTCCTGGCCTGCCGCGACGGCTTCAAGGATCCGGCGGTGTTCTACAACGGTCGGGAAATTTCCGTGATCGGCCGCCTGAGCGGTTTCAGCGATGGCAAGATCGGTGAATTCGAGTACCGCTACCCGCGTGTCGACGCCGAGGTCCTGCACCTGTGGGCACCCCGTCCGGATGTGATTCATCACTACTATGACCCCTGGTGGTACGGCCCGTGGCGCCCCTACTACCGGCATCCCTATTACGGGCCGAGAACCCGTGTGTCCGGACACATCATCATCACACGCTGACCCGCGCGATCGGCAGCGCACACGATGCGGGTCGAGTCCGACAATGACTGTTTCTTGATACAGTAGCGGGCATGAAACTGACCCCGCGACAGCAGGAAATACTCGACTACATCGAGCAGTGCATGCAAATTGACGGCATGCCCCCGACCCGGGCCGAGATCGTCGAACGCTTCGGTTTTGCCTCGCCCAACGCCGCCCAGTGCCACCTGCGCGCGCTGGCGGCCCGCGGCGCCATCGAACTGCGCAGCGGCACGGCGCGCGGCATCGTGCCGGTGCATCGAAGCCACACGGCTGCGAAATCCCCCGATCCGTTGATCATGCCGGTCATCGGCAGGGTGGCGGCCGGATCGCCGTTGCTGGCCGTGGAAAATCGGGAAGATGACATTCGAGTCGACCCCGACCTGTTCAAACCACGTCCCGATTACGCCCTGCGCGTACACGGGGACAGCATGATCGACGCCGGTATTGACGATGGAGACCTGTTGCTGGTCCATCGCACGCCCGAAGCCGGCAACGGCGCCATCGTGGTCGCCCGACTCGACGACGAAGTCACTGTCAAGCGCCTGATCAGGAAGAAAGGCGAACTCTGGCTCCAACCGGAAAACGACCAGCACTCCCCAACCCGGATTACGGCCGCCAGCCAATTGGTCATCGAAGGCCTTGCCGTCGGCGTGATTCGCTCCCTGCCTCCGGCGAGCTGAACCTCTCGGAAATCCAGATTCCCACGGCGCTCATGGGGGCTCGACAAAAAAGGCCCGCTACCGGGGGTAGCGGGCCCAATGGTCATAGACCGATCAAGCTCAGGAGAGCCTTGTTATAAGTTGATCAGAAGACCGCACGCAGCGACACCGTGTATCGACGTCCGAGCAGCTCCGAGAAGCCGTAATGGAACGCGGCACGCTCAACCGTGTCGGGCTGACGGTCGAACAGGTTGTCGATGTTGAACTGAACGCGTGTTTCCTCCGGTGCCCAGCTCGCGAACTGCGGGAGCATGTAGGAATACGACACGTTGTGCAGGTGACGCCAGCGGGTACGGGTGATCGGCTCACCATCATCACGCTCGTACTCGAAGTCGCCGGACACCGACAGCTTGGCCGCTTCCTGCCACAGCGTTCTGTAGAAGACCCGGTGGTTGCCGTTGACCCAGGTGGTGTCGAGGGTGCCGGCCCACTTCGGATAGATCCAGCCGCCAACGGTCTCACTCGCCTCTTCCCCGGTCACCGAGATCTTGCGGGAATTGTTGAACGAAACCTGTGCGCGGTGGTTGAAGCTACCGACGCCGTCCCATTGCCACATGTAGTTGCTTCCGATCTCCAGCCGGCTGGTCTTGAGCGTCGAGGCATTGGTAAAGCCGGTCAGGAAGTCGGCGACCTGTCCGTCCTCGTCACGCATGAAGGCATCACAGGCATCGACGTTCGGGAAGTTCTCGGAATCGTAGCAGGCGACCATCAGGTCGGTCAGGCCCAGGCTGACGATGGCGTCGTCGAGCGTGACATCCAGCCAGTCCATGGTCAGCAGGAAGTTGTCCAGGAACTCCGGCTCGTAGGTGAAGCCGAGGGCCCAGGCTTCCGCCTTTTCGTTGGCCAGATTGGGATTGCCACCCGATGCACCCACGCCAGTGGCGTTGACGATGTTCGAGGTAAAGTCGTCAGGAGACACCGGCAGGTTCGGATCCGCCTCGCAGTTGGCACGACGCGTTCCCGGTACAGGACCCGAATCCACGAAACGGGCATCGCAGGGATCGTTGGCGAAACTGAAGACCTGGGTCTGCGGCGTGAACAGCTCGACGATGGCCGGTGCCCGCACCGACTCGGTGTAGTTACCACGGATGGTGAAGCCGTTGAGCGGAGACCAGCGTCCACCCAGCGTCCAGGTATCATCGCTACCCGCCAGCGAGTTGTCGATCGTACGATAAGCACCGTTGATTTCGAGCAGGTTCATGAACGGAATTTCCATGTCCGGAGACACGACCGGGGCGCTGAACTCGCCGAAGAACTCTTCGGTGGTGTAACGACCGCCGGTGGGCGGGAACGGTGCCGAACGCGACAGGCCCATCTCGCTGGCCGCATCCGGAATGAAGTTCCCCTCTTCGGCACGGCGCTCGAAACCGGCCGCAAAGGCGAATGCCCCGCCCGGCAGATCGAACAGTTCACCGCCGAAGCTGAAGTTGCCGACCGACTGGCGAATGTCGGACTGGTTGGTCAGGTTGCCGGTCACCCAGTCACGAGCCGCCTGGCTGCGCACACCTTCACCGAACAGGTTGAGCGGCACACAGCCGGTCACGAACGGCGCCCGTTCATCGGAAACACCGCCGGCAGCGGCTGCCTCGTACGCTGCCTCGCACACGAGGTCGCCCACGCGCGCCGTCGGCGTGCCGGAGAACTGCAGAATGGCAGCCTCCGAGACCGCGGCCAGATCCTCTTCGGTCAGCTGGCGCACTCGAATGGCGTTGAAGAAGCGTTCGTTGAGAATGCCTTCGCGGCGCGACTGGATGTCGGACTTGCCGTACACGAAATGGGCATCCCAGTGGAAACGGCGATCGCCGAGGAAGAACTCGCCATCCAGACCACCGGTCCAGCGCCACAGGTTGATCTTCTGGTTGATCGACGAATCGATGATGTCGTTGTTGAAGCGATGCAGGACGAAGAAGTCCAGATCGTTGGCCGCGAGCACGTCCCGGGCCTGCTGCGGCAGGAACGGGTGATTGGCCTCGAAGATGATCGGGCCGCTTTCGTCTCCCGGGTCGCCGAAGGCGAAGGTCTGGAACCCGCCCTGGTTGACCAATTCGGTGGCGTTGGTCTGTGCGTACAGGAAGTCCGAGGTGAAGCGGACATCGTTGTCGAACTCGTAAGTCACACCCGAGGAGAAGACGCCACGATCGAGATCGGTATTGATCTGCTCGACCTCGTCGAAGAAGGTCGGGCCGTCACCGCCGGTGGCGAAGAACGCCGAGCCGGGGCGAGCCTGACCGGGCGTGAACGGCACCAGGTTGGAGTTGTCGTCGAACTGGTAGAAGGTGCCGTCGGGCAATGCACCGACGCCGAACGACGGGATGATGCCGATTCCAGGCGAGATCAGCCCACCGTGGGTAAAGATGTTGATGCGCTGGTCGCGATAGATGCGGCGAATACCGTCGTCATCGGTCAGGAATCCCGATTGATCACGAACGTTAGGCCGTGCCGTGCCTTCCAGCGGGTCCTGCCACGTGTATTCAGCGGAAGCATAGACATTGCCTCGCCCACCGTCGAAGTTGGCGCCGGCAACCATCATGGCATTGTGGAACTTGTTGTCGCTTTCTTCGGTCATGCCAAAGCGATACAGTGCTTCGGCCCCTTCATAGTCACGCCGTGTAATGACGTTGACGGTACCGGCGATGGCGTCCGAGCCGTAAATCGGGGCACCACCGACGCCGATGGTCTCGACCCGATCGACCAGGGCCAGCGGAATGACGTTGAAATCGACCTGCAGGCCGCCACTGGCGCCAAACAGAATCGGAGTGTTCGACGACACAAAGCGACGACCGTTGACCAGGGTCAGCGTGCGCTGGGTTCCCAGGCCAAGGAAGTTGACGAAGTTCTGGCCAGTGCTGAAACCGCCCTGCGGACCGGACGGGGTGACGGCAGCACCGAAACTCGGAACCTGGTTCAGTGCATCGGCGACATTGGTCAGGGCGGCGTCATCGAACAGCTGAGCATCCACCGAAATGGCCGGATAGAAGGTATCCACGCCCGGTCGTTCGATACGCGAACCGGTGACCTGGATTCGATCCAGTTCGACTTCATACTCAGCCTCGGTGACCTCGTCTTCAGGATCGTCCTGTGCCCAGGCGGGCATGGCGGTCAGCCCGGCCATGCTCAATCCGGCCACCACGGCCGAATACAGCAGGTTCCTGCTCAACTTGCTTTTCATCGTTAACTCCCAATTGTCATGGCGAAAATCGACTCATCGGGGTCGCCCCAATCGGTTGACCCTGAAAGTCATTAACTGCTCAGCTGGCGGGAAGCCCCCCTGGGCCCTCTGTCCCTCTGGTGCGGAAGCTGACAGTGGCAACTTGTTCAACCGGCTCTCGACCGGCCCGCATCGCAACTGTAACTCGGCACACCAAGCGTCGCGTGAAATATTGAATTTCCGTTAAACCAATCAGACAACAGCCGCGCAAGGCGCGTCAAGCCCGAATTGACCTAACCGAGCTGATAGTGATCGGCATCGGCCAGAAAAGGCAACTGGTTGCGCGTTTCCGCGAGTGCGTCCAGGCTCAGTTGCGCGCGGGTGATTTTCTCCTCGCAGCCGAGATCACACAGTTTGCTTCCCTCGGCGGTCCACACCACCGAGCCGCCCTTGTAGGCCAGCCCGTTACCATCACGTCCGCAGCGATTGACGCCAATCACGTAGGACTGGTTCTCGATGGCCCGCGCCTTGAGCAGGGTATCCCAATGATCGGCCCGCGGCGCCGGCCAGTTAGCGACGAAGATCTGCAGGTCGAAATCGCGGCCGTTGCGGCACCAGACCGGAAAGCGCAAGTCATAGCAGATCTGCAAATCGATGCGCCAGCCCTGCCATTCGACCACGACCGGCTCCTCGCCGGCCGCGTAGCGCTCATCCTCGCCGCCATAGCCGAAACGGTGACGCTTGTCGTAATACCAGGGCTTGCCCTCCGGGGGCATGAAGATCATGCGGTTGCGTCGCTGCCCCGACGCATCTTCAATGACCAGGCTGCCGCAGACGGCCGCATTGCGCGAGCGAGCCTGATCGCGCATCCAGCCAAGGCTTTCCCCCTCCATGGTTTCGGCAGCCAGGCCGGCATCTCCCAGAAAGCCGGTGGTAAACGTCTCGGGCAGCACATAGAGATCGCAACCGGGGTGACGGTCCATCAGTCGACCAAGATGGCGACGATTGCCCTCGGCATCCTGCCAGCGCAGATCCGCCTGCACCAGCGCGACGTCAAGTGGGTTCACGCTTCCGGCCATGTTCGATCAACTCCCCAGCGCCTGCAGGCGCTCGAGTTCCGGGGCACTGAACCCCGCACGTCGGCGTGCGGGCAGGTTGAAGGGGCCACGCAACTGCCCCGCGAAGTAGCGCTTGAGTAGCGTATCAAAGGTCGAATCGGGCTCCATGCCACGCTTTTCACAACAGTGGTGGAACCAGCGCGTGCCGATGGCCACGTGGGCTTCCTCTTCCTCCAGGATGACCTCGAGCAACTCGACCGTGGTCAGGTCGTCGACCTGCCTGAGCCGCTCGATCATGCCGGGCGTCACATCCAGGCCACGCGCCTCCAGAACCCGCGGCACCAGCGCCATGCGAATCAGCACATCATGCGCGGTCTTTTCCGCCATGTCCCAGAGGCCGTTATGCGCCGGCACCTCACCGTAGTCCGAACCCAGCTCGATCAGCCTCGCCCGCAGCATCCGAAAGTGACGGGCTTCGTCGTGCGCCACCCGCAACCAGTCACGGTAATACTCGTCGGGCATGCCGCTGAATCGCAGCGCGGCATCCAGCCCGAGGTTGATGGCATTGAACTCGATATGGGCAATGGCATGGACCAGCGCCACACGACCAGCCACCGAGCCCAGCCCGCGCTTGGGCAGCTCGCGTGGGCTGACCAGCTGCGGCCGCCCGGGGCGGCCACAGGCAAGGAGTCCCGGTGCACCCGGGTCGGACGGATTCCATTGTCCGGCCCCGATCCGCTCGGCCAGCTGGTCGACCAGCCGGCACTTGCACTCCGGGTCGGTCTCGGCCAGCGCATCGCGGGCGAGAGACCATTCGTCCACGGCTTCAGCTCTTGTTGATGGCGTCGACGAGGGCATCGGCAAAGCCGCTGGTCCTGACCTCGGTGGCATTGTCGATCTGGCGGGCAAAGTCGTAGGTCACGACCTTGTCGCTGACGACCTTCTCGAAGGCGTCCTCGATCAGCTTGGTGACTTCCGGCCAGCCGATGTAATCGAACATCATGCAGCCGGAAAACATCAAGGAACTGGGGTTGACCTTGTCCTGACCCGCGTACTTCGGCGCCGTGCCGTGGGTGGCTTCGAACACGGCGACGTTGTCGGCCATGTTGGCACCGGGCGCGATGCCCATGCCACCGACCTCGGCAGCGAGTGAGTCTGACAGGTAGTCACCGTTGAGGTTCATGGTCGCCAGTACGTCGAAGTCGGCCGGGCGCAGCAGCATCAGCTGGAACATGATGTCGGCGATACGATCCTTGATCACGATCTTGCCTTCCGGCTGCTTGCCGTCGTACTTTTCCCACAGCTCGTCCTCGGTGATGGTCACGTCGCCGAACTCTTCGGCCGCCAGTTCGTAACCCCACTTGCGGAAGGCACCCTCGGTGAACTTCATGATGTTGCCCTTGTGCACCAGGGTGACCGACTTGCGGTTGTTGTCGATGGCGTACTGAATGGCCTTGCGCACCAGACGCTTGGTGCCGTATGACGAGATCGGCTTGATACCGATGCCGGCGCCCTCGAAGAACTCGGCACCCATTTCCTCGCGCAGGAATTTCGCCAGTTTTTCGTTCTCCGGGGTACCCGACTCGTACTCCAGCCCGCAGTAGACGTCCTCGGTGTTCTCGCGGAAGATGACGGCATCGACCTCGTGCGGCTTCTTCAGCGGCGACGGCACGCCCTCGTACCACTTGACCGGACGCACGCAGGCATACAGATCCAGCGTCTGCCGCAGCGACACGTTGAGAGAGCGGAAACCCTCGCCCACCGGCGTGGTGAGCGGACCCTTGATGGCCACGTTGAGCTCCTTGATGGCATCGAGCGTTTCCTGCGGAAAGTAGTCGCCGTCGTAAATGCCGGCGGCCTTCTCACCGAGATAGAGTTCGGCCCAGTGCACCCGGCGCTTGCCGCCGTATGCTTTCTCCACCGCCGCGTTCCATACTTTCATGCACGCCGGCGTGATGTCAGCGCCAATGCCATCGCCCTCGATGAAGCCCAGGATGGGCTCGTCACTGACGACCAGTCGGCCATCTTCGACGCGAATCTTGTCGCCCGATTCGGGAATTTTTACGTGCTGGAATCCCATCTTTCATCCTCTTAACGCGAAAGGCGCTAGTCTACCATCGCCGCGTCCGCAACCGATGTCCGACTCGCTTAACGTCGATATGCCGAGAGCCTCCGCACAGCACTGCAAACTGGCGCTCGTCCTGGCGCTTTCGCTGCTGGTCCATGCCATGCTGCTG
>SKSJ01000057.1 GCA_007123055.1 Wenzhouxiangella sp. | reverse complement strand
GGGCAGCCCGAACTGGCCATTGGCGCCATTGCAGGCGATGGTGTCCAGGTACTGTTCCAGGCCACCATCGCCGCGCTGCGCGTTGGCGAAAGCTGGCTCGCTGCCGAAATCGAGCGCCAGCAGAAGGGGCTGGCCCGCCGCCAGGCGCTGTACCGGGGCGATCGGCCGTTTCCCGACCTCGCCGGCCGGACGGTGGTTCTGGTCGATGACGGCGTGGCCACCGGTGCCACCATGGAAGCGGCAGCACGGGCATTGCGTCAACGCAAGCCCGAGCGCATCGTCATCGCGGTGCCGGTGGCGCCTGAAGATGTCAACCGGTCATTGCTCAAGGCCGCCGACGAGTTCATCGCCGTACATCAGCCGCGCTACTTTCATGCCGTCGGCCAGTTCTACGAACACTTCGATCAAACCACCGACGAGGAAGTGCGCCGCTTGCTGCAGCACTTCGATGATACCGAAACAGATCGATAGCCTGCGGCATCACCGCTTGCATGTAGAGTGCAGCCGCCCTGCCCGGGCTCAGGCCCGCATGGTTGAATGACCTCAGACCAGGTCGCGCGGTATGGATTCGTCCCAGTCGCCGGAATAGACCCGTTTTTCAGCCTCGTCGATGCCCTCGTAGGCATCAAGCGTGGCGTGGATGTGAAAATGGCCGGGGTCGGCCGTGACCACGGTGCGGGTGACGCTTCGGATGGCCCAGTCGCCACGCCTTAGACTGCGCTCGGAGACGACTTCGGCGCGCACCGAGCGGAAATCGTCGGCGGTAGTGGTATAGGTCTCGACCGTTTTCTTGCTCAATGTCAGGTCGATATCGTCGAGTCGATAGACGCCATCGTCGTTGATGACTTCAAGAGTCGACTGGTCGAAGGCCAGGTCGCGATGGACCAGCCAGTTGTGATGACCGGCTTCAAGGCGCGAGAACGTTCCGGGCTGCGTGCCCTCGACGTGCTCGAAAGCCGGCAACGCGTCATCGCCCGGGTTGGGATCGCGGCCGGGCAACACCAGGCGACAGCGAGCGGTATGGATGCGCAGGCGGACCGGCTCCGGGGGTGGCCAGGCCATGGGCCAGTAGGAGGTGGACAACGACAGGCGGATGCGATGCCCGGCCGGGAACACCTGGGCGATGCCGTTGAGATCGACCCGCACGGTGTAGGTCCTGCCCGGCTCAAGGGGCTCGGGATCTTCGCTGCTGTCGCGGTGAGTGAGATTGAGCATGCCCCAGGTGACCCGCGTGGCCTTGTCGTCGCCGGAGACGTCGGAAAGACGCACGGCCACCATGGCAACCGGTCGATCGGACTCGAGGGTGAGTTCGACGTATGGCACGCCGAGGATTTCCAGTGCTTCCTTGAGGGGGTTGCTTTCGAATACCAGCGCGCCACCGTCCTCTTCGCGCTGGTCGTGGGCCAGGTCGGGTCCGGCGGCGTAGGAACACCATTTCCCGGCGAACAGGCCGACGGTCAGTGGGGATCGAATCGTGCCGACATAGTCGTCGCCGGGGTCGCCGGCCTTGACCAGGCCGGCGCGCGAAAGACCATAGGTGACCGGGTGAATCGTCGCTCCCGGCCATTGCGCTTCGCCCACCCAGCGTCCCGGTCGCTCACGATAGGCGGTGACCGGCGGCACGCTGTCCTGCATCCACACCCGCAGCATGGGTTCGTCCATCATGCTGCTGCCTTCCTGTTTCAGCCAGTGATCCCACCAGCGCAGGGTTTCCTGCAAAAATCCGATGGGCGGGCCGGGGATGCCCTGGTGGGGGTACTTGTGGCTCCAGGGGCCGATCAGTCCCTTGCGCGGGACGTCGAGGTTGGACATCAGGCGAAACACGACATTGGAGTAGCCGTCGGCCCAACCGCTGACGGCAAAGACCGGACACCGGATCGCGGTGTAGTCCTCGCATACCGAGGCGTGTCGCCAGTAGGCATCGCGGCGCTGGTGCCGCAGCCATTCCGCCAGCCACAGCCCGCTGCCACGCAGACGCTCGAACCACATCTCGCGCCAGCGCTCGCCCACCAGTGCCGGGTCGGGTGGCAAGGTGTTGTAGGCGAACATCACGGAAGCCCAGGAAATGTTGTCGCCGAGCAGACACCCGCCCATGTGATGCACATCGTCGGCAAAACGGTCGTCGGATGCGCAGACCGCGATCACGGCCTTGAGCTCGGGCGGCTGCATGGCGGCAATCTGCAGGCCGTTGAATCCGCCCCAGGAGATGCCGATCATGCCGATGCGGCCATTGCACCAGGGTTGCCGGGCCAGCCAGGCGAGCACCTCGCATCCATCGTCGAGTTCCTGCTGCAGGTACTCGTCTTCGAGCACGCCGTCGGACTCGCCGCTGCCGCGCAAGTCGACACGCACGCAGGCATAACCGTGTCCGGCAATGTAGGGATGCATCACTTCGTCGCGTTGCGCGGTACCGAACCGCTTGCGGTATGGAATGTATTCCATGATTGCCGGCACCGGCCGGTCGGTGCGCGGTCGCCAGATGCGTGCGGCCAGCCGCACGCCGTCGGATATGGGGATGAACACGTTGGGCTCTTCGTCGACTGCAAACGGCAGTGAATCGACAAACTTCATGGCATGCTCTCCTGCAGTGGCGCAATGCGGAATCCGAGTCGCTCGACGATATCCTCGTATTTCTGGACCAGTTCCTGCTCACTATCACCACCGACGAAGATCTCGGCAATCTCGAAGCTGTAACTGTCCTGCAGGTCGAGATCACTCAGGCGCGTGCCCTGTGTACCGAGCACACGGACGAGGGCCTCTGGATAGTGCTGCCGCAATGCAGCGATATCGTTGTCGGTTGGAACCCGCTCGATAAGTCCGTTTTCGAAGTAACGCAACATGAACTTGGCCGCCAGCCTGAAGCTCCCCTGCCCCTTCGGCATCTGCGGCCTGCGCCCCAGCGCGAGATGCACGCAGACATGTTGATTCGGACTGCCGTCGACAAACAGGAACAAGGGTGAATGCGACTTGGAGATGCGTGCGTTGACTTCCAGCAGGCGGATGCGGTCGCTGTCGGGATCCCAGTAGAACTCGATGTTGAACGCTGCGCCGGTGTAACCGACAGCGCGCATCAAGCTGGAGGCAGCTTCGCACATGCGGACCTGCACATCGTCGGGCAAGGTCGACGGGTACTGGTAGCGACTGAACGAGGAGCCATGACGCCCGGTACGAACCGAGTCGATGATGCCGAAGATCTCGATTTCCTCGCGCCAGCCGTATCCTTCCAAGGTGCACTGCCGCCCCCTGGAAACCAGTTCCTCGGCAATGCAGTGATAGCCATCGATGGCGGCCACTTCTTCGGGCAGGTCGAGCTCGGCGAGAAATTCGTTCATCGGCCGGCCCATGATGCCGATCCTGTCGCGGATCGTGGGCAGATGGGAGCGCAGCGTCTCGGGGCTGTCGATGTAGTAGCCGAGAAACGAAGAGTGCGCCTTGACCGGCTTGATCCAGAACGGATAGTCCAGTTCGACGCCGGCGACCGAATCGTCGTCGAACGGATCGAAGGCCTGAAATCGACCGACCATGTCGGGAACGACCGCCGATTGCTCCAGCCGCGACCAGTACTTGTGTTCGCAGCGCGCCACCGCATCGGGTGACGCGGCCGGCAGACCATGATCGCGGGCGATCAAGGGAAGAACAAGAGACGTTGGCAGGTCCCAGTAGCCGACAATGCCGTCCACGGCCCCCGGGAAGCTCGCGAACAACTCACCGGCATGGGCACGGATGTCGTCCAGGTGCGGGTATTCGAGATCGGGAGGATGCACGATCTCGCTATTCTCATACAGGGTCAGAAACTGGTATTCCTCGCCTTCATCCCGAATCTGTTCGAGCAGATTCAGGTGGAATGGATCCAGCCCCATGACGAAAATGTTCCGCATGGCCGTTCGCCTCTGCCTGGTGCTACTGGCAGGAATGGCCGAGCATCTCCAGGCCGTCGGCGAGCTGGTCGGCGAGTAATGGATGGGCCAGCAGGTAGTCGGCCGTGTGGTCCGACCAGGCGTCCTCGGCATCCTCGAGCAGGGTCTCCCACTCGTCGACCTCGTAGTCGCCGCGCCCCAGCCATAGCAGGGCCACGACCTGGATCTGCTGGCTGCGATCGAGATCCTCGATGATGCTGCGGAACTCCTGCAACAGCGGGTTGCCGGCATGTGACTGCATGGCAGCGGCGCTTAAGCTCATGTCGGGCCCGGGCGGTTCGTCGGGCAGGATGACGGCATCCTGGGCGTGAAAGTCACGCGCCAGCTGGATGAGCTGGCAGACATCGTCGGGATTGACTTCCAGATTGATGTCTTCTGCCGGATCGGCGGTTGGATCGCGGGGATCGTCGGGCGCATTCATGATTGACCTCCTGGGCTCGGGTCGCTGGCGCATCGGCCTGGTTCCTGACCCCGGTCAGGGGCCGAGACAGGCCGCGAGCGGCAGTGGTGTTGTGCTGCCCTGGCCTGTTGGCCCCTGCCCCGGGGCAGGATGACTTGATCGTAGTGCACCCGGGAATGGCCTGCATTGATCCGTATCAGCGTTACGGCACTTCCCCGGGTTACCCCCCTGGGATTCATCGTCGCAGGGTGCGCAGGCGGACCAGGCGACCGTTATCGAAAGTCAACTCCCGTGGTGCGATGCGGCCATCGAATTCATAGGTCCAGATTTCGCGATGGAATTGCGTGGGAGGGAGCCATGGGCCGCTGTAGTAGTCCCGGTAGTGCTGCGGGAACGCGTAGCGATGATCCGGTTCTCCGCAGCGTGCCCAGATTTCTCCGGTCGTATCTCCGGCATGCTGAAGCTGCGATGGTGTGCAAAGCCGCGTCCCCGGTAACCAGGCAACGCCGTAGCCGAGCGATTCGATGCGGTACAGGTATCCATTGTGAAAGATCAGGCGGCGCAGGAAGCGGCGCGGACCGAAGTTGATATACCAGACTTCGACAGTGACGCTGCGATAGGCCGGAGCCCAGCGGGTTCCGCCGATGATGGCCAGCTCGTTCCAGCGATTGACCCAGTAAGCCTGGGGACAGCGCCGCGCCACCTGCCAGATGGCATCGCCGCTGCGTATCAACTGGCTGTTGCAGTACATCGACCGCGCAAGCCCCGGATCGGCAACGGCTGACCCGGCACACAACAGCAGACCGGCCACCATGAAAGGCGACAGGCATCTCATGCGGGGGGCTGCGGGGTAGCGGCTGACGCGGGCAGGTGCTGCCTGAACCAGTTGCGCGCCAGGCCGGCGACCTGTTCGAGTTTGCCGGGCTCCTCGAACAGGTGGGTGGCACCCTCGACGATGCTGATTTCGTGGGTTGCGGCCCTCAGGCGTTCGGCTGCCTGCCGGTTGAAGGTCAGTACCTGGTGGTCCAGAGCGCCGACGATGAGCAGCACCGGGGCTTGCACGTTCGGCAACTCGGCGCTGGCCAGGTCGGGGCGACCACCACGCGAGACCACGGCGGCGACCCGTTGCCTGTGACGCGCGGCGGCGTTGAGGGCGGCGGCCGCGCCAGTGCTGGAGCCGAACAGACCGATTGGCAGGGCTGCCACCGTGTCCTGTTCCTGCAGCCAGGACAGCGTATCGCCGACCCGGGTGCTGAGGCGTTCGATGTCGAAACGATAATCTGCGGTTCGTCGATCGATCTCCTCTTCCTCGATTGTCAGCAGGTCGAGCAGCAGGGTTGCCAGGCCGCCCTGGTTGAGTGTTTCGGCAACGTAGCGATTGCGCTTGCTGAAGCGACTGCTGCCGCTGCCGTGCACGAAAATCACCAGGCCGATGGCGCCGTGCGGAACGAACAGGTCGCCAGCCAGGTAATCGGATCCCGAATTGATGCGCACGTCAGTCTGATGATTCATGGCCGGATGCGCTCCTGTTGCAGCTCCTGGTGGCTCCATCTTAACCACTCGCTCAGCCGCGACATTGATCGGGGTCATCGCCTGGCCAGAAAGCAATTGCGCGCAGCGTTGACCGGGGTCAAGACGCCCCCGGCAAGACGCGATTACAGTGCCAGGCATGGGCGATGGCAACGACAAGGCACTGGCAAGACCTGTCGACCACATGCAGGCGCGCTGGGAACACTTTCATCACGAGGCCGATATCGGCATCCGCGGCATCGGCCCGGACCTGGCGACGGCCCTGGAACAGGCCGCGCTGGCGATGACGGCAGTGATCTGCGAACCCGCGCACGTGTCGCCCACCACGGAAGTCGAGCTGGTCTGCGAAGGTAGCGACCCGGAATTTCTGCTGGTCAACTGGATCGACGCGCTGGTCTATGCCATGGCGATCCGGCGCATGCTGTTCTCCGATTTCCGGGTTGTCATCGACCGTTTGCGTCTGACCGCGCGGGTGCGCGGCGAGCCCATCGACATCCCTCGCCACCAGCCGGCCGTGGAAATCAAGGGCGCCACCCTGACCGGGTTGCGGGTCTACCGCGACGCATTTGGGGCCTGCGTGGCCGAATGCATCGTGGATGTGTGAACGACATGGATACCGGGCGACTGATTTGTAAAAGCGACTGGGAATGGCATATCGCCCCGGAGCGCGGGATGAACGTGCCCGGCGTGCTGTATGCCGACGAGGCGCTGGTGGCCGGGATGGACGACAAGGTGTTCGAACAGGTCACCAACGTCGCCCGGCTCCCCGGCATCGTCAAGGCATCGTTTGCCATGCCGGATGCCCATTGGGGCTACGGCTTTCCCATTGGCGGTGTGGCTGCATTCGACCCTGAACTCGGCGGCGTGGTGTCGGCCGGCGGCGTCGGTTTCGACATCTCCTGCGGGGTCAGAACGCTGTTGACCGGACTGGGCAGCGAACAGATCGAGAACCACAAGCGCCAACTGGCCGATGCCCTGTTCGCGGCCATTCCGGCGGGACTGGGCAGCCGCGGCGAGATCCGGCTCGATGACGATGAAATGGTGGAAATGCTCTACGGCGGTGCCGAATGGGCCGTGCGCTGCGGCTGGGGCGAGAACCAGGATCTCGAACGGATCGAGGAACACGGCATGATGGCCGGATCGATACCGGCATTCATCTCACACCAGGCACGCAGCCGGCAACGTGCGGAAATGGGCACGCTGGGATCGGGGAACCACTACCTGGAAATCCAGCGAGTGGCCGATATTTTCGATGCCTGCGCGGCCGAGGCCTATGGCCTGGTCAAGGACGAGGTGGTGGTCAGTATCCACTGCGGCTCGCGCGGGCTCGGCCACCAGGTTGGCGGCGAGTTTCTCAAGCGCATGGCGCTGGCCGCCCCTGACTATGGCATCGCCCTGCCCGATCGTGAACTGGCCTGCGCACCAATCGATTCCGAACTGGGTCGCGAGTACCTGGGCGCCATGCGCGCGGCGATCAACTGCGCGCTGGCCAATCGCCAGATCATCACCCACCTGGCACGCGAGGTCTTTGCCGGGTTCTTTGCCGAGGCAAGACTCGACCTGCTCTACGACGTCTCGCACAACACCTGCAAGGAAGAGTTCCACGACGTCGACGGCCAGCGCCGCCGACTGTTCGTTCATCGCAAGGGCGCGACGCGCGCATTCGGCCCCGACCATCCCGAGCTGCCGGATGCACTGGCCGGTGTCGGACAACCGGTGTTGATCGGCGGATCGATGGGTACCGAAAGCCATGTACTGGTTGGTACAGCGGCAAGCGAGACCATGGCGTTTTCATCCGCATGCCACGGTGCCGGCCGGGCGATGAGCCGACGTCAGGCCACTCGTCGCTGGCAAGGGCGACGTTTGATCGACGATCTGGCCGAGCGCGGCATCGTCATCCGCAGCCCCAGTCCGCGCGGCG
>SKSJ01000039.1 GCA_007123055.1 Wenzhouxiangella sp. | reverse complement strand
CAACGATAACGACGACAACAATGGCAACGACAATAGCAACAACAACGATGTTGAAGTCCGGATCGACTTTGACGGCCTGTTCGCGCGCAAGGTCGCCCTGCCGGTGGAGAAAGGCAACCACGGCGACCTGAAAGTGGCCGCCGACGGCAGCCTGTACTGGATGCAGCGCGCCCAGCCGGGCGCCACGGTGGAACAGCCGGGCGACACGGTTGCCCGTCACCATCGCCTGCGCCGTTTCGATTTCGACGAACGCGAGGCCGGCCGGGTGTTTTCCGGCCTGCGCGGCTACGAGATGAGCGCCAGCGGCAGTCATGTGCTGGTGCAACGCGACGACGGTGGCCTGGCCGTGGGCGAAACGGATGGTCGCCTGCGCCCGGACAACCTCGACTTGTCGGGTCTGCGCATGCACATCGACCCGCGCGCGGAGTGGGCGCAGATCTTCGACGAGGGCTGGCGCTTCCAGCGCGACTTCTTCTACGCCGACAACCTGCACGGACTTGACTGGGAGGCCGTCTACGAGCGTTATCGCCCTCTGCTTGAACACGTCGGACGTCGCGAGGATCTCAACGAGTTGATGGTCGAGATGATCGCCGAGGTGCACGCGGGTCACAATCGCGTCGGTGGCGGCGATGTGCACCGGCCCAACGGGCCGTCCGGCGGCCTGCTCGGTGCCAATTTCGGCATTGACCGCGATCGCTGGCGCATCGAGCGCATCTACACCGGTGAGTCGTGGAACCCGTTCATCGACAGCCCGCTGGCCGCCCCCGGGAATGCCGCGCAGGAAGGCGAGTACATCCTGGCCATCGACGGTCGCGACCTGACCGCGGCCGACAACCTGTTTGCTCGCCTGCAGGACACGGTCGGCAAGCAGGTGGTGCTCACCGTCGCGCCCGAGGCTGACGGCAGCGACTCGCGCGAGATCATCGTCGAGCCGGTCAACTCGGAATCCGGCATGCGCCTGTGGTCCTGGATCGAGGACAACCGCCGCCAGGTGGCCGAGGCCACTGACGGCCGGGTTGGCTACATCTACCTGCCCAATACCGCCGGGCCCGGCTACACTTTCTTCAACCGCATGTTCCACGCGCAACTCGACAAGGACGCCCTGATCATCGACGAGCGCGCCAACGGCGGCGGTCAGGCGGCTAACTACATCGTCGAGGTGCTGAGCCGTCGCCACCTGTCGAACTGGGTGTATCGCCAGGGTGAGATGGCGACCACGCCGATGGGTGCGCTGCACGGGCCGAAAATCATGATGATCGACCAGGATGCCGGCTCGGGCGGTGATTTCATGCCCTACGCTTTCCGTGAGCTCGGCATCGGTCCGCTGCTCGGCACGCGCACCTGGGGCGGCCTGATCGGGATCTTCGCCAATCCGCCGTTTGTCGACGGCGGTGTCATGACCGTGCCGCATTTCCGCTTCGTCGACGTCGACAACAACTGGTCGGTCGAGAACGAGGGCGTGGCCCCCGACATTCGCGTCGAGCTCGATCCGGTCGCGGCCAATGCCGGGCGTGACACCCAGCTTGAGCGCGCCATCGGCGAGATTCTCGAGATGCTGGAGGACTACAGTGACGACATTCCGCGCGAGGCGCCGCCCCTGCCGACCGAGCTGGGACGTTAAGCCGGTACTGGCAGCCCAAACAGAAGCAAGATCATGAACGCGGCGCTGCCGCGTTCCCTGGCCGTCGCCTGGTCCGCGTTCGTGGTGCTATGGCTTCCGGTTTACGTCATCGAGTTGCCGCTGGTCAATTTCCTGTGGTTTTCCAATATTGCTGTTCTCGGCGGACTGGTGGCCGCCTGGACGGGCTCGCGACGACTGGCCAGCATGCTGCTGGTCGCCGTCGGTCTGCTGGAGGCCGGCTGGATCTTCGATTTTCTCATCGGTCTGCTGCTTGGCGGCAACCCGCCGCTCGGCGGGGTCGGCTACATGTTCGACCCCGAAGTTTCGCTGCATGTGCGCGCACTGTCGCTGCACCACCTGGCGCTGCCCTTCGTGCTGCTGTGGATGGTGTGGCGGCTGGGCCATGACCCGGCGGCTTTTCGCTGGTGGCTGCCGATCGGCTGGAGCGTGGTGCTGATCACCCGCTGGCTGGTCGAGCCCGACCAGAACGTCAACTGGGTGCTGCGCGCTCCCTGGCATTTACAAGACCAGGTGCTCGGTTGGCCCTGGCTGGGCGCGCTAATGATCGCGCTGGCCACCATCTGGTGGTTGACGCATCGCCTGCTTTGCCTGCTGCCGCGGCGCTCATAGCACCCGGTCTTCGGACGATCCAGGCTTGACCTGTTTGGCACTTTGCACCAAGATATGGGCACCACGGTTCCCCAATCACACAACATGTTGGGGCTAAGAGGGAATTCGGTACGGCGTCTCATGCCCAGTCCGAAGCTGTCCCCGCAACTGTAGGCGGCGAGCCCGCCGGGTCCATCCAGCCACTGGTGATTTTACCGGGAAGGCGGCCCGGCGACCGCGACGACCCGCGAGCCAGGAGACCTGCCGTGATGAACGCAACATGACACGGGCGGGGTCTCCCGGCGGCTGCGAATATCGGTCCCTCGACCGGCTGTTCCTGCCTGCTGCTGCCGACCCCGCCTCCGAGCACGAGCAACGGAGGATTGTATGGATCAGTTGGCACACTCGCTTCACACCCCGGCGGCACAGGAAACGCCCGCGGCTCGCCGCGCGCCCGTGCCCGCGCCGCTGGGACCCCGTCCGCGCATCGACCAGCTCGAACTGGACCGTTCGCGCGACGCCCTGCTCACCGATTTCGGCCTGCAAACCCTGAAAGACCGCTACCTGCTCGCGGGCGAAGGCCCGCAGGACATGTTTGCCCGGGTTTCTTGCGCGTTTGCCGATGATCTCGAGCACGCCCAGCGCCTGTATGACGCGATGTCGCGGCTGTGGTTCATGCCGGCCACGCCGATTTTGTCCAACGGCGGCACCACCCGTGGCCTGCCGATTTCCTGCTTTCTGAATTCGGTGCCCGATTCCCTGAACGGCATCGTCGATACATGGAACGAGAATGTCTGGCTGGCCTCCCAGGGGGGCGGCATCGGCACCTACTGGGGCGAGGTCCGCTCGATCGGCGAGCAGGTCAAGGGCTCGGGCCAGACCTCGGGCATCATGCCGTTCGTGCACGTGATGGACGGCCTGACCCTGGCCATTTCCCAGGGCTCGCTCCGGCGCGGCTCGGCGGCGGTCTACCTGGACGTGCACCACCCCGAGATCGAGGAGTTCCTCGAGATTCGCAAGCCCTCCGGCGACTTCAACCGCAAGGCGCTGAACCTGCATCACGGCATCAACATCACCGATGAGTTCATGCAGGCGGTGGCCGAGGGCCGTGATTTCGGCCTCAAGAGCCCCAAGACCGGCGAGGTGCTCCGGCGCGTCGACGCTCGCAGCCTGTGGCAGCGCATCCTCGAGACCCGGCTGCAGACCGGCGAGCCGTATCTGCTGTTCATCGACACGGTCAACCGCGACATGGCCGCGCACCAGAAGAAGCTGGGATTGAACGTCTCGACCTCCAACCTGTGCTCCGAGATCACCCTGCCGACCGGCATCGATGTCGACGGCAATGAGCGCACCGCGGTGTGCTGCCTGTCTTCGCTCAATATCGAAACCTGGGCCGAGTGGAATGACGAGCCCGAGTTCATCGAAGACGTCGCCCGCTTCCTCGACAACGTCCTGACCTACTTCATCGAGGCCGCGCCCGAAGGCATGAACCGGGCCCGCTACTCGGCCCTGAACGAGCGCTCGATCGGTTTGGGGGTCATGGGATTCCACTCCTTCCTGCAGGGCCAGGGCATTCCGCTGGAATCGGCCCCGGCCAAGTCCTGGAACCTGAAGATCTTCCGCCATATCCGCACGGCAATGGATGCCGCCTCCAAATCCCTGGCCGAAGAGCGCGGGCCGTGTCCGGATGCCCTGCGCGCCGGCGCCAAGGAGCGCTTCAGCCACAAGCTGGCGATCGCGCCGACCGCCTCGATCTCGATCATCTGCGGTGGCGTGAGCGCGTGCATCGAGCCGATTCCGGCCAATATCTACACCCACAAGACCCTGTCGGGTTCGTTCACCGTGCGCAACCGGCATCTTCAGGCCCTGCTGGCCGAACGCGGCGCCGACACCCCGGCAACCTGGGCCTCGATCCTCGAGCATGAGGGCTCGGTCCAGCACCTGGACTGCCTGGACGACGACGAAAAGCAGGTCTACCGGACCGCCTTCGAGATCGACCAGCGCTGGGTCATCGAACTGGCCGCCGACCGCGCGCCGCTGATCTGCCAGAGCCAGTCGCTCAACCTGTTCCTGCCCGGCGACATCGACAAGTGGGATCTGCACATGCTGCATTTCACGGCCTGGGAGCGCGGCATCAAGAGCCTCTACTACTGCCGTTCCAAGGCGATCCAGCGGGCCGGTTTCGCCGGCAAGCTGGACGGGGAGTCCCTGCCATCGGATGGAGATCCCGGATCGTCGTCCGGGACATGCTACGAGGAGTGCCTGGCATGCCAGTGATTGATCTGAACAGTAATCCGCGCGATCTGATCGGCACCGGCCAGGTCGGGCTGCTGGAATCGACCGGCACCTACAATGTCGAGCGCTACGGCTGGGCCTACGAGTACTGGAAGCGCCAGCAGCAGACCCACTGGATGGGTGAAGAAGTGCCGCTGGGCGATGACATCAAGGACTGGGCCGGTGATCGCCTGAGCGAAACCGAACGCGCCCTGCTGACCCAGGTCTTCCGCTTTTTCACCCAGTCCGACGTCGAAGTCTCGGACAACTACATGAAACGCTACATCCCGATCTTCCAGCCGCTGGAGATCCAGATGATGATGGCCGCGTTTACCAACATGGAAACCGTCCACATCGACGCCTATGCCTTGCTGCTCAAGACGCTGGGCATGCCCCAGACCGAGTTCGAGGCCTTCCGCGATTACCAGGAAATGAAGGCCAAAGCCGACTACATGCAGACCTTCGGCGTCGACTCGGTGGCCGATGTCTCGCGTACCCTGGCCATGTTCGGGGCGTTTACCGAGGGCATGAGCCTTTTTGCAAGCTTCGCCATGCTGCTGAACTTCCCGCGCTTCAACAAGATGAAGGGCATGGGTCAGATCGTATCCTGGTCGGTGCGCGACGAGTCGCTGCATTGCGAGGGCGTGATCCGGCTTTTCCACGAATGGAACCGGGAAACCGGCGCCATGACTCCGGCGGTGCGCGACGACATCATCGACGTGGCCCGGACCATGGTCCGGCTGGAAGAGAATTTCGTCGATCTCGCCTTCGGCCTGGGGGACATCGAAGGCATGAGCGCGGCCGACATCAAGCGCTACGTGCGCTACATCGCCGACTGGCGCCTGGCCCAACTCAGGCTGCCGACGGTCTTCGGCTGTTTCGAGCAGGCCGACGGCGGCTACCGCCCCCTGATGGACCACCCGCTGCCCTGGCTACAGGAAATCCTCAACGGTGTCGAATTCGCCAACTTCTTCGAACAGCGCGCCACCGAGTACGCCAAGGGCGCCACGCGCGGCCGCTGGGATGGCGAGGACGGGGTCTGGGCGCGGTTCGAACGCCACCAGCGCAACCGCCACCCCATGCCGGCCGACTGAATCGGCCGGGTTCGGCCAGGGGTAGTCGACTGCTTGATCGATTCGGCGTTTTCGTGGTCAAATCGGGTACGCAGCTAGAATCTGGACCCACATTCGGGGCCGGGGGACGCAGACTCTTCAAGGAGGCTGAATATGTACAACCGGATTGCGTTGATCATCGTATTTCTTGTCCTGCCATGGATCGCCCTGGCCGAAGCCGATGACCGGGTGACGGTGGAATTTGCCGAGCCTGATCGTTACCTGGATGCCGGTGACAGGCCGCGTGACAAGGAGCGCAACCTCAACAGCATCGAGGGCTTTCTGGCGGCGGAAGTCGGTCGCTGTCTGCACGAAGGCGAGCGCGTCGAGATTCGGGTGTTCGACATCGATCTGGCCGGTCGCTTCGAGTGGTGGCATCGGCCGGAGGGAGTTCGCATTCTGCGCAATATCGATTTTCCGCGCATGAAGCTGGAATACGAACTCTTCGATGCCGACGGACAGGTGGCAGACGAGCGTCGCGAGTGGATCACGGACATGGATTACCTGGACCGCGGCACCCGACTCCCGGCTCGACGTGCGCTGGTTCATGAAGAGCGCATGATCCGCGACTGGGCCCGGCTGCGTTTCTGTCGCCGTTCAGGGTAAGTCCGGGCGACAGTCCTGCGCCGCACGCTCACGCTGCTCGGCGGCCCGCTCACCGACTGCTTCGTGGGGGGTCAATGTCTCGAGTAGTTGCAGTGCTTCGCAGGGCCGGTCACGGCGCAGGAGTGTGACGGCCAGGTTGTAACGGCCGCTGGCATGCTCGGGATCGATGGCCAGCAGGCGGCGGTAGGCAAGTGCTGCGGCTGCATGATTGCCGCGCGAGAATTCGGCATTGCCCAGACCGAGCCAGGCCAGGGGGATGTCCGGCCAGCGTTCGAGGGTCTGTTCCCAGGCCCGAACAGCATCGGCGCCTTCGGCGACCGCTTCGAAATCGGCCACAGCGCCGATCCAGCGTTTCGGGTCCGGGTCGGTTGGCCACTGACCGGGCTCGAGCAGCAGCAGCGCCCAGCGTCCCGCCCGGTCCCAGCGCCGCAGCCAGCGGCCGGCCGACACGCGTTGTTCCCGTTCCTCGCCCGAGCGCAGCAGCACCATGTTGCCGTCGCGGTCATAACCGACCACCACGGCGTAATGCCAGTAAGGGCGTGACTCCAGGCCCAGGTTTTCCAGCACCAGCACCGGGCGGCCCGCCGCGACCTCGGCAAAGACGGCGCTTGGTTCGCCCGGCAAACGGTAGGCGATGCGCCCCCGGGCTCGCGCGGTGGCGGTCATCTCGGCCTGCAGACTGCCGCGCAGACCCGGCGTGTAGACGCGTTCGGCCAGTTCGTCGGGCGTGACTTCCAGGCCGCTGTATTCGAGCACGGTCGCCAGGGCGGCCGGTCCGCAGTGGAACTCGGTCTGGGGATGGAACGGAACGGATTCCAGGTTGGTCGCGGCCGGCAGTCCGGATGTTTCCTCGGCGAGCCTGAGGCCGGCGCAGCCGGTCAGCAAGGACGCGGCGGCGCAAAAAAGAACGAGCCGCATCGAGCGGCTCGTTCCGGCGAGCTCCAGCATGGTCGGGCTAGCGATTGAAAATGTTGGTCACGCCCACGACCTCGAGGATGATCAGCACCAGGAAGGTGATGCCCAGCACCTCGATCACGCCGGCACCGGCCGGCTGCTCTTCGATGCGGTTGGCCAGCTCGTCGAGCTCGGTCGGGCTCAGTGCCTCGGCACGGATGCGGGCGAGTTCGGGATCGACGCCCAGCGAGGCCAGCTCGGAGACCACATCGTCGCGCTGCAGCCATGTCTCGACCCGGGCCAGGGATTGCCCGGATTCCAGGGCGACCGCTTCTTGCGTGGAGATGATCTCTGCGTGCGCGCCGAAGGAGGCCAACGGCAGCAGACAGAGCCCCAGCAGGGCGGTGCACAACACTTTCTCAAGCTTGCGAATCATGGGGTTCTCCTGTTTCTGGTTTGGTTTGTGACGACATGTTACGCCGCGAATATAGCACAAGGGGGCTTCCCACCACTTCCGCAAACGCCGCGACAGCAGTCCTTTTTCTTGAAAATTGGCACGGATTGGGGTATAAAGGCGCGCTCGATTCGATTTATCCAGGAAAGCAGTCATGTCCCGAGTCTGTCAGGTGACCGGCAAACGCCCGCTGGTCGGAAACAACGTGTCCCACGCCAACAACAAGACCAAGAAGCGCTCGCTGCCGAATCTGCACAGCCACCGCT
>SKSJ01000035.1 GCA_007123055.1 Wenzhouxiangella sp. | reverse complement strand
CTGGCCCATGCCACGATGCTGCGAGCAGCCAGCGAACTGGCGCATCCGAAACCGCAGGTACTCATCGGCGGCCCTGACGGAGACGCCGACGACTGGCACCGCCAGCTTGCCGGCCATGCCGAACTGCTCTGCTTCCGGATACCTCCATCGCTTCGGCTGGGTGAATCGCCGGAACTTCTGCATGGTTTGATCCAGGCAAAGCAGGCCAGCGCCCAGGTCTGCCTCGGACGCCAATGCCTGGCGCCGATCGAGGACTTCGATACGCTCCTGGCGCGCCTGGCCGAGTATCGCGGTTGATCACCGCACACGCTTTTGTGCGTAAAATCACACCGTCATGACATTAGCCCTGCCCAACTACCACGCGCTGGGCGTGCTGCTGCTGGTTTTGCTGGCACTGGTGCTGTTTTCGCGCGACCGGATTCCGCTGGAGACCAGCTCGCTGATCGTGCTGGCCCTGCTGACCGTGGGCTTCCAGCTTTTCCCCTACACGAGTCCGGACGGGCGCACCGTCAGCCCGACCGACTTCTACCTCGGGTTCGGGCACCAGGCACTGGTCGCGGTCTGCGCGCTGATGATCCTGGGCCAGGGGCTGATTCGATCCGGCGCCCTGGAGCCGGTGGGGCGCATGCTGTCGGCCGCGTGGAAACAGTCTCCGGCCCTGTCGATGCTGGCCACCCTGCTGGTCTGTGCCGTCCTGAGCGCCTTCATCAACAACACACCCATCGTGGTCATGCTGTTGCCGATCCTCATCGGCGTGGCCATGCGTACCGGCCACTCGCCTTCGGGCATCCTGCTGCCGGTCGGCCTGATCAGCATCATCGGCGGCATGGCCACCACCATCGGCACCTCGACCAACCTGCTGGTCGTCACCGTCGCCGCCGACATGGGCGTGGCGCCGTTCCGGATGTTCGATTTCGTCATCCCGGCCGCCATCGCCGGACTGGTGGCCATGCTCTATCTGTGGCTGATCGCTCCGCGACTGATTCCGCACCGCCAGGTGCCCATGCAGTCCAGGGTCAAGCGCCACTACACCGCCCAGATCCGGCTGGGCAAGAATTCCGATGCGGTCGGCATGAAACTGGCCGATGCCATCGAGCGCTGCGACGGCAATCTCAAAGTCGAGAAGATCCAGCGCGGGCCCGGCGTGTTCGTGACACCGCTGCCGGACGTCGAACTCAAGGCCGGCGACCGCATCACCACCACCAACACCCAGGACAACCTGCGCGAGTTCGCTCACGTGCTCGGGGGTCGCCTGTTCTCCGGCGATGTCGAGGTCGACGACGCCCACCCGCTCGGCCCCGATGACCAGAAGATCGCGGAGGTGGCGGTCACGCCCAACTCCAAGCTTCTGGGCGTTCGTATCGGCGAGGCCCGACTGCTGTCTCGTTATGGCCTGCGCCTGCTCGCCTTGCACCGATTCAACCGCGAGGAACAGACGCGCCAGACCGGCCTGGACAACACGGTGCTGCGCTCGGGCGACGTGCTGCTGGTCCAGTCATCCGGCAAGAAGCTCGAGACCCTCAAGGAAGGAATCGATCTGCTGGTACTCGACGGCACCGTCAGCCTGCCCAAGACTTCCAAGGCCCCGATCGCGCTGGCCATCATGTCGGTGGTGATCCTTATCGCCGCCTTCGGCATTCTCCCCATTGCCATCAGCGCATTGTGCGGTGTGCTCGCCCTGATACTGACTCGCGTGCTCACCTGGAAGGAAGCGATGGGCGCGCTGTCGATCCAGGTGGTGATGATCATCGTCGCCTCGCTGGCACTGGGCGCGGCCCTGATGCGTACCGGAGGGGCCGACTGGATCGCGCAGATCTTCCTGACCGTCAGCTTCGGTGTGCCGGCCTGGGTCATTCTGGGCCTGTTGATGCTGGCCATGGCCGCCTTGACCAACGTGGTCTCCAACAATGCCGCGGCGGTCATCGGCACACCCATCGCCATCAGCCTGGCCCAGCAGTTGATGCTGCCGGCCGAGCCGTTCGTCCTGGCCGTGCTGTTCGGCGCCAACCTGAGCTTCGCCACCCCCATGGCCTACCAGACCAACCTGTTGGTCATGAATGCCGGCGGCTACAAGTTCAATGATTTCGTGCGTGTCGGCCTGCCGCTGATGCTGCTGTTGTGGCTGGTGCTGACCGCCACGCTGTCCCTCGCCTACCAGATCTGAGCTGAAACGCCATGCGGTTACTTCCCGGCATCATCCTGCTGCTGTCGTTGCTGCCCCTGGCCTCGCTTGCTGATCGACCGCGCGTGATCAGCCTGGCGCCGCACCTGACCGAACTGACCTTTGCTGCCGGGGCCGGGGAGACGCTCGTGGGTGTGGTGGACTGGAGCGACTATCCCCCCGAGGCCGCCGAGTTGCCGCTCGTCGGCGATGCATTCCGCTACGACCTGGAAACGATTCTCGGACTGGACCCCGACTTCGCGCTGGCCTGGCGCGGTGGTTCACCGCCAGCCGCCGTCGAACGCATCGAGTCGCTGGGCATCGACATCCTCTGGGTCGAAACGCGTTCGCTGGACGACATCGCCAGGGCAATGGAATATCTCGGGCAACGACTCGATAGCGAAGAAACCGGGACAAGAGCCGCACAGGCGTTTCGCAACCGCCTGCAGATCGTCTCGCGCGCACCGGACACAGACCATGGACGCCGAACCGTTTTCTACCAGGTATCGGCACGGCCGCTCTACACCCTGGGTGGCCGCCACGTGATCAACGAGGTCTTCGACCACTGCGGCCTGGAAAACATCTTTGCCGGCCTCGATACCGAGGCCGCTGTGGTGGACGTGGAAGCGGTACTGGCTGCCGAACCCGACCTGATCATTGCCGGTCACGAAAACAACGACAATGACCCGCTCGCGCGCTGGCGGGACACTCGCCTGGTCGGGGAGGGCGTTACCGAGCTTCACCGGGTCGATCCCGCGCTACTTGTCCGCCCCACCCCGCGCATCATCGAGGGCATCGAGTTCGTTTGTTCCCTGGTTCATTAGTTCGGTGACTGGTTGTCGTTTCGTCGTTTTGTCGTCTGGTCTTTTCGCCTACCCCACTTACCTGTTGACCCATTTACCCGTTTACCCTTATCCCGATCCGATCATGGCTGCAACGGCCAGAAAATCGGGATAATCAGGGTGGCCGTCGCCCACATCAGGATATTCATCGGCAGGCCAACCCTGATGAAATCCGTGAAGCGATAACCGCCGGCCTGGTAGACCAGGGTATTGGTCTGGTAGCCGATCGGAGTGGCGAAACTGGCCGAGCCGGCGAACATCACCGCCACCACGAATGGACGCGGATCATAACCAAGCGTGATTGCCAGCCCGGCCGCAATGGGCGTGAGCAGGATGACGGCGGCGTTGTTGCTCATGGTCTCGGTCATCACCGAAGTCAGTAGGTAGATGATCGAGAGCACCGCCAGTGGACCCAGCGGCACCACCCAGACGGCCAGATGGCCGGCCAGCAGCTCAGCGGTTCCGGTGCTCTGCATGGCCGAGCCAATGGCCAGCATGGCAAAAATCAGGATCAGCAACGACCACTGCACCGACTGGTAGGCCTCTTCGGAGGTGATGCATCCGGTGGCAACGACCACCACCGCCGCGATAATGGCCAGCACCACGATGGGCATGACCTCCAGCCCGGCCAGAACCATCACCAGGGCCATGGCGAGCACGGCAATCCAGGCTTTCTCGCGTCGATAAGGCTGGACATCCGGTAACGTCAGATTGGTGAACTCCCGCGACTGGTAAGCCGTCTGCAACCCGCGGGCCGATCCAGCCAGCAGCAGCGTGTCCCCGCTCTGGATTCGCAGCTTGTCGAACTCGCGCGCCTTGATGCCCCTGGGGCGGTGAATGGCGACAATGTCGATACCGTGGCGATGGCGCAACTCGAGATTGCCAACGACCTGATTGACCAGGGGCGATTCCGGGCTGACCACGACCTCGGCCAGTTCGCGCTCCTCGTCATCGGCGATTGGCGGCGGCAGTTCATCGGAGGCGAACTGGTCCCTTGTCCAGACATGTTTGGAGCTGCCCAGCGATAGCAATTCGTTCATGGTCGATTCAAGCAAGATGCGATCGCCGGGACGGAGGATCAACTGGCCGCGTTCTCCGCGCAGCTCGAAGCCCTGTCGCATCACGCCGAGGATGCGCGAGGGAACCGACCGGTACAGGCGCGTTTCCTCCAGCCGCCGGCCGTCCAGGTCTGAGTCAACGCTGACGATCAGCTCGGTGAGATAACGTTTGTCGCGCAATGCCTGCTTGAGCTCTCCGGACTCGTCGGCAATCTCCGGCAGCAGCCAGCGGCCAACGGTCGTCAGAAACAGCATGCCGACGCCGGCCATGATCAGTCCGGCGGCGGTGATCTCGAACATGGTGAAGCCCGCCATCCCCAGATCCTGCGCCACGCCGTCGACCAGCAGGTTGGTGGACGTACCGATCAGGGTACAGGTCCCGCCAAGGATGGATGCATAGGACAATGGAATCAGCAGCTTGCTGCCGGCCATCCGGTTTTGCCGGGCAACCGCCAGCAGGACGGGGATCATGATCACCACCACCGGGGTGTTGTTCATGAAAGCGCTCAGGCCCATGACACAGACCATGGTCACCAGCATGATGCGCAGCCAGTTCCCTCCGCTCAGCCGTGCCACCACACGGCCCATGGAGTCGATGACACCGGTCTTTTCCAGGGCCGCCGAGATGATGAACATGGCGCCGATGGTGATGGGCGCATGATTGCTGAACGAACCGAGCAGCTGCTGGGGTGTGAGTACCCCGGCAATCAACAGCGCCACCACGCCGATCATCGCGGTGACATCGGGCGGGAAGCGTTCGCGGATGAAGTTCACGAAAACGACCCCGAGGACAATCAGTACGATGGCGATCTCGAGCGTCATTCAAGAACCTCTCGTCCAGCGAGGAACCAAGAATACCTGACCGCAGGCGCCTGAGTGTGCATGGCGATGCCGTTGGCCATTTGGATGCTATGCTCATCCGGATGAGACTCGGAAAATAGCGGAGGTCTGGAATGAAGCATCTTTCGATTTACCCTGTCGCTGTGGTGCTGCTACTTGGCTTTTTCATGGCAGCGCAGGCGCATCACGGCTGGTCCGGCAACACCGCCGGCGATGTGGAAATCACCGGTGAAGTCGTCGAGGGCGTCAGCCTGGCCGGCGCCCACGGCACGCTGCAGATTCGCGATGCCGACGGCCGGGTTTGGGACATCACACTGGCACCGGGGCCGCGCACCCATCGAGCCGGCCTGCGCGAGGACACCATTCCCGTCGGCGCCGAGGTGACCGTACACGGCGAACGCCACGAAGACCCCGAGGTATTCGAAGCCAAGGTCCGGCGGGTCATCTGGGAAGACCAGGTCTTCGACGTCTACCCGCCCCGAGACTAAGCAGAACGCACCGGAGGAAACCTCTGTGTATGAACTGATGGCCTGGCTGGAAGCCTCGGCGCTGGCGGAGTTCCTGCGTGGGCTGGGAATCTGGACCTATGGCATCGTCAACCTGGCCCACATCCTGGGCATCGGACTGCTGTTCGGTACCGTTGCCGTGCTGGACCTGAGACTGCTCGGATTGTGGCGATCGATCCCGGTGGCGACCATCGCCCGGCCCACGGTGCCACTGGCAGCGACCGGCTTTGTTCTGGCGATCGTCAGCGGCATCATGATGCTGAGCTTCAACACCACCGAGTACCACGGCAACCCGTTTCTCTACATCAAGCTTCCACTGGTGGGGCTCGGGCTGATCAACGTCGCGGTCATCACGCGACTGCCGGCCTGGCGCCGTGCCATGGCCGGAGCAACCGGAGAATCGACCGATCGGATCGTCCTGCCGATCGCCGGGGCAATGTCGCTGGCGATCTGGCTGGCGGTCATCACCTGTGGACGAATGATCGGCTACTGGTAAGCGGCAAACTCAAGGTGTTTCGCGAACGCACAGCGCCTGGCCGTCCTCGAAGATGTGCACGGCGTAATACTCCAGGCCGCCGTCGAACATGAATCCCCAATGGTAGCGATCCGGCGGCCCGGCGGTTTCATCACCGTCTTCGGCAGGTCGATCCTCCAGTGACTCACCGCTCCACAAGCAACAGGTGTCGATGTGAATCGGACTGCGAATGCCGCGGTTGTCGTCGGTATCCGGGTCATGGAGCGTTTGCAGTTCCGCCATTGTCGGCAGCCGCCAGTCGTCGTGTCCGGCCAGCTCCAGAGCTTCGCAGTACTCGATCGCCTCGGGCCAGGCAATGTCATGGCCATTGGTGTGCAGCGCCCACTGCAGCCCGTCGAAGGTAACCGTATCCTCGCCGGCCGACACCATCGAAGCCGCGCCGGTCATCAGAAGCACCAACGCGGCAGTACAGGTATTGAATCTCTTGATCGCCATTGACCGACTCCTGTTTGGTCGCTTGTCCCGGTTCAGTATACGACTCACCTGAACCGACCGACGCCCCAAGCTCCCGTCACCCGTCTGACTCGACCGGCAGCAGCTCGAGCATGGCGAAACGCCCGTGCGTGACCACGACCCGACCGGTGGTGAATCCCAGGCTATGGGAAAACGGTGGCCCGTCGTGGACGAAGGTGTGGAACTCGCCGTGCTCGCCGCAGGGATCGACATCCGCAGGCAAGGCATCGAGAAAGGTCCGGTCGTAGCGACATCCAAGGAAACGTTCCGGCAGCTTCTGCGTGTCAACGCAGGTGACGGTCAGGGCCCAGCCGTCGCTGATCAACTGTTCGGCAAGTCGGTCGGTCGGGAGCTGCCAGAGGGGAAAAATGGACTGCCATCCGAGGCGCTCGAACAATGCTTCACGCCACTGCCGAATGTCGGCCAGGAACAGATCGCCGCAGGCAACGCATTCGATACCCTTGTCGCGCATAGGTGACAAGCCGGCGGCCAGGCGCCGCTCGTACTCGGCGTTGTCACAATTCTCGGGCAAGCCCACCGTCACCAGATCAACGCCGAGGGCATCGGCCTGGGCACGAATCAGTGTTTCCGGAGTGCCGTGCATGGCCACGCGGCCGTTGCGTTCATTGACCGTGGTCAGCAACGCGCCGACCTCCCAGCGGGGGTCGGCGCGTAGATGATCGAACATGAGCAGGCTGTCCTTGCCGCCGGAGGACAGCGCGACCACTGGAGTCGGCTCGATCGACAAAACCAGCTCGATTGGCGCTATCGAATCCGCACCGGCTCTTTCCAGGCCAGCAGCACGCGGGCCAGGGCCGGCAGGAGCAGCATGGCACCGATCATGTTGAAGATGAACATGAAGGCCAGCAACACACCCATGTCGGCCTGGAACTGCAGGTCGGAGAACAGCCAGGTGCCCACACCAACGGCCAGGGTCAGTGCGGTAAAGAACACCGCCTTGCCGGTCAGCCGCAGTGTGCGCATGTAGGCCTCATCGAGCGTGAGCCCCTCCTTGAGGAAGCTTCGCATGCGGCTGAAGATGTAGATGCCGTAGTCCACCCCGATACCGACCCCCAGCGCAACAACCGGCAGGGTATTGACCTTCAGACCGATGCCCATGTAGGCCATCAGGGTGTAGGCCAGGTAGCTGACCAGCACCAGCGGCAGCACGATGCACAGGGTACCCATGACCGAGCGGAAGGTGATCAGGCACAGGATGATGATGGCCGAATAGACATACAGCAACATCGGCGTCTGCGCGTTCTCGACGACTTCGTTGGTGGCGGCGGCCACGCCGACGTTACCGGTCGCAAGACGGAACTTCAGGCATTCTTCGCACGGCTCATCTTCCTGGGTCATCAGGCCTTCGAGCACCTCGCCCGGACCGGTGAAGTCGAGCAGATCCTCGAGGTAAATCTCTTTCTGCAGCTCGCGCACTCGCCGGACGATGCGAATGATGGTCTCGGCACGATTGTCCTCGGT
>SKSJ01000053.1 GCA_007123055.1 Wenzhouxiangella sp. | reverse complement strand
TTTCCCGGTTCGGCGCGGCAGGGATTCTTCTGGTGGGAGATCGATGTCAGCTACTACGTGCTGTGGCTGATGAGCAAGGTGGGCCTGGTCAGCGGGCTCAAGCCGGTGCCGAATCGCATACGCAACGCCCGCAGGATCGGGGCGCGGTCATGAAGATCGTGATCGTCGGCGCTGGCGTGGCCGGACTTTACGCGGCCTGGCACTTGTCGAAGCGGCACGAAGTGGTGGTGCTGGAGGCCGATGATCGCCTCGGTGGGCACGCCGATACCCACGTCGTGAACGAAGGCGGCCGCGAGCACTGCATCGATTCGGGCTTCATCGTCTTCAACGAGCAGCATTACCCGCTGTTCTCGAGTTGGCTCGAGCTGCTCGGTGTCCAGTGGGAGACCAGCGACATGAGCTTCGGCGTCAGTGACGCGGCCAGCGGGCTGGAATACAACGCCACCACGCTCAATCGCCTGTTCTGCCAGCGGCGCAACCTGCTCAATCCGCGCTTTTACGGCATGGTGTCGGACATTGTCCGCTTCTACCGCCAGGCGCCGGCCTTGCTCGCCGAGATCGACGATCAGGTCACGCTCAAGGACTGGCTGGCCGGCAGTGGACTCGGCCGGATGTTCGGAGACTTCCATCTCATGCCGATGGCTTCGGCACTGTGGTCGGCACCGATGGGGCGTATCGGCGAATTCCCCATGCGCCACTTGCTGGCGTTCATGGACAACCATGCCATGCTGACGCTGGGTAATCGGCCGCCCTGGCGGACGGTGACCGGCGGCAGTCGGGCCTATGTCGCGGCAGCCAGTCGATGCGAGGCTCGGTTAGTGACCGCCACGCCGGTGCGCGCGATCGACCGAAATACCGAAGGCGTTCGCATCCGCACGGATGCTGACGAGATTCAAGCCGATGCGGTCATCCTGGCCTGTCACTCCGACCAGGCGCTGGCTCTGCTGGCCGATGCCAGCCCCACGGAGCGGGCCGTGCTGGGCGCCGTCGCCTACCAGCCCAACGAGACCGTGCTGCATACCGACGATTCGGTGTTGCCCCGCAGAATGCGTGCGCGGGCGGCCTGGAACGTGCGGCGCGATGGCGCCGACAAGGAGCAATGCCGGGTCTCGTACTACATGAATCGCCTGCAGAATATCGACAGCAAAACCAACTACATCGTCTCACTGAACCAGACTGACGGCATCGATCCCGGGCGCATCATCGCGCGCCGTCAGTACGCGCACCCGGTTTTTACGCCGGCGGCTGTGGGTGCCCAGCAACGCTGGTCCGACATCAACGGTCTGCGCCGCACCTGGTTTTGTGGTGCCTGGTGGGGCTGGGGCTTCCACGAGGATGGCGTGGCCAGTGCCCGTCGGGTGATCGATGATCTGCTCAGCCGCCATGAATAACGCACTGGGCAAGGGTCGGGTCTGGCATCGTCGGCTCGAGCCGAAGGCGCATCGGTTCGATTACCGGCTTTACTACAGTCTGCTGGATCTTTCCGACCTCGAGGCCACCTTCGAGCGTTGCCGATTGTGGTCGGTGGAGCGATTCAACCTGGTCTGCTTCCGGCGGCGCGACTACATGGCCCCGACCGACCGACGTCTCGACCAGGTGGTCCGCGACCTGGTGCTGGCGCGTATCGGCTATTTTCCGCCTGGGCGTATTCGATTGCTCACCCATTTGCGCCAATGGGGTACCTGTTTCAACCCGGTCAGCTTTTACCTGTGCGACGACGAGCAGGGTCACCTGGCAATCATCGTGGCCGAGATTCACAACACGCCATGGGGAGAACGGCACGCCTACGTGCTTGACTGCCGAGGCCAGGACGGTCCCGAATACCGCTTCGCCTTTGCCAAGGAGTTTCATGTCTCGCCGTTCCTGCCCATGGATATCGATTACGACTGGCGATTCGTCATCGACGAGTCCCACATCGACATTCACATGCGACTGATGCGCCGAGGCACAGAATGCTTCGCAGCCGGGATGCGTCTGTCACTGGAACCGATGTCGAGTCGCGCCATGCGCCGGATGCCGCTGATGTATCCGTTCATGACCGCGCGAGTGATGGCCGGAATCTACTGGCAGGCGCTCCGGTTGTGGCTCAAGCGCATTCCCTTCCATCCGCACCCTGATCGAACGTGAACCAACCGATGAATCAATCGCATTCCACTGTCGCACAACCTGTGCGTCCGCCACGTACCCGCCGCTCGCGGCTGGATCTCTGGCTGCGCAAGCGCGTGCTGATGCGCCTGGTCGGCCTCAAGCATGCCGGTCTGGTCATTCGGGACCCGATCGGCAGCACGCGCCTGGGACAGCCCGGTGCAGAACTGCAGGCCGAGGTCGAGGTCACCGACATGCGTTTCTGGCGCTTGATGGCGACCGGTGGCAGTGTCGGTGCGGCCGAGGCCTGGATGGCCGGTTTTTGGGATACGCCTGATCCGGTTGCCGTGGTTCGCGTGCTGGCACGCAACCGCAACGTCTTGCCGGCTCTCGAGCGTGGCGGGGCGCGTATCACCAACGGCGTGCTGGGTATCTGGCATGCCTATAACCGCAACAGTCTCACTGGCAGTCGTCGCAATATCGCCGCTCACTACGACTTGGGTAACGAGTTCTTCGCTGCCTGGCTTGATGAGCGCATGATGTATTCGAGCGCGCTGTATGAACAGGCAGATGACGATCTCGATCAGGCCCAGTTCAACAAGCTCGAGCGCATCTGCCGCAAGCTCGACCTGGGACCGGATGACCATCTGCTCGAAATCGGTACCGGGTGGGGCGGGCTGGCGATTCATGCCGCCGGCCGTCATGGCTGCCACGTGACGACGACCACGATCTCCCGCGAGCAATACGAGCATGCCATTGCCGCTGTCGCAGAGGCGGGTCTGTCGGACAGGGTGCGCGTATTGATGAAGGACTATCGTGACCTGGACGGAGAATACGACAAGCTGGTGTCGGTCGAGATGGTCGAGGCGGTTGGTCATCACTATCTCGATACGTATCTTTCCACCATCGACACGTTGCTCAAGCCCGACGGTCTGGCGCTGATCCAGGCGATCACCATCGAGGATGCTCGTTATCGGGATGCTTTGCGCAACATCGACTTCATCAAGCGCTATATCTTTCCCGGCAGCTTCATCCCGTCGGTCAGCGCCATCACCTCGGCCATGGCCCGCTCGAGCCGGCTGGGTCTGATCGAACTGGCCGACTTCGGCGCCAGTTACGCGTTGACGCTGAAAAGCTGGCGTGAACGCTTCGAACAGTCCTGGTCATCGATCAGCGAGATGGGGTTCGATGAGACCTTCAGGCGGCGCTGGCTGTGGTACCTGGCCTACTGCGAAGGCGGGTTCCGCGAACGCGCCATCAGTGACGTCCATTTGCTGATGGCCGGGCCGGACTGGCGACCTGCCACCGACCACGGTTTGAGCGCTGGACAGCCATGAAGCGGGATTTCTGGGTCAATCAGGGCCTGTTCCAGGCCGCCTGGCCGGCCTGCGTCGTGGGTGCCGCGTTCGACGTCGCCTGGACCGGCTGGCTGGTGGTCGGTGCCCTGGCCGCCTGGCAATTGCAGACCTCGCGCCGTCATCCCCTGGATGGACGCATCGTTGCGATCTGCCTGGCCGTCGGCCTGACCCTGGATACCGCCTGGATCCGGCTGGGGCTGCTCGAGTACGCCATGCCCTGGCCATCTCCGGATTATGCCCCGGCCTGGATCATGCTGCTGTGGCTGGCACTCGCGCTGGTGATCAATCACTCCATGGCCCTGTTCAAGCACCGGCTGTTGTTGATCGGCCTACTCGGCGGGATCGGTTCGCCAATGTCCTATTTCGCCGGGTCTCGGTTCGGCGCGGTCGAATGGCTGGCTCCGGCATGGCAAGTGGTGCTCGCGACCGGTCTGAGCTGGGCGTTGCTGCTGCCGGCCCTGTTCTGGCTGTCCCGGCGTTCGAACGCGCCAGCGTTGCCCGCCGATTTTCCTCGATATCGGAGTTCTACATGAAACCCATTGATCTGGCCGAGCGCGGTCTGGCGCCGGATTGGGCCATTCGCCGCGGCATCCGCGCCCTGCTCAGGCGTCGCCTGGTCCAGGAGCATGCTTTCGACCCGGAAACGCAGGCGCGTCGTTATCGTGAGTTGATCGAGGAGTTGCGCGAATCCGCGATCGCCATCGAGACCGACAAGGCCAACGAGCAGCACTACGAGGTGCCTGCGGCGTTCTACAAGCTTGCCCTTGGGTCGCATCTCAAGTATTCATCCGCCTACTGGCCGGCGGGAGTCGGCAACCTCGACGAGGCCGAGGCGGCGATGCTGGAGCAGACCTGTGAGCATGCCGACCTGGCCGAAGGGCACGACATTCTCGAACTAGGCTGCGGGTGGGGCTCCCTGACACTGTGGATGGCCGGGCGTTACCCGGGCAGCCGGATCACGGCGGTGTCGAACTCTTCGTCCCAGCGGGCCCACATCGCGGCCCGGGCTCTGGAGTTGGGGTTCGACAACATCGAGGTCATCACCTGCGACGTCAACGAGCTGGAACTCGATCGGCAGTTCGATCGGGTCGTATCAGTGGAGATGTTCGAACATGTCCGCAACTATCGCGACCTGCTGCAACGCGTGGCCGGCTGGATGAAACCGCAGGCACGCCTGTTCGTCCATATCTTCTGCCATCGCTACCTCGCCTACCCCTTCGAAACCGAAGGAGCGGGAAACTGGATGGGCAAGTACTTCTTCACCGGTGGCTTGATGCCGGCAGCCGACACCCTGTTACACTTCTGCGATGACGTGCAGATCGAAAAGCGCTGGCTGTTTTCCGGGCAACATTACGCGCGCACCGCGCGTGCCTGGCTGGACAACATGGATGCCCGACGACAGGCGGTCAGGCAGGTGATGCAGTCGACCTACGGTGACGATGCGGCCATTTGGCAGCAGCGCTGGCGCATGTTCTTCATGGCCTGCGAGGAATTGTTTGCCTTTGATCACGGCAACGCCTGGCTGGTTGCCCAGTATCGTTTCACCCGCCGTTAGTCCCATGCCACTGCGACACCTCTTCACCGGCGGCATCAGGACCAAGCTGGTCAAGGTCTTCGTGCTGCAGATCCTGGCCATCAGCATTGCCACCGTGCTCGGGGTCTATGGCGCTGCCTGGGTGGTCGAGCGCGTGCTGGTGCAGGAGGCGCTCAACGGCGAAGCGGAACATTTCTGGTCGCACTACCGGGCCGACCCGGATTTCGCCCTGCCCAACACCAACAATCTTCGTGGCTACATGGCGCCGGGGGGTGACGAGTCGGCCATCCCGGCCTGGCTGCATGGGGAAGAGCCCGGTTTTCGGCGTGTCGACGAAGCGACGGGGTCCGAACCGGTGATCCACGTCAGCGAGGAAGGCGGCGATCGACTCTACCTGGTGTTCGACGAAGTGCAGGTTTCACAACTCGCCTTCTACTTCGGCGTGGCGCCATTGACCGGGGTACTGCTGCTCATCTACATCCTCACCTGGGTCGGGTACATCATGTCCAGGCGGGCCGTGTCCACCGTCGTGCAATTGGCCGACGCGGTACGCAACTACAACTTTCGAAGTGGCCAGCTCGAGGAGCTTGATCCCGAGGACTTCGGGGCGGTCAACGATACCGAGACGCTGGCTTTGATCAACGCCTTCAACCAGTTCATTCATCGCCTGGAGTCGTTCATCCAGCGCGAGCGCAACTTCACCCGCAATGCCAGCCACGAACTGCGCACCCCGCTGGCGGTGCTCCGTGCCAACCTCGATCTGGTGACCCGCAAGCAAGGGGATGATTGCCCGGATGCGCCGACCTTCCAGCGCATGGCGCGCACCGTGCGCGACATGGAAAGCCTGGTCGAGACGCTCTTGATCCTGGCGCGTGAAAGCGAGTCCCGACTGAGCTGGTCCAAGGTGCTGGTCAACGACCTGCTCGCCGACGTACTCGACCAGGTCGAGCGAGCCGTCGACAAGCCGCAGGTCGCCACGGCGATCCGCGCGACCGGCGTGATGGAGATCGAAGCCCCCGAGCGCGTGCTGGCCATCATCTTCACCAACCTGTTGCGCAACGCACTCAGCTATACCGAGCAAGGCCAGGTCCACGTGCTCATCGATCGCAATGGTGTGACGGTTCAGGATTCCGGCTGCGGCATGAGCGAGGCCGATCTCGAGCGCATGTTCGAGCCCTTCTACCGCGGACATGACCGGTCCAACGAGGGATATGGTCTGGGCATGTCCATCGTGCGTCGCCTGTGTGACCGGTTCGGCTGGAAGATCCATGCCGACAGCGAGCTGGGCGCCGGTACCGAGATCCGCATCGAATTCCCGCAGGCCAACTTCAAGCCATTCGCCCGCGGTCCCGGGTGAACCGGTGTGTCCGTGCGTCGGCTGACGGACTGTACGGCCCACAGACGCGCTGACGTACTGACGCACTGACGCACCGACCCCGGAAGCCGTAAACCTTTATCATTCCCCGTGGCATTCCCGATCTACATTTGTCCGATGCAAGCAGCAACCGCCCGTGCCGGCGCCAATATCGCCCTGGTCAAGTACTGGGGAAAGCGCGATGCGCGACTGAACCTGCCGGCGGCCGGGTCGATTTCCATCACCCTGGCCGATCTGGAAACGCGTACCACGGTTTCGCCCCTGCCGGACCTGGCTGACGACGAGTTGTTGCTTGACGGGCAGCCGGCATCCGCTGGCCGGATCGTGCCGGTACTGGATCGGTTTCGGGCACTGTCAGGCTGCGATCTTCGCTGCCGCGTCGAAACATCCAACAGCTTTCCCACCGGCGCTGGTCTGGCCTCTTCGGCCTCCGGTTTCGCGGCGCTGGTCGTGGCGGCCGATACGGCATTCGGCACCGGTCTCGATCTCGCCCGCCTGTCGGAGCAGGCCCGTCTGGGATCGGGGTCGGCGGCGCGATCGATATTCGGCGGTTTCGTCGAGATGGCAGCCGGTTGCCGGGTCGATGGCCATGATGCGGTGGCGCATCCTTTGCTCGAAGCCGCCGAGTGGCCGCTGGAAGTTGTCGTGGCCATCACGGAGGCTGGACCCAAATCGGTATCGTCCACCAACGGCATGAATCTCACCATGAGCACGTCACCCTATTACTCGGCGTGGGTCGACTCGGTTCCGGCCGACCTCGATCGGGCGCGGCGGGCGGTCGTCGCGAAAGACTTTGGGGTGCTGGCCGAGGTGGCCGAGGCCAGTGCGCTGAAAATGCACGCCTCGGCGCTGGCCGCGCAGCCCGGGCTGATCTACTGGAATCCGGCCACCGTCGCCTGTCTGCACGCGGTGCGCGCCCTGCGTGACGCCGGCACCGGTGTGTTCTTCACGGTCGATGCCGGGCCCCAGGTCAAGGCGGTCTGCCTGCCGGGGCAGGGTGCGCGGGTTGCTGATCGCCTGGCCGACGTCGACGGCGTGGTACAGGTGATGGAGTCGCGCCTTGGAGCGGGCGCGGGAGTGCTGGCATGAACAGAATCCTCGCGAGTGCACCCGGCAAGGCCGTGCTGCTGGGCGAGTATGCGGTGCTTGACGGTGCACCGGCGCTGTCGCTGGCGGTCAATCGCCGGGCCCGGGTTGAACTGGCACCAGCCGATGATGGTGGCGGTTTTATCGAAGCTCCGCAACTGGGTATCGAGCCGGTCCGTTTCGCCTTGTCCGAGGATGGCGGCATCGAGTGGGATAGTCCCGACTGGCCTGCGTTTCGACGAACCGGAGCGGTCATCGAGCACCTGGTGGCCCATGCCCGGCGTCGTTTCGGTCCCCTGGCCCCCTTCCAGGCCAGGATCGACACCGCCGAATTGTTTGCCGGTTCCGTGAAGCTCGGCCTGGGCTCGAGCGCCGCCGTCACGGTGGCACTGGATGCGGCCATCACGGCCCACGCCAGTGGACGCCGGGCGCAGGAATCGCCGGCGGCCGTGCTCGAGCGCCTGTTGCCCGTCTATCGCGGCAGCCAGGGCGGTCAGGGTAGTGGCATCGATCTCGCCTCCAGCCTCTTCGGTGGCCTGATCGCCTATCGCCTGGCCGGAGACCGGCCCATCGTGCAAAGCCTGGAAATGCCGACTGGCCTTGAGCTCCTGTTTGTCTGGACCGGCACGGCCGCATCGACCCCCGACCTGGTCGCTACCTGGCGCCGCTGGTCGCGCGATCACGTCGAGGAGGCCGGTCGCATCACGGCTGAAATGCGGCACATTTGTCACGAGGGGATGGAGGCGGTCGAGGCCGGGGATACGGCTGAACTGGTACGCCTGCTCGGCGCGTATGGACGCATTCTGGGTACAATGGGAGATTGTGCCGGAATCGAGGTGGTCACCCGTGCACACCGCCATGCCATGGCGCTCGCGGAGAAGGTCGGTGCCTGCTGCAAGCCTTGTGGCGCAGGTGGTGGTGATCTGGGAGTAGTCGCCGCAACCGATGCCGGTTGTTTTGCCGGACTGTCCGAATCGCTGGCCACGGCCGGTCTGGAGACCATGGCGCTGAAGGTGGACCGGCGCGGCATCGAGTTGACTACCGCCTGAAACGGAAGCATTCACATGGAAAGATCACGCATACCGAAGTTCTACAAGATGTCCGTTCCAGAGCGGGTTCGCACGGTGCGTGACCGCGGCCTGCTCGGTCCGGAGGACTACCAGGTTCTGCAGTCCGGCCGCCACACCCTGTCGGTGCAACTGGCCGACAAGATGATCGAGAACGTGATCGGAGTGATGGGGCTGCCGGTCGGGCTGGGCCTGAATTTTCTGATCAACGAAAAGGAGTACGTGGTACCGCTGGTGGTCGAGGAGCCCTCGATCGTGGCCGCCCTCGGTTCGGCTGCCAAGCTGGCGCGCGAGGCCGGCGGTTTCACCGTCGAGAGCACCGAGCCCCGCCTGATCGGCCAGATACAGATTGTCGACGTGGCCAATCCGGCAAAGGCCAAGGCTGCCTTGCTGCAGCGCAAGGACGAGATTCTCAACCTGGCCAACAGCCTGCACCCGAAGATGATCGCACGCGGTGGCGGCGCCAAGGATCTGGAGGTCTATATTCACCCCTCGCAGGGCATCGGTGGCGACATGGTGGTCGTTCACCTGCTGGTCGATACCTGTGATGCCATGGGGGCCAACCTGGTCAATACCATGTGCGAAGGCGTGGCCTCGCTGGTCGAGAACATGGCTGACGGGCGTGTTTTCCTCCGTATTCTCTCCAACCTGGCCGACCGCGCGCTGGTAAGGGCCAAGGTTCGCATCCCGACGCGGTCGCTGACCGGCAAGGGGTTCGATGGCGAACAGGTACGCGACGGCATCATCGTGGCCAACGATTTCGCCCGCGTCGACCCTTACCGCGCCGCCACACACAACAAGGGCATCATGAACGGCATCGACGCCGTGGCGCTGGCCACCGGCAACGACTGGCGTGCCATCGAGGCCGGAGCCCATGCCTATGCGGCCCGTGGTGGTCGCTATACCTCGCTGACCACCTGGAAGAAGGCCGATAACGGTGACCTGCTCGGTGAGCTGGAGATTCCCATCAAGGTCGGTACCGTGGGTGGGCCGTTGCAGACCAATCCGACGGTGGCGCTCAACCTTCGCCTGCTCGATGTCGACAGTGCGCGTGAGCTGGCCGAGGTCATGGGAGCGGTTGGTCTGGCCCAGACCTTCTCGGCCTTGAGGGCGCTGGTCACCGAGGGGATCCAGCAAGGCCACATGACCCTGCATGCCCGTTCCGTGGCGACGGCGGCCGGTGTGCCACCGGAGCTGTTCGATACCGTGGTCGAGCGCCTGATCGCCTCCGGCGAGATCAAGATCTGGAAAGCCGAGGAAATCATGCGCGAGGTGAGCGTTCAGAGTGCGCCGTCGGAAGTGGCCCCGTCGCGCGGCACCGGCAAGGAAGAAACGCTGGAGGGCGAACGCCTCGGCGCGGGCCACGGCAAGATCATCCTGCTGGGCGAGCATGCGGTGGTGTATGGGCGGCGTGCCATCGCGGCACCCATCCCGCTTGCCATCCAGGCGCGCGTGGAGGATGCCCGCGAGGGTGTCGAATTGATCATTCCGCGCTGGGGCATCGAGCAGCGGCTGGACTTCAAGGCCAAGCGACCGCAGTCGTTTGCCAAGTCCATGGCCCGGGTGCTGGCCGCACTGGGGCTCGAGGACCGCGGCATGCGCATCGAGGTTTTTCCCAACGTGCCGCGAGCCATGGGTCTGGGCGGTTCGGCTGCACTGGCCGTAGCCGTCATTCGTGCCATCGACCTGCATTTTCGTCTCGGGCTGGACGACGACCGCATCAACGACCTGGCCTTCGAGTGCGAGAAGATCGCCCACGGCACGCCTTCGGGCATCGACAACACCCTGGCGACCCGCGGAGAGTTCATGCTTTTTCGCAACGGCGATAACCCACAGCGCGACATCATCGAGGTCAACCAGCCCCTGCCCATCGTCATCGGCATGAGCGGTACCGAGAGCCTGACGGCGAGAACGGTGGCGCGCGTGCGCGAGGCCTGGACGAAGAACCCGAAACTCTACGATCGTATCTTCGACGAGATCGACACCCTGGCCGGTCACGGTCTTGATGCGCTCAAGAGCGCCGACTACGACACGCTGGGCGAGTTGATGAACGTCTGTCAGGGACTGCTCAACGCCATGCAGGTGTCGAGCTGGGAACTGGAAGAACTGATACAGGTTGCCCGCAACCACGGGGCCGTTGGCGCCAAACTGACCGGCGGCGGTGGCGGCGGTTCCATCATCGCCCTGTGCCCGGACGACAGTGCGCGGGTGGCCCGTGCCATTCGCGAAGCCGGCTACCACGCGCTGGAGGTCTCCATTGGCAATGATTGACCAGGCCGGCCCCGTGCGCGTGGTCTCGTCCGATCGCGAAGAGCTGATTCTCGTCGATGAGCAGGATCGTGAGCTTGGCACGCTGTCGAAGGGAGAATGCCATGATGGCGAAGGGGTGCTGCATCGGGCCTTCTCGGTGTTCCTGTTCGATCCGCGGGGGCGGCTGTTGATCCAGCAGCGAGCCGCGGACAAGCGCCTCTGGCCGCTGTACTGGGCCAACAGTTGCTGTTCCCACCCCCGCGCCGGTGAAGACATGAACACAGCCACGTCCCGCCGCATCAGCGAGGAGCTGGGCGTGAGTGCCGCGCTGGAGTTCATCTACAAGTTCCAGTACCACGCCCGCTTTGAAGGTCTGGGATCAGAGCATGAGCTGTGCTGGGTCTACATTGGTCGCATCACCGAATCCGAAGTGCGCCCCAACCCGGCCGAAATTGCCGACTGGAAGTTCCTCGCGCCCGATCAGGTCGACGCGCTCATCGCCGACGAGAACGCGCCGGTCGCGCCTTGGTTCCGGATGGAGTGGCGGGAGCTGCGGGAGCGGTACTGGGAGCGGATCGAGGTCCTGTCTGGCTGAAGCCCGGGGAAGGTCGGAAGTCGGAAGTCGGACCTCAGACCTCAGACCTCAGACCTCAAGCATCCTCCGGCGTCGCCAGCTTGAACCCCATGCCCTGCACGGTATGCAGCAGTTTGGACTCGAACGGTCGGTCGATACCCTTTCTCAGGTTGTACATGTGGCTTCGAAGCGTGTCGGAGTCGGGCAGGGTATCGCCCCAAAGCTCGTTTTCGATCTGCTCGCGGCTGACCACGCGCGGGGATTCGCGCATCAGGACCTTGAGAATGCGAATCGCGGTCGGCGACAGGTTGATCCGCTGACCGGATCGTTCCACTCGCATGACGCGCGGATCGAAGACCAGGTCGCCGACCTTGAGTTGTCCCTCGCCGGTTTCGCCCCTTGCGCGCCGGATCAACGCCTTCAGGCGGACCAGCAGTTCCTCGGACTCGAACGGCTTGACCAGGTAGTCGTCGGCGCCGGCTTCGAAGCCTTCGACCTTGTCGTCGAGCTGGTCGCGGGCGGTCAGCATCAGGATGGGCGTGCCGTCACCGCGTTCGCGCATGCGGATGGCGACGCGTATACCGCTGATTCGCGGCAGCATGAGGTCGAGCACGACCGCGTCGTACTCGTTGTCTTCCAGCAAATTCAGTGCGATGGCGCCGTCTGCGGCATAGTCGCAGGCGTAGCCGGATGCTTCCAGGTAAGCCCCAATGGTGGCGGCCAGGTCGTCGTGATCTTCCACCAGCAGGATGGTGGCGTTGGGGCTGTCGGACATTGAAATTCGCTCCTTCACATTGGTGAATGGGAGCAGGTTACGGGGCGGGTGTCAATGGGGAGTGAAGGCCGCCTGCGGCGGCCGGGAAAGGTGAAAGGTGAAAGGAGGCTCTTTTTTCCTTTTACCTTTTACCTTTCCACCTTTCACCCTGACGCGAACGCGTCAGCCTCAGCGTTTCATATAGTTGAAGAACTCTTCGTTCGTCTTCGTCACCTTCAGCTTGTCGAGCATGAACTCGATGGCCTGGGCCTCGTCCATGGGGTGCAGAATACGACGCAGGATCCAGGTCTTCTGCAGCTCGTCATTGCCGATCATCAACTCCTCGCGGCGGGTGCCGGAACGGTTGATATCAATGGCCGGGTAGATGCGTTTCTCGGCGATACGGCGACTGAGGTGGATTTCCATGTTGCCGGTGCCCTTGAATTCCTCGTAGATGACCTCGTCCATCTTCGAGCCGGTATCGACCAGCGCGGTGGCGATGATGGTCAGGCTGGCACCGTCTTCGATGTTGCGGGCCGCCCCGAAGAAGCGCTTGGGACGTTGCAGGGCGTTGGCGTCGACCCCCCCGGTAAGCACCTTGCCCGACGACGGCACCACGGTGTTGTAGGCGCGGGCCAGGCGGGTGATGGAGTCGAGCAGGATGATGACATCCTTCTTGTGCTCGACCAGGCGCTTGGCTCGCTCGATCACCATGTCGGCGACCTGAACGTGGCGCGTGGCCGGCTCGTCGAAGGTCGACGAGATGACCTCGGCGTCGACGCTGCGCTCCATCTCGGTGACTTCCTCGGGACGCTCGTCGATCAGCAGGATGATCATGTGCGTTTCCGGGTTGTTCGCCCGTATGGCGGTGGCGATGTTCTGCAACATCATCGTCTTGCCGGCCTTGGGCGGACTGACCACCAGGCCACGCTGGCCCTTGCCGATGGGGGCGATCAGGTCGATGATGCGTCCGGTGATGTCTTCGGTCGAGCCGTTCCCGCGTTCAAGGATCAGCTGCTGACGCGGAAACTCCGGGGTCAGGTTCTCGAACAGGATCTTGTTCTTGGCCGCCTCCGGCTTGTCGTAGTTTAGTTCTTCGACCTTGAGCAGGGCGAAGTAGCGTTCGGAGGACTTCGGAGGGCGGATCTTGCCGGAAATCTGGTCACCCGTCCTCAGGTTGAACCGGCGAATCTGTGAAGGGGACACGTAAATGTCGTCGGGCCCGGCCATGTACGAAGCCTCGGCCGAGCGCAGGAAGCCGAAGCCGTCCTGCAGGATCTCGAGTACGCCGTCGCCGTAGATGGCTTCCTTTTTGTGGGCCTTCGCCTTGAGGATGGCGAAGATGACGTCATGCTTGCGGGAGCGGCCGACGTTGTCGATGCCGAGTTCCTCGGCCATGTCAACCAGTTCCTTGGCGGACTTTCTTTTTAGTTCGGTCAGATTCATGTGGTTTTCTGCCAGAGCGTTTGATGAGGTTGCCACGGGCGAACAGGAAAAGGCGCCGGCGGTGGAACCCGGAATGCGAGCGTAAGTGAACTATCGAAAAGTACGTTAGTCACCCGCGATGCGGGGGGTTACGTGAAACAGGGGTCACCGGGCGGGACGCCGTCCCGGTGCTCGCTAAACTAGCATCAAAGTGCCGGCAAGTCCAGTGCACGCCGACACCAGCAACAAAACATCGGTCAGGCGATGGTCTCGTCGATGAACTGCTTGAGCGCGGACTTGGTCAGCGCGCCGACCTTGGTGCCCTGGTGTTCGCCGTTCTCGAAAATCATCAGGGTCGGAATGCCGCGGATCTTGTAGCGGGTCGTGACCTGCTGATTCTGGTCGATATTGAGCTTGGCGATCTTGATGCGTTCGCCGTATTCGTCGGCCAATTCGCGAAGAATCGGGTCGATCATCTTGCACGGGCCGCACCACTCGGCCCAGTAGTCCACCAGCACCGGACCGTCGGCCTTGAGTACGGATTGGTCGAAATCACTGTCATTTACGTGGATGATGTTCTCGCTCACAACAAGGTTACTCCTTGAATTTCGGTGGGTTGGAGCAAAAGTCGGCGGATGCCGGCAGAGGTTTTTGCAAAACCCTATACTACGCCATGCGTTCGCCGATGCGTCAATACCGCTGCCCGGGCATGCCGATGCCCAGCCGGCCAGCGTCAACGTCAAGGCGAAGATACCGTTTTTCAAGGACAACGAATATTCAGTGACCGAAAACTCCACGCCACAGCAAGTTCTCACGGAAACCCGTTTCGATTCATTTGATCTGTACCCGCCTGTCCGCCAGGGCTTGGTGGATGCCGGGTTCGAAAAGTGCACGCCCATCCAGGACCGGACGCTGCCGCTGACGCTCAACGGCAAGGACGTCGCCGGCCAGGCGAGGACCGGTACCGGCAAGACGGCGGCATTCCTGCTGACCGTCTTCCAGCGTCTGCTCAGTGAAGACAGTGCCGGGCCGGGACCGAACCCGCGTTCCATCATCATCGCGCCGACGCGCGAACTGGCCATCCAGATCCACCGTGATGCCGAGCTGCTCGGCAAGCACACCGGCTTGCGCACCGTGCTGACCTACGGCGGGGTCGACTATGCGCGCCAGCGCGAGCAGATCGCCGGGGGAGTCGACATCCTGATCGGTACCCCGGGCCGACTGATCGATTATTTCAAGCAGGGGGTCTACAACCTCAAGCATATCGAGGTGGCGGTGCTCGACGAGGCCGACCGCATGTTCGACCTGGGTTTCATCACCGACATCCGCTACCTGTTTCGCCGCATGCCACCGGTGAACAAGCGCCAGACGCTCATGTTTTCGGCCACGTTCCCGCTCAAGGTCACGGAGCTGGCCTACGAGCACATGAACGATGCCGAGACCATCCGGTTCGAGGAAGAGCAGGTCACCAGCGACCGGGTCACCCAGGTCGTGTACTATCCGGCCAACCGCGAAAAACTGCCGCTTTTGGTCAAGCTCCTGCGCCAGATGCAGGACGGCCACGTGATGGTGTTCGTCAATACCCGTCACAACACCGACAGGGTGGCGCGCACGCTCAAGGCGAATGGCATCAATGCCGCCATGCTGGCCGGCAACGTGCCGCAGAAGAAGCGCCAGAGCCTGCTCAAGCGCTTTCATGACGGCGAGATCGACGTGCTGGTGGCCACGGACGTGGCTGCCCGCGGGCTGCACATCCCCGATGTCAGTCACGTCATCAACTACGACCTGCCGCAGGATGCCGCCGATTACGTGCACCGCATCGGGCGTACCGCCCGCCTGGGTGCCACCGGCGAAGCCATCAGTTTCGCCTGCGAAGACTACGCCTTTCACCTGCCCGAGATCGAGGAATACATCGAGATGTCGATGTTGGTCGAGCAGCACGACCCCGATGATCTGCCCGAGCTCGAGCGTCCCAGGCCGCCGCGCAAGAAGAAGACGTCGGGCCGATCCGGGGGTGGGCGTCGTGGCGGTGGCCGGGGCCGTGGGCGCAGCGGAGGACGCCAGGGCCGGGAGTGACTGTCTGACTGTCTGTGCAGACAGTGAGATATGCTACTCTGCCGGCAATTGACATCGGGAATTCATCACCCTGCAGCCCATGCAATTCTCTTCTCTCTGGTCGGGCCGCCTGGCGCTGGTTGCCGCCGCCATACTCGCACTCATGATTGCGTGGTCGCTGGTTCGACTGGCCTGGTTGGTCATCGACGGTCCGCGAGTGGAACCGGCGCCCATGCCGCCGGTACCGCGCGCCGCGCCACAAGGTGCCGTCAACGGTGAGTTTCGCTGGGAATTGTTCGGGGCGGGCACGGAAGCAGTGCGTCCGGCCATGCTGCGACAGGCACCGACCACGCGCCTCTCGCTCAGACTCAAGGGCGTGGTAGCGGTCGGCGAGGGCGGTTACGCGATCATCGCCGATGCCGACGGCGAGGACCGTGTTTACCGGGTTGGCGATGAGTTGCCCGGAGGGGCGCAGGTCGAATTGATCGAGGCGCGTCGTGTGTTGCTCCTGCGAGACGGGCAGACCGAAGCGCTGGAAATGGAGACCGACGCCATCGTTGCATCGACCCCGTCGGCCGGCGACGGTTCGCCCGATGCCGAGCCCCTGCATCTGGCCGGTATTCGCGGGCTGGACTCGGATGCTTCGATTCCCGGCAGTGTGGCATCGCTCGACCGGGGCTCTTCATTCGGCCAGGCCAACCTGCGGGAAATGGCCGGAGCCATTTCAGTGCTGCCGGTATCCGGCGGTGGGTTCCGTGTTCGTCCCGGACGTGATGCCCGCCTGTTCGCCGAGCTGGGATTGCAGGTCAACGACGTCGTCACCGCCGTCAACGGCCAGCCGCTGGAGTCGGAGGATGACGTGCAAGCCCTGTTCGCTGATGTCATGCGCCGCGGGGAGGTGGCCATCACCGTCAATCGAGAGGGCCGCGAGATGACCTTGCGCCCGGACCTGGAAGCCATACTGGGGAGACTGGAGTGACCAAGATTCAACGCCTGGTTCTGGCCGGCTTGCTGGCCGCATGTGCAACCTCGCTCATGGCCGACGACGAGCATGTGCTCAACTTCAAGGATGCCGACATCCGTGCCTTGATCACGGCGGTGGCCGACATGACCGGCAAGAACATCATCGTCGATCCGCAGGTGTCGGGGCGAGTGACGGTGATTTCCAACCAGTCGTTGTCGGCCGACGAGGTCTGGGACGTGTTCCAGTCCATCCTGCGTGTCCACGGCTACAGCGCGGTGACCGATGAACGTACCGTGCGCGTCATTCCGGATGTCAATGCCCGGCAGGACGGGCGGGTACCTGTCGATGACATGCGTGTCGGCGGCGACGACCCGGTTACCCGCATCATCCAGCTCGAGCACGTGCGGGCTTCCGAGGTCTCGAGTCTGTTACGCCAGTTGCTGCCGCAGTCGGCCTACATGGCCTATCACGAGTCCTCGAATTCCCTGATCATCAGTGACCGCTCGGCCAATATCCGCCGGGTGGAGAGCATCGTACGCCGGCTCGACGCGGCCACCGATCACGATCTCGAGGTGATCGCGCTCAGTCACGCCGATGCCGACGAGGTCGTGCGCCTGGTCAGCCGCATCTATCCGGACGCGGCCGGTGGTGATGCCGCCGTTGCCGACCAGCGCACCAACACGGTGATTCTGACCGGGGATCCCAGTCGAAGGCTGCGTTTGCGGACCCTGATCAGCCACCTCGATACGCCGCTTGAGCAGGAAGGCAGTACGCAGGTGATCTACCTGCGATATGCCACCGCCAATACCCTGGTGCCGGTGCTCGAAGGGATTCTAGATCTCGACCAGGATGAGGGTCAGCGTGCCCGCATCCAGGCCCACGAGGAAACCAATGCGTTGGTCGTCACCGCGCCACCCTCGGTGTTTCGTTCCATCCAGTCGGTGGTCAACCAGCTCGACGTCAGGCGTGCCCAGGTGCTGGTCGAGGCGATCATCGCCGAAGTCGCGGTCGATACCAGCCAGGAGCTCGGCATCCAGTGGCAGTTCTTCGAGTCGGGTGAGCGCGGGTTTTTCGGTGGAACCAACTTCCAGAGTGGTGGAAACAACCTGCTCAACCTCAGTGCCGGTCTGGCCGGCGAGGGCGACGGCATGGTGCTGCCCGGGCGCGGCATGAATCTTGGCTACGTGCGCGGGCGCTCCAGTCTGCTGGGTGTGGAAGTGCTCGAGATCGGCGGCCTGGCGCGGGCCCTGGCGAGCGACTCCAACACCAACGTGCTCTCCACGCCCTCGGTGGTGACGCTGGACAACCACGAGGCCAGCATCAATGTCGGTCAGGAAGTGCCGTTTCTGTCTGGAAGCTTTTCACAGACCGGTGTGGCGACAGGGGAGGGGCAGGTCAATCCCTTCCAGACCATCAACCGCGAAGAGATCGGCATCAAGCTCAACGTGACCCCGCATATCAACGAGGGGGACATGATCATTCTCAATATCGCCCAGGAGGTTTCGACCCTGGCGCCCTCGTCCGGTGCGGTTGACCTGATCACCAACAAGCGCACCATTTCGACCCGGGTAATGGTGCCCGATGGCGATATCCTGGTGCTCGGTGGCCTGATGAGCGACGATCTGCAGGAAGGCGAGGAGCGCGTGCCCGGCCTGAGCCGGATCCCCCTGCTGGGCGAGTTGTTCAAGTACCGCACCTCGAGCAACGTCAAGCGCAACCTGATGGTGTTCATCCGCCCGCGCATTCTGCACGATGATGAACTCATGGGCGATATCAGCCGCTCCAAGTACACCCGCATCCGCGATATCCAGCTCGAGCAGCGCGAAGGGCGTCGTGGCCTGACCCCGCGCGAGCAGATGCCTTTGTTGCCCGAACTCGACGATTTCCTGCAGACGCCCGACGATGAGCGGTGAATTTCGCCCCGCCTATGCCTTTGCGCGCCGTCGCGGTGTGACCGTGGCCGGGCGCGACAGTGACGGTCGTTTCCGGCTGGCCGTGCGCGAACCGGTCGACGTTGGCGCCTTGCAAGAGGTGCGTCGTCGACTGCATGGACCGGTGGCCATCGAGCGCCTGGCTGCCACCGAATTCGAGAACCTGGTCGTCAGCCTCTACGAATCCGGGGATTCCGCTGCCCGCCAGGTGGCCGAGGACCTGGGCGAGGACCTGGACCTGGCGCGCCTGGCCGAAGACCTGCCCGAGCCCGCTGACTTGCTGGAAAGCGAAGACGATGCCCCTATCATTCGTCTGATCAATGGTGTGCTCACCCAGGCCATTCGCGAGGGGGCTTCCGATATCCACCTGGAGCCGTTCGAGGACAGGCTGTCGATCCGTTTCAGGGTGGACGGCGTGCTGCGCGAGGTGATGAGCCCGGCGCGCGGACTCGCCGGGCTGATCGTGTCGCGCATCAAGGTCATGGCCAGGCTCGACATTGCCGAGAAGCGAATTCCCCAGGACGGTCGTATCGGCCTGCGCATCGCCGGTCGTCCGGTGGACGTGCGCGTGTCCACGCTCCCGGCCAGCCACGGCGAGCGCGTGGTCCTCCGCCTGCTCGACAAGCAGGCCGGACGACTGGACCTGGTGGAGCTGGGCATGGACGAGCACACCCGCTCGCGCATGGAAGCACTTGTGGCGCGTCCGCACGGCATCCTGCTGGTGACTGGTCCGACCGGCTCGGGCAAGTCGACGACGCTCTATGCCGCACTGATGCGCCTCAACGATCGCAGCCGCAATATCATGACGGTCGAGGATCCGATCGAGTACGATCTTGACGGCATCGGCCAGACCCAGGTCAATCCCAAGGTGGATCTGACCTTCGCGCGCGGCCTGCGCGCCATCCTGCGCCAAGACCCTGACGTGGTCATGGTCGGCGAGATTCGCGACCTGGAAACGGCGCGGATCGCGGTACAGGCGAGCCTGACCGGCCACCTGGTGCTCTCCACGCTGCACACCAATACCGCCGTCGGCGCCATCACGCGCCTGGTCGACATGGGGATCGAGCCCTTCTTGCTCGCCTCGAGCACCATCGGCGTGCTGGCCCAGCGCCTGGTGCGCGTGCTCGACCCGGAATGGCGCGAGTCGTACACGGTATCGGCCGACGAGCTGTCGCGTCTCGGTGTCAAGCATGACGGCCCGGCGACTCTCTACCGGCCGCGAGCCGACCTGCCCGAGGGCGTGTCCGGCTACCGCGGCCGAACCGGTATCTACGAGCTCGTGCCGGTCAATGATCACATGCGTAGACTAATTCACGACGGCGCCAGCGAACAGGCGCTGGAGGAACTCGCACGCGAACTTGCGCCAAGCATCACGGAGGATGGCTGGCAAAAGGCGCTGGACGGCACGACCTCGCTCGAAGAGGTCTTGCGTGTAACGAGGGCTGCGTAGGTCGGGGCCACGTCCCCGACGGACGATCTTTCAAGTCGGTACACGCGTAGCCAGGCGTGATCAGACCCGGATTGTCGTCCGTCGGGGATGTAACCCCGACCTACGCGGGCTCTCCCTGAAACCTGAAACCTGCGAGCGAACGCGAGCCAATGGGAGCATACGAATACCAGGCACTGACCGATGCCGGCGCCACCACCCGGGGCGTGCTGCAGGCCGACACTGCGCGGGCCGCCCGCGGCCAGTTGCGTGAACGTGGCCTGATTCCACTGGACGTGCGCGCCGTGGGCGTGGAATCTCGCGTCGGTGGTGGATTCGTTCGGCGCGGTCGCGAGCGGGCCCTGTTGCTCAGGCAGATGTCGACCTTGCTAAAGGCAGGGCTTCCGCTGGAAGAGGTGCTTTCGGTACTGGTCGAGCAAACCGATCAGCCGCAGATCCGTCGCCAGCTCGGCGCGATTCGCGCGCGGGTGATGGAGGGCCAGAGCCTGTCGGCCGGCATGGCGGAGCACCCGCGCCTGTTTCCCGAGCTCTACACCGCGGCGATTGCCGCCGGTGAACGGGCCGGTCGGCTCGATGCGGTGCTCGAGCGACTGGCCACTCATGCCGAGAATCGCGAGGAAATGCGCCGCAGTTTCGGCATGGCGCTGATTTATCCCGTGCTGCTCGTCGGGGTGGCCATTGCCGTGGTCTGGGGGCTGATCGCTTTCGTGGTGCCGCGCGTGATCGGTGTGTTCGAGCAGGCGGCGGAAGACCTGCCATTGATCACGCGAAGTCTGCTGGGCCTGTCGGATTTCGTCGCTGGCTGGGGCTGGCTGGTGCTGGTCATCCTGGGCCTGGTCGCTGGAGTTCTGGTCCTGGCGGTGCGCCAGCCGGGCCCGCGCCGAACCCGCGACGAGATCGTTCTGGCCCTGCCGATCGCCGGCCGGCTGGTTCGGGCTCGAGAGACGGCGACCTTCACCCGGACGCTGGCCATTCTGGTCAACAGTGCCGTGCCGCTGGTCGAAGCGCTCAAGGTGGCTGCCGGCGTGGTGAGTAACGAGGTGGTGCGTGCCGACATCGGTCGTGCCGCCGCCCAGGTGCGCGAGGGCGTGTCACTGAGTCAGTCCCTGGCCGGGCGTGACTGGTTGCCGCCCATGGCCAGGCGCCTGATCAGCGGTGGCGAGAAGAGTGGCGAACTGGCCGCCATGCTCGAGCATGCCGCAGATATCCAGGAGCGTGAGTTGCAGTCAGCATCTGCCATGCTGCTGGCCGTCCTGCAGCCACTTCTGATTCTTGTGGTCGGCATGATCGTGCTCTATATCGTCCTGGCCATCATGCTGCCGATCATGAACATGAGTCAGTTGCTGGGGTGAGCGCGATGGTGGTTTTCGAACACGTCGCCAAGCGCTATCCCGGCGGCATGCAGGCACTCAAGGATGTCAGTTTTCACCTGGAAAAGGGAGAGCTGGCCTTTCTCACCGGTCACTCCGGTGCCGGCAAGTCCACCCTGCTGCGACTGATCGCGCTGCTCGAGCGGCCGAGCCGGGGCCAGGTGCTGTTTGACGGCCGCAACGTTGGCAAGGCGGCCCGGCGTCACATCCCGGGGTTGCGTCGCCGCATCGGCATCATTTTCCAGGACCACCGGCTGTTGTCCGACCGCCGGGTGTTCGACAACGTTGCATTGCCGCTGGTGATTGCCGGTGCACCTTACCCGGAGATCCAGCGGCGGGTGCGTGCCGTGCTCGACAAGGTCGGGCTGCTCGACAAGGAGCGCATGTACCCGCCCATGCTCTCCGGCGGCGAACAGCAGCGTGTCGGCATCGCGCGGGCCATCATCGGCAAGCCGCCCCTGATACTGGCCGACGAGCCGACCGGTAATCTCGACCCCGAACTGTCGGCCGACCTGATGCAGTTTTTCATGCAGCTCAATGAGCTGGGAACCACCGTGTTGATTGCCAGTCACGATCTCGAGTTGATCCGTCGCCTTCGTCGTCGCGTGCTGGTGCTGCGTGATGGGCAACTGATCGACGATGTCCCGGCCCGGGTAGAGGCGTCGGCGTCATGACCACGCGTTTGCGAACCGCCGACTCCCGCTTGCCCGGCGGCATTCGGGCCTGGGGCAGGCGCCATGCCTTCAGCCTCCTGTCCTCGCTGGGCACCCTGGTTCGGCAGCCGATCGCCTCGGCCATGACCGTCATGGTGCTGGCGGTGGCCCTGTGCCTGCCGACGGGTTTGTGGGTGGCGCTGGACAATGCCTCGCACCTGGGGCAGGACTGGGAACACCTCGACACGCTGTCGGTATTCCTCGACGGCGGGGTCGACGACCAGCAGGCGATGCGTCTCAGCTCCCGACTGAGCGCCTGGGACGAAATCACGGCGGTCGATCCGATCAGTCCCTCCGAAGGCTTGTCGGAGCTGGCCGGCCAGATGGGCCTGGGCGAGGCGGTTGCCGCCATTGAAGACAATCCCTTGCCATGGGTGCTGGAAGTGACCCCGATGACGGCAAGCGTCCTGCCGGAACTGGCCAGGCGGCTACAGCGCGAGGAGGGAGTGGAGTCGGTCATTGTCGACCTGCAATGGCTGGAGCGGCTGGCGGCAATGATCGAGGTCATCCGTCAACTCACCATTTTACTGGCGCTGCTGTTCGCGGCTGCCGTCGCCTTTGTCGTGGGCAATACCATCCGCATGGATATCCACAATCGGCGTGAGGAAATCGAGGTGATGGCGCTGGTCGGCGCAACCAGGGGATTCATCCGCCGGCCGTTTCTCTACTCGGGGCTTTGGTATGGGCTCGCCGGCGGCCTGCTGGCGTGGGTGCTGGTGCGCCTGGCACTTGTGGTGCTGGCCGGGCCGGTCGAGGTCCTGGGCGGCACCTATGACGCCGAGCTTGGGCTGCGGCCGTTGTCCCCCCGGCTGAGCCTGGCATTGGTGCTGGGCAGCGGCGCGCTCGGCGTGATCGGTTCCTGGCTGGCAGTGGATCGGCACCTGCGGCGGATCCAGCTCTAGGGAGCCTCTGAACAACTCTGCGCGGAGCGCGTTTCTGCATCAAAAGCCGCAGATCGTGTGGTGCGACCCGAGTGACAGTAGCCGTAGCTACGGCCGAGGGGCGCAACGCGCGAGATGCGGCTTTTGAGGCGAAACCCTTCGGGACGGGCCTTTGCGGGCGACCCGCTGCGTTTCGGCTCGCTCATTTGGAATAACCAAACCACGCTCGCCGAAGCCGCACCGGGTCATCCCGCAAAGACCCGTCGCGCCCGCGCAGAGTTGTTCAGAGGCTCCCTAGGTAAATCCCAAACAGATGTTGACTTGCAATTCGTTATCGGTCAGAATTGCGGGCTTCGTCTGGAAACATCGGGAAGAGCCCGGAATCGGTCAAATCAGGTTATCGATTGAACCCGGAATTAGCCGGAGGGGTACTCAAGCGGTCAACGAGGGCAGACTGTAAATCTGCTGGCTTAGCCTTCGCAGGTTCGAATCCTGCCCCCTCCACCAGATTTCCGCGCCGGACATGCGGCTGGCGCACCAGGTACGAGGCGGGTGTAGTTCAACGGTAGAACCTCAGCCTTCCAAGCTGATGATGTCGGTTCGATTCCGATCACCCGCTCCAAAAAATCGCGCCCACGTAGCTCAGGCGGTAGAGCACTCCCT
>SKSJ01000201.1 GCA_007123055.1 Wenzhouxiangella sp. | reverse complement strand
GTCAGCGGTGCGCTCGACCCAGTCGAGTTCAATCGGATCACCGCCATATTCAAGCAGGAGGCGAGCCAGAGCGGCAACTGCCGGTTCGGGACCATTTCCGGAACCGATTACTTGCGGAAGGGTGCGGATGTATCCGGCCGGCAAGTCGGAACGCAGTCCGGTGAGCGCATCCTCGATGATGTGGCGATTGTCCAGCAACCACTCCTCGGCGCGGGTGATGCTGTGCCCCTCTACCTGAACACGATCGATAGCCGCATAGATGCCTTCCAAACGACTGCGGCGTGACTGCAACTGCAGTGGTTTTGCACGGCACTTCCCGGCAGCACTGGTTCGCAGGGCGAGCTCGCGCAAGGCCTGCTCGAGTTCGGGTCGCACCGGGCTCGAAGCGGTTGGGGCTTGTGTCATGCGCGCCCGCCCTCCCGATTACTTTGCATTGCCGGTAAAGTCGCCGGAAGTATTCAAGTTATCCCTGATAACCAGGGTAGGCAGGTATGTGGATGACAGCAGGGACTGCAGGATGGATTCACCGGAACCACCCGTCAAATCAATGCCGCCGGGCGCGGTCAGGATCATCAGGTCGGGCACTTCCTGCCGACATAGTTCAGTGATGCAGGCCACCGGGTTACGGGCCACTTCCAGACGGATTCGAATTCGATGCTGCCCGCCAAACTGATCGCGTAGTTCCTCGAGATAGCCGCCACCTACACGCCGGTTGCACTCGATCAAGCGCTCCTTGAGTGATCTCTCTGTATCGGTCAATGGCCGGCGCCTTGGCATCACGGGCTCGCTGACCACGTGACACAGGAGTATGTCCGCGTCATGACCTGGATCCAGCGCAACGGCGACATGCGCTGCCGCTTCGGCCTGGTAGGAGCCGTCCAGTGGCACCAGGATACGCCGGTAGCCCTCCGAACCGCTGGTGCGTTCTACTTCGTTGACCACCAGGTAGGAAATTCCCGTACTGGCGAGGACCTTGAAGACCGTCCCGCCATGGGGAAACTCACTCTCTCCTCCCGCCCCCCAGGAGGACATGATGACGAGCTGGATATCGTTGCGGCGAACATGATCGGCAATGCGTTCAGCCGGTCTTCCTTCGGTCACCACGACCTCCGTCTCGACATCTCGCAGCCGCTGGTCTCCCTTGAGCGCGTTCAGGTAGCGCTCGGCCTCCGCACGCCGCAGTCGCCAGTCAATGCTTTCGCTGCCGGTGTGCCCGTTTGCCTCAACGCCACCGAGCACCCTCAACAGTGACAAGCGGCTGCCGAACAGCCGTGCGATATGTCCAGCATGCGGTAAGGCATGCTCGGCATGCGCCGATCCATCAAGCGGGAGCAGGATTCGACTGAACAACATAATGGCAGACCCGGTTCACCGTGATCTACCATCCTAGAGACAGTGGCGCGCACTGCTATTGATTCAGATCAAGCAATTGGCACCCTACCCACGCCGGAACGGGAGCCAAAGAACGTCGCCCAAGTAAACGGTGCCAGCGGCAATGCCGGCTGAGCCGGCGCCGCCGGCTCAGCCGGTGATCAATTGATCACCCGCACTTGGAGTAGCCGCAGGCCAGGCAGGTCTGGCAACCGTCGAGCAACACCATGGCCTTCGTGTTGCACTTGAAGCACAGGGTCGCCGATGCCGGATAGCTCGCCTCGTCAGCCGCTGTCGGCGTAATAGTTCCCGTGTCAGCTATCGTTTTTTTTTCTGCCGGCTCGTCGGCCTGCCGTTCACGGGCTTCAGCCTCGGCCCGCTTCTGTTCAAGCATCAGCTGCTGTTGCTCACTGAGCTCGTCGGGCTCGAGCATTCCGATGCGCTTGAGATGATGTTCCAGCACGGCGCCGATATCGGCCACGATGGAGGGCACGAAGCGTCCGCCGGGCTTGAAGTAGCCGCCCTTGGGATCGAACACCGCCTGCAATTCCTCGGACAGGAATGTCACGTCTCCGCCTTTACGAAACACTGCCGACATCACGCGAGTCAGTGCCACGATCCACTGGAAGTGATCCATGTTCTTCGAGTTGATGAAAATCTCGAAGGGCCGGCGCTGCTCGTGCTCGGTGCCGGGGTTGAGCACGATGTCGTTGATGGTCACGTAAAGCGCGTGATCGTCAAGCGGCGTACGAATCTTGTAGGTCGCACCCTCCAGGCATTCCATGCCCTCGGGTCTTTCCAGCTTTTCGTGCATGCGGATGATCTCGGCCTTCTCGGGCCTGGGCTTCTCCCCGGCCGCTTTGCCCGCATCCGCCTCGGTCTTGTCGCGCACCTTGTAGTCAACGATCTTCTTGTCAATCCTGGTAGTCATCTCAATGCTCCCGCATTGCATTCATGATCAAAATTTGCCGTAGTAGCCTTCTTTCAGGGCATCGAACAGGTTGGCGGCAGTGTGAATCTCGCCGTCGTACTCGACTTCCTCGTTGCCCTTGAGTTCGACCTTCGAACCGTCTTCCAGCTCGAACTCGTAAGTCGTCGACTCCAGATCCTTGTCGGTTACCAGCACCCCCTGGAATGCTTCGGGGTTGAAGCGGAAGGTCGTACAGCCCTTCAGCCCCTGTTCCCAGGCGAACAGGTAAATGTTCTTGAAGTCCTCGTAGGGGTAGTCGGTCGGCACGTTCGCGGTCTTGGAGATCGAACTGTCGATCCATCTCTGTGCCGCGGCCTGAATGCCAACATGTTCCTTCGGCGTAATGGTCTCGGCAGTCACGAAGTAATCGGGTAACTGCTCGTTCTCGTCTTCCGAGTACGGCATCGCGGCCGAATTGACCAGGGTGCGATAGGCCAGCAGTTCGTAGGAATAGACGCTGACCTTTTCCTTGCTCTTGCGACCTTCACGGATCACGTTGCGGTTGTAGTGATGGGCAAAGCTCGGTTCAATGCCGTTGGACGCGTTATTGGCGAGCGACAGCGAAATCGTGCCGGTCGGAGCGATCGACGTGTGATGCGTGAAGCGTGCCCCCTTCTCCGCCAGCCGCTCGACCACTTCCGGGGCCACTTCGGCTACGCGTTGCATGTAGCGGCTGTAGCGGGCATGCAGGATACGCCCCGGCACGCGGTCACCCGGCTTGTAGCCGTCACGCTTCATTTCGGGCCGCTTTCTGAGCATCTCCGGCGTGACTTCGAACTCGTCGAGCATGATAGGTGCCGGCCCCTTCTCTTCGGACAGCTCCAGTGCGGCTTCCCAGCCGGCCACGGCCATTTCCCGGGCCACCCGCTCGGTGAACTCCAGCGAATCGGGCCGGCCGTACTGCATGCGCATCATGGTCAGCGCCGAGCCCAGGCCCAGGAAACCCATGCCATGACGACGCTTGTACATGATCTCGCGCTTCTGCTCGTCGAGCGGCAGGCCGTTGATCTCGACGACGTTGTCGAGCATGCGGGTGAAGATCTGCACCGTGCGGCGGTACTCATCCCAGTTGAAGCGGGCGTTCTCGGTGAATGGCTCCTCGACAAAACGGGTCAGGTTGACCGAGCCGAGCAGGCAGGCGCCGTAGGGTGGCAGTGGCTGTTCGCCACAGTTATGTGCATGCAGGCCGTTGGCATCGAAGGTGTTGATGCCCGGCACCTGCACATCGAAAACATCTTCCTTGCCGGCCTCTTCCACGGCAGTGACGCGGGCAGTAAAGCGCTCGCGATTGAGGCTGCGCGCATAGCCCTCGAGCAACTGATCGAGCAGCGCCTGTTTGCCCGAGTCGGCGAATCCGACCACTTCATTGAAACGCAGCAGGTTTTCACTGCTGATGACCAGTTCATGCTGCGGCTGGATGGGATAGAGCCGTTCGCCGCCCTTGCCGTCGGGCAACAGGCTATGGGAGTCCTTGCGACGATCCTTGTAGAGCTTCGAGGCGATTCCCAGGCGCAACAGCATTCGCTGCACGGCCTTAAGGCAATCAGGGTCGCTTTGACTGAGTCGCACGCTAACCCCCTTGGCCTGACTGCCCTGAACGCTGCCATCAGCATCGAAGAAACCACGCAGAAAGCCGCGATAACCGGCTGCCGAGGCCTTCTCGAGTTCTGGCGTGATGGTCTTGTTGCCCGAAGACATTCCCATTTCATGCGCGAGATCCCTGACGGCCGCGGACTTGAGACGAAATTCGTTTCTTCCCTTGACCGGCATCCAGCCCCCAAAATCGGCCCGGTGAGGAAGCGATCGTGCCGCTGCTTCAGCCATCTGCATGATGGCGCTGGCACCGGAACCGGCACACGCCCCGTTTGCAATGGCCGCATCCTGCCAGACCGACAATACCGCGGTGTCGTCCTTGAGAGTGCCGTCGCCGACGAGCAGTCCCAGCAGATAGCCCTTGTCCTCGTCGAGTGCACCGTTCCACTGCGGGGCCTCACGATGATCATTGAGCAGGACACGATCGCCCGGCTGCAGATCGCCTGCCTGACGCCACTCGGTGTCTGTCTTGTAACGAGTGAATTCGCTTACTCGACGCACGCGGTGGTCACGCGTCAATTTCAATTCGTAGCCTTCAGCGGTGACAAGCCGCACGACCGCCTTGGTTGCAGTCCTGAAAAAGCCCTCCGCGCCGCTGGCGTGACCGGCACCGTCAACAACCGCGGTGAACGGCTGCCCAATGAGATCGCCAACCTGTCTCGGACCATTCGCGGTCTGAACCCAGGTATCGGCGGTCACGCACGGGTTGGTCGCGCGGATGTTCTCGCACCACCAGTTGTTGTTCTGTTCGTTGATGCGGTCGACCAGCACGAAACCGGGTTCGGCATAGTCGTAGGTGCTGGTCATGATCATGTTCCACAACCGTCGAGCCTGTACCGTGCGGTAGATGCGGCAGGCGACCAGGCCCTCGTCATTGCTGACGTACCCGTCGGTGATCGGCCATTCCCGCCACAGCACCTGCTCGGGGTCGTTGAGGTCCAGCTCCTCGGCCTCGGAGTCGAGTACCGGGTAGACCAGCGGCCAGTCGCTATCGTCGACCACGGCCTGGACGAAATCGTCGGTGATCAGCAGAGAACAGTTGAACTGACGCAGCACGCCGTCGGAGCGCTTGGCCCGGATGAAATCCATCACGTCGGGATGTGCCACATCGAAGGTCGCCATCTGGGCGCCCCGACGCCCGCCTGCCGACGAGACGGTAAAGCACATCTTGTCGTAGATGTCCATGAACGACAGCGGGCCGGAGGTGTAGGCGCCGGCACCGGACACGTAGGCCCCCTTGGGCCTGAGCGTGGAAAACTCGTAGCCGATGCCGCAACCGGCCTTGAGCGTCAGGCCGGCTTCATGCACCTTGCCGAGAATGTCGTTCATCGAGTCCTTGATCGTGCCGGAAACGGTGCAGTTGATCGTCGAAGTCGCCGGCTTGTGCTCCAGGGCACCGGCATTCGACGTGATGCGACCGGCCGGTATGGCCCCGCGCCGCAGGGCCCACAGGAACTCGCGGTACCAGTGTTCCCGACCCTCACGTGACTCCTCGACCTCGGCCAGGGCACGCGCAACACGCTTGTAGGTTTCATCGATGTCCCGATCGATGACTTCGCCCGATTTGGCCTTGAGGCGATATTTCTTGTCCCAGATATCCAGCGATGCTTCCTGGAATGCGATTTCCGGGAGCGCAGCCGATAAGTCTTCTGCCGAAACGCTCATACCCGCAACCTCTTGATTATGATCTGATAGTGACTGTTATTCACAGGTTGCTCACCCCCTTGTTCACAACCTGTTGTGCCATTTCTTGACCCCGAGCACAATATCTTGTGCCGAGCAAATACGATACGCGCTTGGCTCCCCGGGTGCAAGGGGGAACGCACCGAACGCGGTGACAGGCCGGAATACGGGCAAGCTCGCCCGTCTCCGGCCATCGAGCCGGGCGGTCTACCCCTGTTTTTTCCGTGAAGTCTGGGAGAAATCGGACGGACGCACTCCCGGTGCGTCCGTCACGTCGAGCTGGCGGCTACTCGGTCTCGCGCTTGAGGTCGCGCTCCATCAGTACCTGTACGCCCTTGCGCGCGTTCCAGCCCTTGAACAGAATGCCGTGCACCTGCTCGGATATGGGCATCTCCACTCCGGTTCGCTCGGCCAGGCGCATGACCTCCTCGGAAGTCTTGATGCCTTCGACGACCTGTCCGATTTCCGCCTCGGCTTCGTCGCGACTGCGTCCCTGCCCCAGTGCCAGGCCGAGGCGTCGGTTGCGCGACAGGTCACCGGTACAGGTCAACACCAGGTCGCCGATACCAGCCAGCCCCATCAGTGTTCGCGGATCGCCGCCCAGGGCCTGTCCCAGCCGCATCATTTCGGCCAGGCCGCGCGTGATCAGTGCCGCCCGGGTATTGCTGCCCAGCTCGAGGCCATCGGCCATGCCGCAGGCGACTGCCAGAACGTTCTTGATCGCCCCGCCGAGTTCGGCGCCAACCAGATCGGCGGTGTAGTAGGCGCGGAAGCTGGCACCATGCAGCATTTCGGCCCAGCGATGACCGAAATCCGGGTTGTTGGCCGCCACGGTCACTGCCGTGGGTAATCCTTCAGCCACCTCGCGGGCAAATGACGGGCCAGTGACCAGGGCCAGCGGGATATTCCCGCCCAGGCGCTCGACCGCCACTTCATGCAGCAGCCGGCCACTGCCCGGTTCGAACCCTTTGCTGGCCCAGGCCAGACCGATTTCCGGGGTCAGTGACGCGGACAACCGGTCAATGGTCTCGGCAAACGCGTGGCTGGGCGTCACCACCAGAATGCGTTCGGCGCCGTCGACACAGGCATCGAAGTCGGCCGAAACGGTGATGTTGTCGGCCAGCGTGATACCCGGCAGATAGCGCTCGTTGACTCGACCGGACTGCATGGCGTCGGCCTGGCCCGCATCGCGTGCCCACAGCCGGACCGAGTGGTCGAGCCGGGCCAGTTGGATGGCAAGTGCCGTCCCCCACGACCCGGCTCCGAGAACGGCGACCGATACAGGCATCGGTCAGTTTTCTGACTCGGACTGGCCTTCGCCCTGTGCGTTTTCTTCGCGGGCGCGTTCGAGGCGCTGCCGGTAGATGGCCTCGAAGTTGATCGGCTGCAGCGGCGGCATGAAGAACCCGCCGGCCTGGACCATGGAAGCAATCTGGCTGCGGCAGTAGGGAAACAGCACATTCGGGCACAGCACGTTGATCACGTAGGGCATCTGCTCCTCGCTGAACCCGGCAACCTGGAAGATGCCGCCGTAGTGCACCTCGCACAGGAAAGCAGTCTTGTCGCCCTGCTTGGAGGTCACCGTGATCGACAGCACCACTTCCCAACGGTTGTCGGCCATCTGGTTGGTGCGCTGCGACAGATTCAGATTGATGTCGGGCTGACCGGCACTCTGGTCGAGTTCGAGCACGTTCGGTGCCTCGAAGGAGGCATCACGCAGGTAGACGTGCTGGACGGCCATTTGAGCTTCCTGCTGCTGATTGTCCTGGGTGGCGCCTGCAGCGCCCTGGTTTTCTTCAGCCATGATTTACGTTCTTTCCTTGAAGTGATTGATGTTGGATGTATCGCCGCGAGGATCAATTGTCCTCACTGGCCTGTTTGACTTCGGCCCGGGACTTCTCCTTGTCCTTCTTGCCTTTCTTGTCCTTGCCTCCGCCGGATTTCGCCGCTCCCTTGTGACGGGTGACCGGCTGCTGATCGGCGATCCACTGGGTCAGGCCACCGGTCAGCATGTTGACGTTGGTGAAACCCAGACGGGTCAGACGTGTCGCCATCTGTGGCGAGACCTGGCCGTTCTTGCAATAAACCAGCACCGGTCGTTCCTTGTGCTTGAGCAGTTCCTGGTTGCCTGCCTCGATTTTCGATGGCGGCATGTGCAAGGCGCCGTGGATATGACCCTTGGCATAGTCGGTACTGTTGGAAACGTCGAGGATCACCGGATCCTCCCGGTTGATCATTCGCACGGCGCCGAGCGAATCGACCTCCTTCCAGTGCCGGGTCATGCGGCTGACCTCGTAAATGATCCAGGCCAGCAACACCACACCGAATATACCGGTGAGAATCGTGTGGTTGCCGATGAACTCGAGAATGCGTTCCATCACCTAATCCAGCTCGGGCCAAAGCCGCCCATTATCCTAGATATGGACTTTCGTTGCCAGCACCCTGCGGCCAGCCTGTGGGATAATTGGAACAATCGACCCAAAACTCAAGAGGATGCCGAGCCCAATGCCTGAACATCAGCCCCTGGTTCTGCTGATTCTCGATGGCTGGGGCCATCGCGAAGCGGCCCCCGACAATGCGATCAGTACCGGTCACACGCCCAACTGGGACCGCCTGTGGGAGGCCAGCCCGTACAGTCTGCTTGAAACCTCCGGCGAAGCGGTCGGCCTGCCCGACGGTCAGATGGGCAATTCAGAGGTCGGCCACCTCAACATCGGTGCCGGCCGTATCGTTTACCAGGAGTTGACCCGCATCGGTCAGGCAATAAGGGACGGCAGTTTCGCGCGCAACCCTGCCCTGCTCGGCGCCATCGAGAAGGCTCGGGCGAGTGGCGGATGCGTCCACGTGATGGGGCTGCTGTCGCCCGGTGGCGTCCACAGTCATGAAGACCACTTGCTGGCCACCCTCGACCTCGCCCTGGAGAAGGGGCCGCCCGAGGTCTCAGTCCACGCCTTTCTCGACGGCAGAGACATGCCGCCGCGCAGCGCCGCCCCCTCGATCGCCCGTCTGGAAGCCGCCGTCGGGGGTCATGACCAAGCCCGGATCGCCAGTGTCAGCGGACGCTACTACGCGATGGACCGCGACCAGCGCTGGGCGCGCACCCACAAGGCCTGGAACGCCATTGTCGAGGCCGAGGCCGAGCATCGATGCGACAGTGCCTCCGAAGCGCTGGAGCAAGCCTACGAGCGCGGCGAGGACGACGAGTTCGTCCTGCCCACGGTGATCGGAGACGGTCGCCGGGTCGAGGACGGCGATGTGGTCATTTTCATCAACTTTCGTGCCGACCGCGCCCGCCAGCTCACCAGCGCCTTTGTCACACCGGATTTCGACGGTTTTGAGGCACGCCGCCCCAAACTCGCCCGGATGGCCACCATGACACGCTACCAGGACACGCTGGATACCGAAGCCGCTTTCGGCCCGGTTAGCCACGAGCACCTGCTCGGCGCCGAGCTGGCCGCCGCGGGATTCAGGCAACTGCGTATTGCCGAGACCGAGAAGTATGCCCACGTCACCTATTTCTTCAACGGCGGCGAGGAACAGGTCTTCGATGGTGAGGAACGCAAGCTGATCCCCTCCCCGGACGTCGCCACATACGATCTCCAGCCGGAGATGAGTGCGCCGCAACTGACCGACGACCTGGTCGCGGCCATCGGCAGCGGTGACTACCAGGTCATCATCTGCAATGTCGCCAACCCCGACATGGTCGGACACAGCGGCGTATTCGAAGCGGCCGTCAAGGCGGTCGAAGCGGTCGATTCGCTGCTGGGGCATGTTGACGAAGCAGTCCGACGCGCCGGCGGGGAAATGCTGGTGACCGCGGATCACGGCAACGTCGAGCAGATGAGCGATCCCGAAAACGGACAGCCTCACACGGCCCATACCACCAACCCGGTGCCCTTCCTGTACGTCGGACCGCGACGGGTGAAGATGCTCGAGCGCGGCAGCCTGCGCGACATAGCCCCGACCATGCTCAACCTGCTCGGGCTCGACATACCGGAGCCGATGACGGGCAAGTCGCTGATTGATGTGGGCTGATCGGGCCCTTGCACGCGTCTCGGTCGCAGTGTTCGCCATGCTGGGCACGGCGCTTGCCGTCGCGCTGGATGAGCGCTCGCCGGAAGAAATCGAGGCCCGCCTGGATGAACTGAAGCAGGAGATCGGCGCCATCCAGCAACGCCTGGATCGCAACCTCGGGCAGCGTGACCACCACCTGGAAGCACTGGCCGAGGCCGAACGCAGGGTTTCTTCGGCCCGTCGCAATGCCCGCTCGACCGCCACGGCGCTCGACCAGACGCAAGATGCCATCGCCGAGCTGGAGCAACGTCGCAGTGAACTCGAAGCTGAAGCCGGCGAGCATGCCCAGTCGCTGGCACGTCAACTGGCCGTGGCCTATCGGCAGGGATCGGATTCACGCCTCAAGATGTTGCTCAACCAGGACGACCCCCGGCGCCTGTCTCGGCAACTGGCCTACCACGGCTACCTCACGCGCGCACGCCTGGATGCCATGGAGCAACTCAATGAATCCCTGGAGGACCTGGCACAAGCCGGACGCGACCTGGACGGCCAGCTTCGGCAGCAACGCCAACTGCTCGAGCGCCAGGAAGCTGAGCTGGCCGAACTCGAACGGGCCCAGGATGAGCGCGAGGCCGCGCTGACGCAGCTGGAAAGCCGCATTCGCGATGACCGCGAGCGGATTGCTGATCTCGAGGAAGACGCGGCCGAACTGACCCGCCTGCTCGAAGAGCTGGCCACGGCGCTGGCCGATGTCCCTCCGGATTTCGAAGTCGCACCGTTTGCTGAGTTGCGCGGGGAACTGCCCGTTCCGGTCGAGGGCCCAGTGGTGCGCAGCTTCGGTGATCAACGTGGCGGCGACATGCAGTGGAGCGGCTGGCTGATCCGGGCCGATGCCGGCACACCGGTGCGGGCCATCGCCCATGGCCGGGTCGCCTACGCCGACTGGTTGCGAGGCTACGGCCTGATCCTGATCATCGATCACGGTGATGGCTTCATGAGCCTGTACGCCCACAACGAGTCACTGCTGCGCGATGTCGGAGACTGGGTCAACCCGGGCGAGACGGTGGCAACCGTGGGCAATAGCGGCGGAGCCAGTGAAGCCGGGATATACTTTGAACTGCGCCGTGAAGGCCGGCCGCTCGATCCGGTCGGCTGGGTTGACCGTTGATCCGGTCGCACCGATGATGGCGGTTGTCGATGGCAGTTCAAGCCACGTCGCCAAGGGCATTGCCATGAAGCAGACAAGCATTCGTGTTTTGGTTTTACTGTGCCTGAGTCTGGCACTGGCCTTTCCGGCCAGCGCAGACTCCCCGGCCGAATCCGCCATCAGTTTCGAGGACCTGCGCGCCTTTACCGATGCGTGGGGTTATATTCGCGACCAGTACGTCGAGGACGTGGACGATCGCCATCTCTTCGAGGCCGCGCTGCGCGGCATGCTCGATGGACTCGACCCGCACTCGCGTTGGCTGAGTGCCGAAGAGTTTCACGCCCTGGAGGAACAGACCACAGGGCGCTACGGTGGACTTGGCATCGAGGTGGGCACTTCCAACGACCACTTGCACGTGGTTTCCGTGTTGGACGATACGCCGGCTGCCGCAGCCGGCATCGAGGCCGGCGATCGCATCGTCGGCATCGACGAATTCGAGTTCACTCCCTACAACATCGATCGGGCCGGCGACATGCTGCGCGGCCCGGCGGGCAGCGAAGTCACCATCCGCATTCGCCGGGCGAATCGCTCCGATGTGCTGGCCATGACACTCATGCGGGGACTGATCGAACGTGAGAGCGTACACATGTCTGCCCTGACGAGCGGTTTCAGGCACATTCGTATCCGTCGCTTCCAGCAAACCACCCGTAGCGAACTCGAACACCTGCTGTCCCAACTGGAAAGCGAGGACGAGGCACCGCCAGGTCTGTTGCTGGACCTGCGCGACAACCCCGGCGGCATACTGCAGTCGGCGATCACGGTGGCCGATCTATTCCTGTCGTCCCGGCTGGTCGTCACCGCCGAGGGCCGGGGGCTGAATCGGCCGGCTGAATATCGCACCGGCCCCGCCGCAAGATTGGTCGACGTTCCCATGGTTGTTCTTGTCGACCGCGGATCGGCCTCCGCCTCCGAAATTCTGGCCGCCGCGCTGCGCGATCATGGCAGGGCCATGCTCGTCGGCGAGCCGACCTTCGGCAAGGGCTCGGTTCAGACCTTGTGGCCACTGCCCAACGGTTCGGCGATACGACTGACTACAGCGTTTTACTACACGCCATCCGGCACCCGCATCCAGGCCCGCGGCGTGCATCCGGACGTGCTCAGTTCCGCAACCTACGCGCAACACAATGCTTCGGATGATCGTCGACGACGCGAGATCGATGTCGATGGACACCTGCCGGGATCGATCGAAGCCAATGATGAATTCGACGAGCTTGCCGACAGCGATCCCATGCTTGCCGACGCACTCCGGGTCCTGGCAAGCATCAGCCGCATGCAGGCGCACTGAGGCCGTTGTAATGAGGGCAGTCGGGGGATTCAAACAGGTCGTGGTCGCGTTGCTTTCGGCCATCTGGCTGTCCACTGCCGTCGCCGACATTCCGAGGATCGCCATCGTCATCGACGACCTCGGCTACCTGACGGTCAACGACCTTGATGTGCTCTCGCTGGATCGGCGCATTGCCGTGGCGATCATCCCGGACGGACCGTTGGCCCCGAAGCTCGCGCGACACGCCGCCAATCAACAGCGCGATATCCTGATTCACCTGCCGCTGCCGGGTATCGGCCACGACAATTGTGAGTTCGAGGCGAACTGCGTGAAGCCCGGCTGGTCCCCGTCCCGCATGGCCGCTCATCTGCGCTGGGCCGTCGACCGCGTCGATCAGGCCGTCGGCATCAACAATCACCAGGGAAGCCTGTTCACATCCGACGATGAGGCCGTGCGACGCCTGGTGGCTGGCATCGTCATGCTCGAGCACCTCTACGGCATTGACCTGTTCGTGCTCGACAGCCGCACGTCGCCGGGGTCCAGGCTCGAGAAGCGGGCACGCAATGCCGGCCTGGCCACGGCCAGACGCCACGTCTTCCTGGACCACGACCCCACGCCCGAAGCGATCGCATCGGCATGGGAGCAACTGCTCGATCAGGCCCGGCGAGACGGTTTCGCCATCGCCATTGGCCACCCTCGCCGGCACACCATCGAGTTCCTGGAACAAGCCGTGCCGGAATTGCTGCAGGAGGGGGTGGAGCTGGTTCCGGTTTCAACACTGCTGCACCGGCCTGAAGTCGCCGGCGGTAACGATCGAGACCTGCCCGTTACGCTGCCATGAACCCGGCACCACGACTCCGGCCGCAATCGGCCGGAGCATGGCCTTTATGACGAATCAGCCCGGGTAGGTGTAGGAAGCCTGCAGACCCAGCGGCAATCCGATGAACCAGTAAAGCAAAAGGAACGCCGTCCAGATGATCGACAACGCGACGGCGTAGGGCAGCATCATCGAGATCAGCGTGCCGATGCCCGCCCCGGTGAAGTAGCGCTTGCAGAACACCACGATCAGCGGGAAGTACGGCAACAGCGGGGTAATGATGTTGGAGGTGGAGTCACCGACCCTGTAAGCCGCCTGTGTCAGCTCCGGCGAGATGCCGAGCTGCATGAGCATGGGGACGAAGATCGGCGCGATGATCAGCCACTTGGCCGAGGCCGAGCCGACAAACAGGTTGACCACCCAGCTCAGCGCAACGATACCGACGATGGTCAGCTGCGCCGGAAGTCCCATTTCGCCCAGCCACTCGGCACCATTGACGGCCACGAGTATACCCAGGTTGGAGCTGGAGAATGCGGCAATGAACTGTGCGGCGAAGAAGGCCATGACGATGTAGTAGCCCATCGACTCCATGGCCTTGGTCATGCCGGCGATGATGTCGCGATGGTTCTCGATCGTTTTCGCCGCGTAGCCGTAGACAATGCCCGGAATCAGGAAAAGAATGAAGATCAAGGGCACGATGGAACGCATGACCGGTGACCCGAACGAGGTAATGCTCTCGAACAGGCCCAGCTCGGGGTCGGGATCGCGCAGCGGAGACTCCGGCAGGAGCACGGCAACCGCGAGCAGCACGATGGAGAGCACAATGCTGAAGGTCGCCCACGTCAGCCCACGCGACTCGCGCTCCGAGAGCGGTTCCATCGTGGGCATTTCCGACATGTCGCCATCGACCGGTGTGTCCTTGACCAGGCGCGGTTCGATGATCTTGTCGGTGAGCCACCACCCCACCCCAATGACGACCAGGCTGGAAGCGGCCATGAAGAACCAGTTGGCCAGCGGGTTGACGTACAGCGTCGGCTCGATCACCTGTCCGGCCGCTTCGGTGATGCCGGCCAGCATCGGATCGATAGCCGAAGGAATGAAGTTGGCCGAAAAACCACCGGACACGCCGGCGAATGCCGCCGCGATCCCTGCCAGTGGGTGTCGTCCCGCTGCATAGAATATGACGGCCCCGAGTGGTATGACCACCACGTAACCGGCATCGGCCGCGGTGTGACTGATGATGGCGACCAGGATTAATACGGGCGTGAGCAGCTTGACCGAGGTCCAGCCCAGCATTTTCCTCAAGCCGGCGTTGATGAAGCCGGTATGCTCGGCCACCCCGACACCCAGCAGGGCCACAAGCACGATGCCCAGCGGTGCAAAATTGACGAACACGTGCACCATGTTGACCAGGAACTGGGCCATCTCGTCCCCGGCCAGCTGGTTGATGATCCGGATCGGCTCACCCGTGCTGGGATGCTCGGCAGCGAACTGCACCGGCGCAAGCAGCGCCGACAGCACCCAGACGACAATCATCAGCAGGAAGAACAGCACGGCCGGATCGGGCAACTTGTTGCCGACTACCTCGATGAAGTTCAGCGCACGCTCGAGCAGGGTGCGCTCGCCAGGCAGTACCTTGTGAAGATCAGGATTGGGTGAGGCTCCCTGTCCCTCGTTGTTGTTTTGGCTCATGTCTTGTCAGATTCCCCGAAATGTCAGATGACGCCCGCGATTGGGCAGGCGATTATTCGTGTCCCCACGGCGCCGGCGGCGCGTCGACGGGGGCGGTCAGGTCGAACTCGGCCCGAAAGATCCGGCCCTCACGGACCAGCTCGTAGGCGAACTTCTCGCCGGGATGAACTTCCATCGACCAGAAATTGCCCACGGACACCTCGAGTCCGTGGGCCAGAAAGAGTGCTTTTGAAAAGTCGTCGACCGGGAAGGTCTGACGCCAGGCCCGGCCGGGGTCGGTGGTATGACCGCCATACCAGGTCACGTCATCTTCCGTGCCGTCGTCATGGCGGTGATCGTGCTTGAGCCGGAAGCCATCGGCCGTGCGGCTCACGATCCAGGTGCGCGAACGGTTCTCGCCGACATGCAAAGGGATGCGGATTTCTTCGCCGGTGCATTCGCGCACGTGCATGATCACTTCCCGCCCAAGCCAGCTGTCATCGGACGGGCGGCTGAACCCCGTCATTTCGCCGGCAAAGGCCTGACCGCAGAGCTCGGTCAGCTGGTCCCAGAAGGCGTCACGGGAATTCGGTTCATCGGGGCCGGCAGATACCGCGATGGCGATCGGCAACAGGATCACGCCGACAAGATAACGCGAAAGTTTGTGGGACATGATGCGCTCCGTCTTGCAACAGCCGGGAACCATAGCACAGCACCTGCATCACGACCAGACTGCAGCCGGCCGTGCTCAACGTTTCCGCCGCGGGCCGTCGACCGGCAGCTGGGTCACCTTCTCGCCGGTTTCCGAATCACGAATCACACAGGTTCCGCGTTTCCTGACCTGTTCGACCCGGATGACCGAATGCATGGGAATGTGCAACACCTCGACATCGGCAAACTCCTCGCGCATGCGTTCCTCTGTGGGATCGATCACCACCGAATCTTCCCCCTCGAAGACGAGCTCGCTCACCTCGATGAAGCCATAGGACAGTTCGCTGCCGGACACTTGCCGGGCAAAAAGTTCGTAGACCTTGCCCTGATTGAGAAAGGATATCTTGTACATGAAAACCTGCCTGATTCAGTCTTCCTGGAATGTCGTGGTGGCGGTGCCGACAAACAGCCGCAGGGCCATGGATGCAGCCAGCCCACCGATGAACCCGGCCACGTGCGACCACCAGGCCACGGCTCCCGACATGGGGCCGAACGCGCTGTAGAGCAACTGGAGGATGAACCACGACCCGATCACCAGCAACGCCGGCACGCGTGCGAACTGCAGGAAGAGTCCCAGCGGGATCCAAAGCCCCATGCGTCGGTTGGGGAACAATCCGAGATAGATGCCGATGATTGCCGACACGCCGCCACTGGCACCAATGACCGGCATGGCGGCGTCTCCCAGTTGCCAGGCCACCGCCAGGTTGGCCATGCTGCCCAGCACCAGGAACAAGAGAAAAAAGCTCCAGTGCCCGATGGCCCGCTCCACGGCTACGCCGAACACCCACAGGTAGGCCAGGTTGCCGGCCAGGTGCAGCCACTCGGCATGCACGAACAAGGCCGTGACCAGCCCCAGCAGGTGTTGATCCAGCCAGGTGGCCGGCGCTCTGGACAGGATCGCGTTGACCTCGGACGGCACGAAGCCCCAGAAATGCAACCAGGCTTCAGCCAGCCGCGGTTCGAGCAGTGCATAGCCGGCAGTCATGGACAGGCAGACCATCCCGATCAGCACCAGCATCCATGGCCAGAGCGGTTCGTGCCGGCTCGTCGGCGACAAGCGCTGGACAATCACGGCTCGAGCAGGAATCGATGCTCGCGAAAATCGACGATGGCGCCCTCGCGGCGGATATCGACCAGACGGGCACCGCCGGCCAATGCATCTCCGGGCACGTAACGTTCACCGTTGATCAATACGAAACGCCCCTCCTCCTCCGGAGAGAACACATGGATACTGAGCTTGAGATCGGGCAGGCTGCGCCTGACCGACAAAGGCAACTCCCAGGCGCGCACGTATTCGGCTGCCTGTGCCCGCCATTCCGGCTGTGCCGGAGCGTCGTCTCCGGTATCCGCCGCAGCGTCCGTATCGGCGACACGGCGACGCTCTTCACGCTCGCGGTCTGCAACCGGCTGCTCCGCCGCGCGCCGACGCCGTTCGGTCTGCTCCTGGCGCTGCCGCGTTTCCGCCACCCGACGCTCGATCTCCGCCGCCGCCTCGTCCGGGTCGGTGACGACCCGCTCGCGCTCAGGCGCTGCGCGGGTAACTGTCTGACCGGTTGCAGGCTGAGCGGCGCGGCGGCGATCTGCAATCTCCGGCTGTTCCGGATCCGCTGCCTCATCGGCGGGTTCGTCAGCGGTGGCCGCGCCGCCCCGAACATCCTCGACCGGTTCCAGCTGAGCGACGATCTCCTCTCCGGGGGTCTCATCCGCAGCAACATCGGCCGGCTCTCTGACTTCAGCAGGTTCGGCGCCCGGGGCGGACGCGCCGTTCGCGCCCTGCTTGACCAGCCCCTGTGGCAGCCACTGTGGCTGCATCCACATGACACCGCCGGCAACAGCCACCAGGCACACCGGCACGGCCAGTAAAATCCAGGCCGGGAAACGTCGCCTAGAGCGTTCCCCGGTCGGCTGGTCGATGCCGGTTTCGATTCCGGGAACCTCGCCCTTCTTTCGGCGGGCTTCGGACTTGCGCAGGGCGTCGAGAATGAAGGACACTCGGGTCTCAGCCTCCGTTGAAATGGGTCAGCAGCGAGGGGGCATCATCGTGTGGCGCTTTAAGAAACAGTCGCGTGGCCGGGCCAATCAGGCCATCGTCCATCAGGCCGTGACGCCGCTGGAAGTCGGCCACCCATCGACGAAAGTCTTCATCATAATGCTCGTTGGTTCCGCCCGTCCATGCCGGCATGTCGACCTTGGCGGCCAGTTCCTTCATCCGGGCAACATCCTCACTCTCGTCGCCGAGCCGGAGGATACGTCCATCATCGGGCCACACGACGTGGAAATCGCCCAGCCAGCGACGCTCGAGATGACGAATCGGCACCCGGTAGTCCTGCGCCTGGTAGCGCAGCACCACGCTGTCACCTTCCATGCCCACCATCAGGACGCGGGAACCAACCGGGCGATTCAATTGCAGGACGGCCGGCAGGCCGATACTGGCAATGTAACTCCAGTTGCCGCGCAGGTTCAGACAGGCGACTTCTTCCACATCTTCACCGGTGCAGGACCGGGCGATCTCGGCCCGATCCAGGTCGGGCCAGGCGGCCGCGACTTCCGTCCAGGCCGAATTCGGCCCCAGTTCGGCCAGCATCTGCTGCCAGACCGGCAACCCCAGTTCCTCGTCGGTTTGACGTTCGTGCAGAATGGCCCATCCCAGCGCACCGCTACCGACAAGAATGACGGCAACGGCAACAGCAGCCACGGCCCCACGCAGCCAGCCGCCTGAAATCTCATGCTCCTCGCCGGCCACCTCGCGGGCGGCTGCCCGCACCAGCCCGGCTCCGATTCGGTCCGCTTCGCGGGCGTAGCCGGCCATCAAGGCACGGTCGGCTATGATGTTGATCAACCTCGGCACGCCCTCTGAGGTCTCGTAGATCGCGCGCAGGCCGTCTCCGGTGAACGGGCAGCGCTCCGCACCGGCCACCTGCAGTCGATGACGGATGTAAAGTTCCGTTTCCTCGCGATTGAGTGGATCAAGGTGATAGCGCGCCGTGATTCGCTGCGCCAGTTGTCTCAATTCGGCGCGCGCAAGCAGCTCACGCAATTCCGGCTGACCGATCAGGATGATCTGCAACAGCTTGTCCGTGGCGGTCTCGAGATTGGTCAGCAACCGGATCTGCTCGAGCGCTTCCCGGTTCATGTTCTGCGCCTCGTCGATGATCAGCACGACTTTCTCGCTGGCACCGTGGCGCTCGAGCAGGTAACGATTGAGCCGGTCCTGGATTTGCTGCAAACTGCCGTCGGTCCCTTCGAGATCAATCTCCAACTCGACACAAATGGCCCGCAGCAGCTCAGATGGGCTGAGCATCGGGTTTAAAATCAGTGCTATACGAGTATTTTCTGGAATCTGCTCGAGCACGACGCGACACAGGGTGGTCTTCCCGGTGCCGACTTCTCCGGTCAACTGCACGAAGCCCCCGCTTCCCCCCTGCCCCACGCCGTAGAGCAGATGAGCCAGCGCGTCGCGATGACGCTGGCTCAAATAGACGAACCGCGGGTTCGGTGTGATCGAGAACGGGCGCTCGTCGAGATCGAAGTATTTCTCGTACATGGTCAGCGCGCCTGCAACCTCCAAGCGCGGTCGTTCAGTCTCGGGACTGTGGCATTCACCTTATTCCCTGAGCCTCTCGGTTGTTCACTGGTCTTCAATCTGACAACGCCAGCAGCGAAGCGTTGCCGCCGACTGCCGCAGTATTCACGGTCAACGTACGCTCAGTGCAAAAACGCAGTACATAGTGCGGTCCCCCGGCCTTCGGGCCGGTTCCCGAAAGACCTTCACCGCCGAAGGGTTGCACCCCGACCACGGCGCCGGTCATGTTGCGGTTGACGTAGCTGTTGCCGACCTTCAGGCGATGGGCGATGTACTGCTGGGCCCGGTCGATGCGGCTGTGAACGCCCGCGGTCAGACCGTAACCGGTACCGTTGATCTGGTCGATCAGGCGATCCAAATCGCGCGACCGGTAGCGAACGACATGCAGCACCGGCCCGAACACCTCGCCATCGAGCTGATCGATATCATCTATCTCGTAGGCACAGGGCGCAAACCAGTGACCCTCCGGCAAGTCCTTGGGCAAGGGCGTGCGCGCGATCAGCTTCGCGTCCCGGTCCATGCGCTCGGCGTGGCCCTGCAGCATGTCGAGCTGGCCCTGGTCAATGACCGGCCCGACATCGGTTTCCAGCAGACCCGGATCGCCGACCCGAACCTGCTGCATGGCACCGGCGAGCATGCGCATGACGTGATCGGCAACGTCGGCCTGGACACAGAGAATCCGCAGCGCCGAACAGCGCTGGCCGGCACTGTGAAAAGCCGACTGGATGACATCTTCGACCACCTGCTCGGGCAGCGCGGAAGAGTCGACGATCATGGCGTTCTGGCCGCCGGTCTCGGCAATCAGCGTGGCCAGGGAGCCGGTGCGCTCGGCCAGCGTGCGATTGATGACGTGGGCCGTTTCAGTGGAGCCGGTAAACGCAACGCCGGCAATGCGCTGATCCCTGGTCAGTGCCGCACCAAGACGCCCGTCACCGGGCAGACACTGCAGCACACCCTTCGGCACGCCGGCCTCATGCATCAGTTCCACCGCCCGCGTGGCCACGATGGGCGTCTGCTCGGCCGGCTTGGCGATCACGGCGTTGCCGGCGACCAGCGCGGCACAGACCTGCCCGGTAAAGATCGCCAGCGGGAAATTCCACGGACTGATGCAAACGAACACACCACGGCCGTGCAGCCTCAGTTCGTTGTGCTCGCCGGTCGGCCCCGGCATGGTCATCGGCTCGCCCATGTGCGTGCGGGCCTGCAGAGCGTAGTAACGCAGGAAATCCACCGCCTCACGCACTTCGGCAATACCGTCATGAAGGGTCTTGCCACCCTCACGCGCGCATATCGCCATCAATTCCGAACAGTGCTTCTCATACAGGTCGGCTACCCGGTCGAGGATATCGGCCCGGTGATGCGCACCCTGCCGGTCCCAGTCGGTCTGTGAGGCCAGCGCCGTATCCACGGCCTTCTCGGCGTGCCCCGGATCGGTCCAGGTCACCTCACCGATCCGGCGGGTGCGGTCAACCGGAGAGCGGGCCTCCTGCCGCTCTCCCTCACCGGGCACGCTCTCGCCCAGCGGACGGGCCCGCCATTGACCGCTGTCGGCGGCTTCCATCTCCCGCTTGAGCAGATCGAGCACGCTCTCCTGCGGAAAATTGAGCCCGCGGCTGTTCACTCGACCACTGCCGTAGATCCCCGCAGGCAGCGGGATCTTCGGGTGCGGGATATCCGATAGCGACTTGACTTCGGCCACTGGATCGTCGACCACCTCTTCGGGCGGCATCTTCTCGTCGACGATGCGGTTGACGAACGAGGTATTCGCGCCATTCTCCAGCAGGCGCCGCACAAGGTACGGCAACAGGTCCTTGTGATTGCCAACCGGTGCATACACCCGGCACTGACCGTTGTAGGCTTCGTTGTCGAGTACCTCCTCGTAGAGTTGCTGCCCCATGCCGTGCAGGCGCTGGTACTCGTACTCGCGGTTGTCGCCAGCCAGTTCGGCGATCACCGAAATGGTATGGGCGTTGTGGGTGGCGAATTGCGGGTAGAAAGCATCCTTCATGCCCAGCAACTTGTCGGCACACGCGATGTACGACAGATCGGTGTTGACCTTGCGCGTGAAGACCGGGTAACCGTCCAGGCCCTCGACCTGGGCGAGCTTGATCTCGGTGTCCCAGTAAGCACCCTTGACCAGGCGAACGGGAATCCGGTGACCGCTGGCACGTGCCTTGTCGGCCAGCCAGTCGATCGCCGCCCAGGCGCGCTTCTGGTAAGCCTGCAGGGCCAGCCCGAATCCGTCCCAACCGTTCAGTTCCGGTGATTCCAGCACAGCGGCAAACACGTCCAGCGAGATCGTCAGGCGATCGGCCTCCTCGGCATCCACGGTCAGGGCGATGTTGTGCTCGCGCGCCAGGCAGGCCAGGTCACGCAACACCGGCACCAGCTCTTCCATCAGCCGTTCGCGCTTGGTGAACTCGTAACGAGGATGCAGTGCCGAGAGCTTGACCGAGATCGACGGTGCCGAAAAGATGTTGTCATCGCTGTTCGAGCGGCCAATGGCCTTAATGGCCTCGCGATAGGAATCACGATAACGTTCGGCATCCTCGGCGGTCATCGCCGCCTCGCCGAGCATGTCGAAGGAATAGCGGAATCGCCGGTTTTCCTTCTTGTGGGAGCGCTCGATGGCCTTGCCGATCGTCCGGCCCATCACGTATTGATGCCCCATGATGCGCATCGCCTGGCGGATGGCCAGGCGCACCACCGGTTCGCCGGACTTGTTGGCGATTTTCGCCAGGGTGGATCCCAGGTCGCGCCGCGTCGAATCGCTGACGCTGACCATCTTGCCGGTCAGCATCAGCCCCCAGGTGCCGGCATTGACGAATACCGAGCTGCTCTTGCCCAGGTGCGACTCCCAGTCGGCGTCCGACAACTTGTCGGAAATCAGCTTCTCGGCCGTGTCGTTGTCGGGAATCCGCAGAAGCGCCTCGGCCAGACACATCAGGGTCACGCCCTCTTCCGAAGACAGGTCGTACTCCCGCATGAACGCTTCCATGACACCGGCGTCGCGACTGCGCTCGCGCACCCGGCGCACCAGGTCCAGGGCGCGCTCGCGCACGACCTGGCTGCGGGAATGATCGAGCTTGACCTGCTCGAGCAGGAAGCGCACGTGTTCGGTCTCGTCGACCAGCCATGCGTCGTCCATCGCCTGGCGCAGCGCATCGGTCTCCGGCGATTGCGGAATGACGAATTTCGGGGCAGTTTCACTCATTGAACAAGGCTCGATAAAATGTGCGGGAAATCGACCGGACAAGTGTAACCGAAGCCACTCTCGGGCTGTCAGCGGTTGATGTGCCCGGTTTACCACTTCGACCGTCCATCCGTTTGGTCAAATTGGGCTTACCCGGCGACACTCGCTTGCGCTAGAATATTGACCAAAATCAAACCGGGCCCGTCCCGCCACCGTGATCGAGGTGCACCACAGCCAGAGCGAAGATGACCTCACGGTCATCGAAGTCCGCTCCAATCTCTCGATGACGCTGGATCGGCTGGCCGCGGTTTTTTTGGGTATCAGTGCTGTCGTACTGGCGCTGGCACTGGCGATCACGATCATGGGCATGTGGCCCATCATGCTGGCGGCGATCATTCACCTCTTCCTTGTAGGATGGTGTCTGCGTCTGGCCTGGCGCGGCAACTGGGCCCGAGAGCGGATCATGATCGGCCGCAAGGACGTGGTCATAGAGCATCATGACGCTCGACGACATCATCGCAGCTCGTGGCCGGCCGCCTGGTTGCGGGTGAAGGTCGAAGAAGGGCCCATGGGCGAGCGCGGCGTCGTGGTGACCTGCAAGGGTCGTCGTCAGGTCATTGGATCCTTCCTGCCGGTACAGGAACGACTCGATCTGGCTGAAACACTCAAGAGAAATCTCCGGCCGCGTTCGGCATGGAGCGGCGAATGAACAATGACATGGTGAATCGAGGATGAAAAGAACCAACGAACTGATAGTGGCGCTGGCCGTGCTTGCGGTGGTCACCGTGATCACTTGGGGCCTGTTTGCCGTCGGCGACAACATGCCGCGCGGCGTGACGCCGTTCAGCAAGGATGTCTACCACCTCCATAACATCGTCCTGGGTATCGTGACGGTCATCGGCATCCTGGTGTTTTCCGCCATGTTTACGTCCGTGGTCGTGCACCGCAAGTCGAAGGGCTACGAACCGGCGAAGTTCACCCACTCGACCAAGGCCGAGATCACCTGGACGACCATCCCCATCCTTATCCTCATCGTCATCGCCATTCCGGCCACTTCGGTCCTGATCGACATGGAGGACACCGGCGGGGCAGAGATGAACGTCAAGATCACCGGATACCAGTGGCTGTGGAAGTATGATTACATCGAGGACGGCGTCAGTTTTTATTCGGCGATGGACCGCGAAAGCAACCGTGCCCGCCAGATCGGCTCCGGCATCAACCCCCGGGAAGTCGACAACTACCTGCTCGAAGTCGATAACCGCTTGGTGCTGCCGACCAACACCAAGATTCGTTTCCTCCTGACGGCCGACGACGTCATCCACTCCTGGTGGGTGCCTGAACTGGGCTGGAAGCGCGATGCCATCCCCGGCATGATCAACGAGGCCTGGACCTACATCGAGGAAGAAGGCATTTACCGGGGGCAATGCGCCGAATTGTGCGGCAAGGACCACGGCTTCATGCCCATCGTGGTCGAAG
>SKSJ01000056.1 GCA_007123055.1 Wenzhouxiangella sp. | reverse complement strand
TGTGCCAATCATGTCCAGCTGGTGACCATCCTCAACGACGTCTCGCTGAGAAACCTGATCCCCGGCGAACTGGCCAAGGGCTTCGGCTTCCTGCAGTCCAAGCCACGCTCGTCGTTGGCACCCGTGGTTGTTACCCCGGATGAACTCGGCGATGCCTGGCAGAATGAGAAACTGCACCTGCCGCTGCTTACCCACCTCAACGGCGAACTGTTCGGCGAACCCGAAGCCGGCGAGGACATGCAGTTCTCCTTCGCCGAACTGCTCGCCCACGCCGCCAAGAGCCGCCCGCTGGCCGCCGGCACCCTGCTGGGCTCGGGCACCATCGCCAACCAGGACACCAGCCGGGGCGCTTCCTGCCTGGCCGAAAAGCGCATGCTGGAAATCATCGCCAACGGCAAGCCAGAAACCCCGTTCATGCAGTTCGGCGACAAGGTGCGCATCGAAATGAAGACCCGCGATGGAGAATCCCTCTTCGGAGCCATCGAACAGGAAGTGGTGCGATACGAGCGCTAGTGGGCCACGCGGTCAACTGGTGGCTTCGATCGGAAGCGGGGGTGGTGGTGTATGGCACGGCCTAAATCGGCCAACGGCGCTTACGACACGGTTGAATATGGTGGCGGTCTGGTGCCGGCAAGATTGGCGAGTTACCGCCTCTCAGCCCTGCCTTCCATCAGGCGCTGTAGCGAATGAGAGTCCGGCTACTGCATTGCAGAATTCCGGGCCGCTTTAGGCCGTGCCATACACCACCACCCCCGCTTCCTTACGCTTCAGCCACGACCGCTCGATCTAGGGGGGGAAGAAAAGAAAAACCAGGCTAGTGCCCCCAAGAAACCTTCTCTAACCTATCAGGCGGGTGGTATGGGATATTTTCTGGTCGGTCAGGACAACGGATATACTCTTTAGACTAGCCGTACCATCCGATGGAATGGTGTCGCTCGAAGACTAAAGGGCTTGTTCGGCACGAGCCTGATCTCGGTGGCACCAAAACGCCACTCCCGCCCCAATCAAGCACCTATACCGATTGTCCTGACCGACCAGAAAATATCCCATACCACCCGCCATCCCCCCTCAACTTCCGGTGGGAATGACCAACTCCGCCCCCGGATGAATCACGTCCCCGTTGAGATTGTTCGCCTGACGCAGTCTGCTGACGCTGACCTGGTATTTCTGTGCGATCTTGCCGAGGCTGTCGCCACGCTGGACAACATGACGTGACGGATTGCGGTTATTGGCAAACCAGGTGCCCTGCGGGGCAGTCTGGCGAAAGTGCCGCTCGACCCCGTCAGTAATGGCAAGGGCAACCTGGCGTCGGTGGCCTGCGGTATTGAGCTTCTGCTCATCCTGGGGATTGCTGATGAAGCCGACCTCGATAAGCACACTGGGCACATCGGGCGACCTCAGGACAACGAAATTGGCGCGCTCGACACGGTTGCGGTGGCGACGGCCAACCGACCCCAGCTGATCGAGAATGGATTCAGCGGCACTGTTGCTGTATTCAAGCGCGGCACTCTGTGAAAGATCGAGTAGCACCGAACTGAGCACATCGTCTCCGCGATCGAGCTTGACGCCACCGACCAGGTCGGCCTTGTTCTCGCTCTTGGCCAGCAACCGCGCGGCCTCGCTGGAGGCACCGCTTCGCGAGAGCACATAAACCGAGCTCCCCCGAACCCTGAAGTCGCGGAAGGCATCAGCATGAATCGACAGGAAGAGATCGGCACGAGCCTGGCGTGCCCGATTGTAGCGTTCGGCCAGTGGAATGTAATAGTCGCCCGTGCGGATCATCACCGCGCGCATGCCCGGGGCATTGTTGATACGCTCGGTCAGCTCCCGCGCCAGGGCCAGCGTTATCTCCTTTTCGAATGTACCACCAGGTCCGACGGCACCGGGATCTTCTCCACCATGTCCCGCGTCGATGGCGACGATCATGTCGCGTTCCCCATTGGAAGCTGCCGAACGGACTACCTGTTTGACCCGCTCGCCGGGAGAGGCGGCATTTTCCGGATATAGATCGATGACAAGGCGGTGACCATGATCGCCGGCCGGCTCCAGGAGAAAACTCTGGGGACGCGCCTTGGCATCGAGGTCGAATACCACGCGCAGATCACTGCCATTGCGCACACCGTGACGCACGCCACTGATGACGCCACTGTGCTCGGGATTGAAGGAGAAAGCGGTTGCCGGATCGACGTTACTGATATCGACCACCACGCGGGACGGATTATCGAGCGTAAACAGCCGATAGTCGACTCTGCCATCCAGGTCCAGTACCGCGCGCGTGCTGTCGGGGCCGGCCCAGACTCGCAGATTCTGCACCTGCCCGCTCCAGGCATCGGCCTGGAGCAATAGCAGCAAAATGATTGCACCAATTCTTGTCAATCGCATGAGACGATCCCGCCTTGTTCCGCGCGGTTTCGCCAATCATGCACTCTCAGGGAGATATTTTCAAGGGAAAACGGAAAGATAGGAGCACTTCCAAGAAAAGCTCTGGATGATCAGCCGCTGGCGGCGCCCGACGGGCCCAACACCCTTATACCCAAAGCGGCACCCAGTCGCTCCGTCATGCGCTGATCGAGAATATCAGCCAGAGTGTATCGATCCAGCACCTCGTAAAAGGCGTCGCGTGCTTCTGCCAACATCCCATGGAGCCTGCAGGCACCGGTGATGACGCATTCGTTGTTCGGCCGCATGCATTCCACCAGGCTCATGTCGGGTTCCATCGCCCGAATCACATCGCCGACACCGAGACGGTCTGGCGCATGCGCCAACGTCAAACCCCCACCCACGCCACGCGTCGACTCGACATAACCTTCCGCGACCAGTTGCTGAACCACCTTCATCAGGTGGTTCCGGGAAATCCCGTAAGCATCGGAAATTTCCCGTATCGTGCAACGCCTGTCGGATTGCAGGCCCAGGTAGATGAGAACGCGGAGTGAGTAGTCGGTGTATTGAGTCAGGCGCATGAGAGAATTCTAACCTACCAGGACATGAAAAAATTGATGCATCGCAAGGAAACCATTCGATCAGAGCACGCAAGGGGTGAAGAAATAGCGAATTCGATATACTCGAACCGTATAGCCCGCTCGATTCGTCTCACCCAATCACCAGGTCACGATGTCAAACGATTCCCGACAAGCATCAAACGAATCTTCCCGACCAAAAGTGCCAGGCCGGGGTGGATCATTCACTCACGATGTCGACAATCAACCCGTCCCGTTACCGACTCACAACCCCTTTGACCAGTATCCGTCATTGCGCGAAGCGCTGGAGCGGGAAGGAGCCGGACATTATGCCGATCGTGTACGCGAGTACGCCGGCATCGCGGGAAGCGAGATTCTGAAGCTCGGATTCCAGGCCAATGAGCACACCCCGGTGCTCAGGACGCATGATCGTTTCGGTCATCGCCTGGACCAGGTGGAGTTTCACCCGGCCTACCACCGGCTGATGGAACTGGGTATCGGTCACGGGCTGGCGTCGCTGACCTGGAGTGGCGAGCCGGGTGCGCGCGTGGGGCGTGCCGCCCTGATGTTCGTGCACAACCAGTTCGAGGCCGGCACCATGTGCCCCATCACCATGACCCACGCCGTACTGCCCTCGCTGCGGTTGCAGCCCGACGTGGCCGCCGAATGGGAGCCCCGCGTCCTGGCCGCCGAGTACGACCCCCGTTTTCTCCCGGCCGAGAAGAAGCGCGGGGCAACGCTGGGTATGGCGATGACCGAGAAACAAGGCGGGTCGGACGTGCGCGCCAACACCACACGGGCCACACCGCTGGGCGAACCCGGCCCCGGCAAGGAATACGAACTGGTCGGCCACAAGTGGTTTTGCTCGGCGCCCATGTCGGACGCTTTCCTGACCCTGGCGCAGACCGACGAGGGACTCAGCTGCTTCCTGGTTCCGCGCTTCCGCCCGGACGGTTCGGCGAACCCCTTCCACCTCATGCGACTGAAGGACAAGCTGGGCAATCGCTCCAACGCCTCCTCCGAAGTGGAGTTTCCGGGCACCTGGGCGCAGATGATCGGCGAGCCCGGACGCGGCGTGGCCACCATCATTCGAATGGTGGCCGAAACCCGCATGGACTGCGTGATCGGCTCGGCCTCGCTGATGCGCCAGGCCGTGGCCGAAGCGATTCACCACTGTGACGGGCGCAGCGCATTCGGCAACCGGCTCAGCCGTCAGCCCCTGATGATGAACGTGCTGGCCGACCTGGCCATCGAGTCCGAGGCGGCGACGTGCATGGCCATGCACCTGGCCGGCCTGGCCGAGCGCGGTGGAAATGACGAAGCCTCTGCCCTGCTCGGCCGCATTGCCACCCCGGTGGCCAAGTACTGGGTGTGCAAGCGAGCAGTCGCCGTGGCCAACGAGGCCCAGGAATGCCTCGGCGGCGCCGGGTACGTGGAGGAATCCATTCTGCCGCGCATCTACCGCGAGGCACCGGTCAATGCCATCTGGGAAGGCTCGGGCAATATTCAGTGCCTGGACGTGCTGCGCGCAATACACCGGGATCCGAAGAGCCTGGAGGCCCTGCTGGCGCGACTGGAGCCGCACAGCGGTGACCACCCGCAACTGGCCCGCACCATCGAGGCCATCAAGGCCGGCATCGCCAGCGGCGAGCGCATGGAACAACGTGCACGTCGCACCGTCGAAGCCATGGCGCTGGGATTGCAGGCCGCTGTGCTGATCGAGGCCGGGCATGAAGAAACGGCCGAGGCGTTCTGCAACAGTCGACTGGTCGCCGAACACGGGCTGATGTTCGGCTGCCTGCCGGAAACGGCCGACTTCGACTCCATCATCGCCCGTGCTCGCCCCTCGGGGCACGCATGAGCCACGCTCAAAGCGCGCGCAAGACGCCTGATACGCTGGTCATCCTGTTCTGGGTGGCCCTGGTGCTGGTGGCCCTGAGCTTCCTGGTCCCGGCCGGAAGCTTCCAGGTCGAGACCAATTCCGATGGCCAGGTGCTGCCGGTCGAGCTGTCGAGCTTCGAACTCGGTGAAGACGGCCCGCCGGGCACACCGCTGTTCAATGCCGACCCGGAGCGCACCGGCTTCCTCAACGCGCCCTTCGAAGGCCTGATCTCGGGATCCCGCAATTCGGCGGCCATCGGCATCATGGGTTTCCTGCTGGTCATCGGCGGTGCATTCGGCATCATCATGAAGACCGGCTGCATCGACCGCGGCATCCGCGCTCTGATCAGGCGAACCGAGAAAGACCCCATCGTCATCCTGCCATTGCTGTTCTTCCTATTCTCGCTGGGCGGGGCGATCTTCGGCATGAGCGAGGAGACCATCGCCTTCGTCATCCTTCTTGCTCCCATCATCGTCCGCCTGGGCTACGACGCCATCACCGCCGTGATGGTCACCTTCGTCGCCAGCCGCGTCGGCTTCGCCGCCAGCTGGATGAACCCCTTCAATGTCGCCATCGCCCAGGGCATTGCTGACGTGCCGCTACTGTCTGGTGCGCCTCTGCGCGTAGTGATGTGGACACTGTTCACCCTGGTCGGCATGGTCATCACCATCTGGTGGGCCCGGCGCGTGCGCGCCAACCCGGAGAGTTCACCGGTGCATGCCTCTGATCGCTATTTCCGCGAAAGCGAAGTCACGACCGAAGCCGACGGCGACTTCGACTGGCGCGATGCCACGGCCCTCATGATGATCGTGGCCGGCATCACCTGGGTGATCTGGGGCGTGACCGTGCATCAGTATTTCATCCCCGAGATCGCGGCACAGTTCTTTACCATTGGCTTTGCCGTCGGTCTGCTCTACCTGCTGCCGGGGGCTCACCGAATGCATGCCAATCACCAGGCCCGGGCCTTCCGCGAGGGGGCGGCCAGCCTGATACCGGCCGTGCTGGTCGTCGGGCTGGCCAAGGGTCTGGTCCTGCTGCTGGGCGGCACCGATCCGGATCAGCCATCGGTTATGAACACCATACTGTTCGTCCTCGCCTCCGGGCTGACGCACGTGCCCGAGATGCTCTCGGCCTGGCTGATGTTCTTCGTCCAGGCGGTGATCAACTTCCTGGTACCTTCGGGGTCGGGCCAGGCCGCTCTCACCATGCCGTTGATGGCGCCACTGGGCGACCTGGTCGGCGTCACCCGCCAGGTCTCCGTGCTGTGCTTCCAGCTCGGTGACAGCCTCACGAACCTGATCATTCCCACCTCGGCCACCCTCATGGGCGTGCTGGGTGCCGCCCGCATCGACTGGGCCGTCTGGGCCCGCTGGGTCCTGCCCATGCTCGGCATCTACGTGGCACTGGCCCTGACCTTCATCGGCGTGGCGGTGGCGATTGGGTATTCGTGAATCGAAGAGCTCAGGTTTCAGGGTTGCGGTTTCAGGGTGGGCTTCGATTACTTTGGAAACAGCTTCAAACAGATAACCAGGCCCGCCCTGAAACCTGAACCGTCCCCCATGTTAGACTGTCGGGTTCAATTCAACCCACGGAATATCAATGCAAATCTCCCAGAACACCGTCGTTTCCATGGACTACACGCTTACCGGGGATGACGGTCAGGTCATCGACACCTCCGAGGGCCGCGAGCCGTTGGTGTACCTGCATGGTCACCAGAACATCATTCCCGGCCTGGAGAAGGCCATAGAGGGCGCTGCCGAGGGCGACGAGCTCGACGTGGCGGTTCAGCCCGAGGAGGGTTACGGCCCTTACCGTGACGAACTGGTGCAGGATGTGCCGCGCGATGCTTTCGCCGGGGTCGACAATGTCGAGCCTGGGATGAGCTTTCGCGCCGAGTCCAACGCCGGACCGATGACCGTGGTGGTACGCGAAGTCGGCGACGACACCGTGACTGTCGATGGCAACCACATGCTTGCCGGCAAGGTGCTGAACTTCAAGGTCGCCATCAAGGGCGTACGCGAAGCGACTGAATCCGAAATCGAACAGGGATCCGTCGAAGCGGCCTGATCCCGCATCGCCCTGTCGAACGGAAGCGGACGCCGCTTCCGTTCACCGGTGAGGCTGCACATTAAGCCGCACCGGATTCCGCTAATATACGCTGACGATTCCATTTACGGGACGGGAGGCGAATGAACGACAAGCACGCGGACTGGCACGCCCTGGATGTCAACAAGGCTCTCGACGAACTGGCCAGTTCCGAGCAAGGCCTGTCGCAGGACGAAGCCGCGGACCGACTGAAGGAATTCGGTCCCAACGCCCTGCCCCGCTCACCCCGTCGACCGGCCTGGCTGCGCTTTCTCTCCCAGTTCCACAACGTCCTCATCTATGTCCTGCTGGCCGCCGGCGTGGCAGCGGCGCTGCTTGATCACTGGGTCGACGCCGCGGTGATTCTCGCCGTGGTGTTGATCAATGCCGCGATCGGGTTTATCCAGGAAGGCAAGGCCGAAAAGGCCATGGAGGCCATCAGCCAGATGCTGGCGCTCAAGGCACGTGTGCGCCGGGGCGGGCAATGGCGAAGCATCCCGGCAGAAGAGCTCGTTCCCGGAGATATCGTGGAAGTGCGAGCCGGCGACCGCGTACCGGCCGATATCCGACTGCTCGAAACTCATGGCCTGCGGGTTGACCAGGCCGCACTGACGGGCGAGTCACTGCCGGTCGGCAAGCAAGCCGAAGCCGACGAGGACGACACCGACCTGGCCGATCGTCGGTCGATGATCTACTCCGGCTCGATGGCGACCAACGGCCAGGCGAACGGCGTGGTCACCGTCACCGGCGAGAAAACGGAGCTGGGCCGCATCAGCGACATGCTGCAGCACGTCGAGCAGCTCACCACACCGTTGCTGCAGCGCATCAATATTTTCGGGCGCTGGCTGACCCTCATCATCCTGGTGCTGACCGTACTGGTCATCGCCCTGGGCGCCCTGATCCACGACCTGCCCCTGGCGGAGGGCCTGCTGGCCGGTATCGCCCTGGCCGTCGCGGCCATTCCCGAAGGTCTCCCGGCCATCATCACGATCACCCTGGCAGTGGGCGTGCGCAAGATGGCCGGACGCAAGGCCATCATCCGCCGACTGCCCGCGGTCGAGACATTGGGATCGGTCAATACCATCTGCAGCGACAAGACCGGCACGCTGACGCGCAACGAACTCAAGGCGCGTCATGTGGTCATGCCCGACTCCGATTTTCACCCGGAGCAGGAGCAGGCCGAGGGGCCGATCATCGAGGCACTGCTGCGCGCGGCCGCACTGTGCAATGATTTCGAGCCCGGCGGCGACAGCGGAGACCCGATCGAACGCGCCCTGGTCGAACTGGCCGAGGCCGGCGATCTGGACATAGAAGCGCTCCGGAAGAAGCACAAGCGTCTGGGCATGATTCCGTTTTCTTCCGACCACAAGTTCATGGCAGTGCACACGCCGGGACTGATCAGTGTCAAGGGAGCCCCGGAGGCGGTGCTGGACCTGTGTGACCGCCAGCACGCGCTGGACGGTCACGCCGCCCTGGATCACGACTATTGGCAAGAGCAACTGGACAGGTTGACTGGCGAAGGCCTGCGAGTGCTGGCGATTGCCCAACGTCAGGTCCCGGACGACTTCGGCAAGCTCAAGCCCGATGACAGTCTTGAGCGACTCTCCCTGCTCGGCCTGGTGGGGTTTGCCGACCCGCCGCGCGAAGAAGTGCCCGCCGCCGTGCGCGAATGCCAGGAGGCCGGCATCCGGATCAAGATGATCACGGGTGACCATGCGGCCACCGCAGTGGCCATTGCCCGTGAGCTCGGGATCGGCGCCGATGGCGCGAAGGCGCTCAGCGGGCGTGACATCGACGGCATGGACGATGACGAACTCGCCCGAATTGTCGTCGACACCGATGTCTTCGCGCGTACGACGCCGGAACACAAGCTCCGGCTGGTCAAGGCGCTGCAGGCCAGGCGCGAGGTCGTGGCCATGACCGGCGACGGTGCCAACGACGCACCGGCGCTGAAGCGTGCCGACATCGGGGTGGCCATGGGCATCAAGGGCACCGAGGCATCACGCCAGGCCGCCGAGATGGTGCTGGCCGATGACAACTTCACCACCATCAAGGCCGGTGTGGAGGAGGGGCGTGGCGTCTACGACAATATCCGCAAATCCATCCTGTTCCTGCTGCCGACCAACACCGCCCAGTCACTGGTGATCATCCTCGCGGTGCTGGCCGGGCTGGCCTTGCCGATTACACCGGTGCAGATCCTGTGGGTGAACATGGCCACGGCGGTCACGCTGGCGCTGGCACTGGCCTTCGAGCCGCTCGAGGCCAACGTCATGCGACGCCCGCCACGCCCCATCAGCCAGGGCCTGGTGACCAGTTTCGTGGCGGTGCGCGTGATCTGGGTCGGACTGCTACTGACCGCGGGTGCCTTTACCCTGTACGATCTGGTTTTGAAGGCCACGGAAAATGACGCCCTGGCCCGCACGATGGCAGTCAATGTTCTGGTCGCCGGCCAGATCTCCTACCTGTTCAACTGCCGGCGCTGGCAGGAATCCAGCCTGACAATGAAGTACCTGTTCGCCAACCCGTGGGCGTGGGTCACGGCCGGCTTGCTGATCATCATGCAGCTCGGGTTCACCTACCTGCCGGTTGCCCAGCGCATCTTCGGCACCGCCGCCTTGCCGGGAGACTACTGGGTGATGATTGTCGCCTTCGCAATCGTGGTCTTCATCCTGGTGGAACTGGAGAAACTCCTCACCCGTTCGCTCAGGCTGGACTGGGCCTCGCCCGCGGGAAGTCGCTGAATATCAGCATTCTTCGTCCCACGAGATCAACCGGTCTCTCCCGCCCTGCTTTGCCTGATAGAGTCGCCGGTCGGCACATCCGATCAGGGCGTCGGCATCGAGCGCGTCCGCGTCGAACTCGCTGGCTGCCGCCAGTCCGCCGCTGGCCGTGATCCGATAGCCTTCCTCGCCGTTCAGGAAACGGTAGTTACGAACAGCCAACAGCACCCGGTCCATTACCGCCTTCGCATCCTCGGGCCCGATACCCTGCAACAGGATCATGAACTCCTCGCCACCGAATCGACCGACGATGTCCTCACTGCGCGAGGACTCGCTGACCAGCCTGGCCAATTCCTCGAGCACCGCATCCCCGGCCAGGTGGCCATGGGTGTCGTTGAGGCGCTTGAAATGGTCGATATCGAACATGGCCAGCGCGAATGGCGTGCCGTCGTGCCGGTAGCTCTCGATGGCCCGCTCGAGTCGCGCCAGCAGGTAGCGGCGATTGTAGAGTCCGGTCAGGGGATCGGTGATGGAACTTCGCATCAGCTCCTTTTCCAGGCGCATCTTCTCGAACACGTCCGACAACAGGTTGCCAAGAACGACCATCAAGGCATCGAGTTCACGCTCCCAGGTGCGCGGTCGGCACGAGTCGAAACCAAAGAAACCAATCATTTCGTCGCCGGAATGCAGTTGCATGGTCACCAGGCTGGAGACGCCCTGCGCTTCGAACAATTCGCGTTCACCACGTGCCACTTCCGGCAGATCCGCTACCGATCGGATATAGAACGGCACATTGCCTCGCATGTGCTCCAGCGCCCGCTCGAACCACCATGGGTAATCGCGCTTGTGCAATACGGCCTGGGACTTGTCGGTCGGCTCGATCGATTCGGCACACCACTCGTGGACCAGGTAAACCGCCTCGCCGACATCACCGATACGGTAAATATAGGCCCGATCGACCTCGAAGAAACGCCCCAGCCGCTCAAGCATTCCTTCCATGACCTCACCGATGCGGTTGATCGGCGCATTGAGGATGTCGGTGGAAATCTCGGCGATCAGGCGCCGGAACGCGTGCTGCCGGCGTCGTTCGGACTCGGCGGCACGGTGTGCGCTGATATCACGGGCGATTCCCGAAACACCCCGGACTTGTTCACCGTCGCCGTACATGGGCGCGAGATTGGACGAATACCAGCAAAAGCGCCCGTCCCTGTGCCGCAGCCTGAGCTCGATGTCATGGATCCGGTCACCCGACCGGCAGACGCTCCCGATCGAGCGACGGACGCCGGCTGCATCGTCGGGATAAACGAAATCGACCAGACTTCCTCCCACCACTTCCTCGGCGGCGTAGCCGAGCATGGCATTGACGTTGGGCGAGACATACTCGAACCGGCCATCGGCAGAAAGCAGGAAGACGATATCACTGGCATTCTCGACCAGCATGCGGTAGCGGGATTCACTGGAGCGCAGTTGCTGTTCGAGGCGGCGATGCCCGGTCAGGTCGTACAGGGTGCCCACGGTCACCGGCCCGTGGTGCAGAAATGCCACCCCCGCGGTCAGTTCCACCCAGCGCATCTCTCCGTCGCCCCGCAGGATTCGATACTGGTACTGGTGTGGCACGTCGTCCCCGCGCTGCCGTGCACGAGCACGGTCCATCACCAGCTCGCGGTCTTCAGGATGCACGAGATCGGCAAGCTCCTGGGCCATCAGTTCCTCTCGCGTGTAGCCTGACAGCTCGACCAGGGCACTGTTGACCGCCGTGAAGCGGTCCCCCTCGAGCATAAAGATGCCCGCACCGGCATTCTCGAACAAGGTGCGAAACAGGCGTTCCTGCTCACTCAGTTGCCGGGTTCGCTCGGCCACCTCTCTCTCCAGCACTCGGCGCTGGCGAAGCAGGAACACGGCGTAGACCAGCAGGATCAGCACCAGGGCGCCGGCCATCGCCGTCGGCAACAGCCAGGGCGGCAGGACCTCCACCGGCTCACTGCGCATCCAGCGCTGCGTCAGTCGCCGCAGATCGGCTTCATCGAGCTGGCCCAGCGCGGCATTGACCTCATCGAGCAGGTCACGGTCTCCGCTGCCCACCGCGGCCCGCAGGGAGCGCTGATACAGTCGGGTCAGGGGACGGAATGCCGATGGCGCCCGGTTCATGTCGAGCAGGTACATGCCAACCGGGTAGTCGGCCACGAAAGCCGAGATCTCACCGTCCAGCGCGGCATGAACCATGCGCTCGTTGTTGTCGTATTCGCGCAGGGAGATCTGCGGGAGGTGCTCGCGCATATGCTCGAGTTCCATCGAAGCGGCCACCACCCCCACTTCGATCGCCTCCAGGTCTGCCGTGTTCAGCACCGGCAGGGAGGTTTCAACGAACAGAAAGGTACTCAGTGGAATCAGTTCGGTAGAAAAGTCCAGCAAGCGTTCACGCTCACTCGAGCGAAAAAGTCCGCCGTGAACGTGGGCACGGCCTTCGGCCACCTGCGCGATGGTATCCGGCCAGTCGACCAGTCGGAACGCCACGGGTCGTTCCATGGACTCGGCCAGTTCCCGCCACAAGTCGACCAACAAACCCTCGGGCTCGCCGCTGTCGTTACGCCAGGCAAACGGTGGCCAGGAATGGTCCTGGGAAACAATCAGTACGTTCGGCTCCTCGTCACCGGGAAGGACAGTAACCGGCGACAGAATGGCAACTGCCACCCCGAAAGCAATGAATAGACGCAGCAAAGCCAAGCGATTCCCCTTCCCGTTGGTCGGACGAGCCCCGATGCTCGCAAACCATTCCCGAATACCGACAGTGTAACCGCTGGTATCAGGAATGGAAGCCGCGCACCCCGGGCACCAGCAGCAGCGGCACGATCACCACCCAGGCCAGCAGCACAGCCCCCATGCTCAGGAGGCTGACCTGCCAATCAAACAGCAGTCCGAGCACCACTGGCCCGGCAGCGGTCGAGAGCACCATCAATGCGGCATACACGCCGCGGATCATGCCCAGCTGACGGGTCCCGAACAACTCCACCCACACCGCACCGCTGATCACGCCGTTGAGCCCGGCGGTCATTCCCAGCCCCGCCAACATCAGCCACATGGCCGGCACCGGTGCCACCAGGCCAAGACACAGGACGCCGATGCCGGCCGGCAGCAAGTGAAAACGCAACAATGCCCGTGCACTGAAGCGATCAACCAGTCGCCCACCGGCAAATGCCGCCAGGCCCTGCAGCGCGGCGAACAGCACAAAGCCCGACGCCACCGCATTCAGCGACCAGTCCAGCCGCTCGGCCAGCGCCCCCTGGTGCAGAAACAGCGCGGTTATCACGAACGGCGGCACCAGCACGACGGCCAGCACGCGCAGGAAGCTGCCATGCACGAACAGCTTGCGTCGCGACATCAGCTCTGGAGCTGCCCCGGCGGCCTGCTGCCCTTCGCCGCCGCTACCGACCAGTGGGCGAGCCAGCCACCACAATGCCGGCAGGGCAACCAGCAACAGGCCGACAGCAGCGCACAACCAGACACCGCGCCAGTCCAGCCAGCCCATGGCAAAAGCCACCAGGGGCGGGAAACTGGCCTCGCCGAGAATAAAGCCGTATGTCGCCATGGCCACCGCCCGGCCGCGTCGCCGTTGGGCATAGCGACCGGCCGCCACCACTGCCAGGTGCCCGATCAGTCCCTGCCCGGCCAGGCGCACGAGAAACAGCCCGACGACCAACCAGACCAGGTTCGGGCTCAGCCCGATCATGCCGGCACCGGCAGCGAGCACCAGCAGGGTCAGCACGATGGCGCGTCGCATGACCATGTGATCGGCGATCGCGCCGAGCCAGAACATCAGCAGGCCGCTGGCCAGCGTGGCCAGGCCGTAGAAGGTACCCAGCATGGTCTCGCTGAGCGCAAACTCGGCTCGAAAGCCGCTCCCGAACAGGCCGATGAAAAAGGTCTGCCCGACCGAGGAACACAAGGCAGCGACCAGCGCGAAACGGCCGGCAGGCGGCAGGCCGCGAATGGAAGGCTCGTTCAACTGACTATCCAGGGAAAAGAGAGGTGCGCATCATAGCAATCTGAGGTGGTCGCGACAGCCGGATCAATGCGCCACGCTCAGCGCCAGCAGCAACTGGCCGCCAAAGTAGGCCGGCAAGCCCCAGGCACGCTGCAGGAACGACGGCTTGATCAGGCGATCCCCGGCCACGCTCAGGTCGCTGAGATAGAACAGCATCGCACCGGACACGATCAGCCAGCTGCCACCGGCCCCGTATGTACCCACCGCCAGCGCCAGCATCACCGTGATCACCACACCGTACGCCCAGACCGGCCCGTGCATCGCGCCCTCGATTCGCGGCAAGTAACGGCGGGCCAGCCAGAGACCGGCGACGACCAGCAAGACAATGGCCGACATGACGAACAACCAGTGCACTCCGTGCACGCCAAAGGCCACGGCATAAGCCACGTGACCCAGCAGGAAGGCGACTAGGCCGGCCAGAAACGTGGCGCGCCGTCGCGGAATCAGGAGCACGTCTCCGGCCATCGACAACAGCAAGCCGGTGAGGATGGTGATCCCGTAGATCGTGTCCAGCGCCCCGCCCGCCAGTGCGGTAAGCACGAAACCCGCCGATGCCAGCGGCTTGAACAACCACTTGCCGGGACGACTTCGATGGTATTCGGCGATCAACAGGCCGATCAATGCGGCCGGGGTCAGGACCGTCCAGATCCAGGGCAGTTCGTTCACGGGGCGTCCTCGAGTCAGTTACACGGCCCACGAGGATAAGGCCGGCCGCGCAGGGCGTGGCCGGCAATGTCGGGTCAATCGCTCAGAAACGACCGTTGAGCCGCAGCCAGACGCTGCGCCCCGGTTCAGGCACCCGGGTCGGCTCGGCGCCCAGTTCGGCCAGGCCGCGCTGGATATGCTCGGCGTAGTGGCGATCAAACAGATTGTCGATGCCGGCGGTCAGGGTCATGCGCTCGGACAGGTGATGCCCACCATAGATCGAAAACACGACAAAGCCCGGGGTCTCGTCGGAGTCGAGCGAGTAGATGGTGCCATGATCGGGATGGACGCGATCCTGGCGCGCCACCGCCCTCAGCAACCCTCCGGCAAACCAGGTGCCGTCGTCGTAATCCATGCCCAGCGTCCCCTCCAGCGGGGGTGTCTGCGCCAGGGGCACGTTGTCGGTATCGTTATCGCTGCGCACCCACGCCAGCGTCCCGACCAGACGGACACGCTCGCTTACCTCGTAGCTGACATCCACCTCGCCACCGAATGTGGTGGCATCAATATTGCGTGCTTCCAGCGACGCCACGCCCGGGGCACTGACCAGTATGTAGTCGTCGAGCATGCCGTAGAAAAGCGCCAGCGTGCCACTCAAACGCTCACCCTCGTAGCGCAGGCCGGTATCGAACTGCGTCAGGACTTCGCTTGAAAGCCCGAAATCACGGCGTCGTTCCCAGAAATCAGCCGCGCGCTCGGCCCGGCCAATACCGGCATAAAGCATGACGGGACTGGTTTCCAACTCATGACTGTAACGCAGGAACGCGCTGACCTCGTCGGAGCGATCGACCGACCCCTCGCCTGCCCCGCCCAGGCCGTCGGCAGCCAGCACCTCGGCACGGCTGCGATCGACCCGTAGTCCGGTGGAAAACCTTCCCTGGTAACCGACCGGCCGCGACAACTCGGCGAACGCACCATGCTGGCGGAACTCGATACTGTCGGTTCGGGGCACACTGCGAAAATCGAATGCCGCCGGCCCCATCAGGCGATTGGCGCGATGAATGTCATCGAGACCATCGACACCGAGCGCCAGCTCGAAATGCTCGGCAGGCACCACTTCGGCGGCCAGGCGAAACCCGCGCGTGCGCCGGTCCGGATAGCTCACCATCGGCATCATCGGCGGCTCGCGCAGGGTGAAGTTGTCCATCACGTGGTCGATGTAGTTGTAGAACAGCATCGCCTCGACCTCGTCGATCATCGGACTGATCTCGCGCCGCAAGGCGCGCAGCGACAGGCCGGTGCGGTCGAAGCGGCTGCCATCCATGCCGCGGTCATCGTAGGCCGCCTCGGCGTCGGAACGATCCACGCCGACCTCGACCAGGGTCTTGTCGTCGGGCCGCCAGCCGAAAACGCCCGAGGTGCTCCAGCGCTCGTATTCCGAATGCACGCGACGTCCATTACCGGCCTTGTAGTCGTCCTGCTCCGACCAGGTACCGATCACGCGCGCATAGCCTGTCTGACCGCCGGCACTGGCTTCCAGCGTGACATCACGCCTGCCGAAGCTGCCGATGGTGGTGCTCGCGTACCCGGCGACCGGGCGCTCGTCGAACACCGGATCGGAACGCTCGAAACGCACCACGCCGGCAGAGCTGGCGCCGTAACGCACCGACTGCGGCCCCTTGTGCACCTCGATGCTGTCATAGGCCTCCGGGAAAACATAGGCCGTGGGCGGATCCATGCGCCCGCCACATCCACCCAGGTTGGTGGTGCCGTCGATGAGGATGTTCAGGCGGGAGCCGCCCAGCCCCCTCAGCTCCGGATCGCCGCTGGTGCCGCCCTTGCGGCTGAGCGTGAAGCCGGGTATGGACTTCAGATAGGATCCGCCATCGTGTGCCGGCAACGGCAGGCGGGGCTGGCGCGGGTCGGTACTGATGCTGTAGGGGTCGATCATCAGCGGCGCGGTCACCACGATGGTGTCCATCGCCAGCATGCCCTTCAAACGCTCGCTGATGAGATGGCCGGGCTCACTTTCTTCGGTTTCGCCCTCACGGGCGTCGGCTGCCGTTGTCCATGCAAGCGCACAAGACAACACTACGGCTGGCAGCATGCCAACTGCAAATCTGTTCATGATCTGTTTCTCCTGTTTCTTGACGAGCCGGACATTGGCCACGGCTCCGATAACGTTGCGTCGAGGAGTGGTTCTAGGAGAAACGAATGGGGGGTGCGCGTGTCGGCGGCAGGCCGGTCAATCCCAGCCCGGCGTGGGCCACCCCGGCCAGCACTGGAGGGCGATGGACAGGCGTGACCATGGCCAGGGAATCCGGTACCGGAACCGGCACGGCGCTGAAAAACACCGATTGCCAGGGGCACTCCGGCACATCCCCATGACCATCATCATGCTCGCTCGAGGCGACCATGCCGTGCAGACCGCCGGAAGGACAGACCTTGAGGCCTTCCTCGCTCGGCATGTAGCCGTCGACCACCATGCCCCGCGCCAGGACGGCGAGAAGCAGAAACGGTAGCCAGTAGCGGGTAGTACGGTCAGTCACGACGAATCAAGAACTGGTGCCTGTAATGACGACGACCCCATAGTAGTGCCGGGGATGCATCTTCTGCATGACGCAGATCAAATCCAGTGATTACTTGCCGCGCACGAAGCGCCTGATCTGGCGGCGCTGGCGCTTGTCGGGACGTCCGGCAGGCCCCTCGCCGGCCGCCCGCTCCTGGCGTCGGCGCTCGAGCTGCTGCTCTCTGGTCTTGCGCCCGGCCTCGGTTTCGCTGTACATCTCCTGGGCCAGCGGAGCGGATACCCGGCGCTCACCGATCTGCTCGACGATCACCTCGAAGAGCAGTTCACCGCGCGTAATCCGCAGCCGGTCGCCGGCGCGCACCAGCCGCGACGGCTTGGGGCTGACACCATTGATTTCGACCTTGCCGCCACGCACCGCCTGGCTGGCCAGCGAGCGGGTCTTGAAGAAGCGGGCGGCCCAAAGCCACTTGTCGAGTCTTACCGCATCGGACATGAGTCAGTCACCATGGGTGATCGGGTGAATGGGCGCACTATAGCCGCACCCGCGGTTCTTTATCCGTCAACCCATTCACCCGTTACCCCATTGGCCCGTTAACCCGACTTCCCGTCTTCTATCCGCTTGAGCCGATCATTGATTTCTTTCAATTGGCCCATGACCTCCTGGCGTGCCAGCTCCTCCTCGTCGGCGTGGATGGACTGGGTGGCGGTGACGATGATCGCGATGAACAGGTTGAGCACCATGAACGACGAAATCAGGATGAAGGGTACGAAGTAGACCCACACCCAGGGATACGCCTCGAGCATGGGTCGGGCGATGCCCGATGACCAGGACTCCAGTGTCATGATCTGGAACAGGGAAAAGAGGCTCGCACCCAGGTTGCCCCAGTACTCGGGAAAGCTGTCGCGAAACAGCATGGTGCCCATGACGGCAAAGACGTAGAAGACCAGCACCAGCAACAACGCCGTCCACCCAATGCCGGGCAACGACCGCATGATCGATTCGATGATGGCACGCAACCGGGGGATCTGGGACAGGAGCCTGAGCACGCGCAACACACGCAAGGCGCGCAGGATCTCGAACGGTCCGGCCGCGGGTACCAGCGAGATACCGACGACGAAGAAATCGAACAGGTTCCAGCCCGATCGGAAAAAGCGCGGGCCGAAGGCGATCAGCTTGAGCAGGATCTCGACGACGAAGACCCCGAGAATCAGCGCGTTGGCCGCCAGCAGCAACCCGCCAACGTGCTCCATGACCGCCGGCGAGGTCTCCAGGCCGAGAATCACCGCGTTGACGATGATCAGGGTAATGATGAAACGGGAGAACCTGACCCCCTCGACCCAGTCGCCCAGGCGCACACGCCAGGGCGCGAAGGCCGTCGTGTCGACCTCAGGACGAGGCGGCATGCTGGCCGTCTCCACCGCCCTTTTCGTCATCGCCGGCAGACAGCGCCTCGACCAACAGTACGTTCACGCGCCGCACGTAGGCGGCCGGATCAGCCAGTTCGCCACCCTCGGCCAGCAGAGCCTGATCGAACAGCAGCCGCGACAGCTCGCCGAATTGCTTCTCGTCACTGACTCCCGCCATGGCCTGGAGCAGCGGATGACCGGCGTTGATTTCAAGATCCGGCTTGATCTCGGGCACTTCCTGTCCTGCCTGGCGCAGCATCTTCTGCATCTGCAGGGTCATCCCCTGCTCGTCGGCCACGATGCAACCCGGCGACTCGGTCAGGCGCGTGCCAGGCTGCACATTGCCGACTTCCTCGCCCAGCGCCTGCTTGATGCGTCCGGCGAGTTCCCTGGCCGCCTCGTCGGGCTCACCGGCATCGTCGTCAAGATCCAGCTTGCCGCGGGCCACCGACTTGAGCTGCTTGCCCTTGTACTCGTCAAGATGCGCGACCAGCCACTCGTCGATGCGATCGGTCAGCAGCAGCACCTCGATACCGCGCTTGCGGAACGCTTCAAGGTGCGGACTGTTCTCGGCCACCTTGCGCGAGTCCGCGGTGAGGTACCAGATCGTGTCGCCGTCCTCGCCCATGCGCGCCAGGTAGTCGTCCAGGCCGACGGATTCCCCCTCGCACTCCTCACGGGTGGATGCGAATCGCAGCAGCGAAGCGATGCGCTCGCGCTGCTCGAAGTCCTCGATCACGCCTTCTTTCAGGATCGAGCCGAACGCCTTCCAGAAACGGTCCCAGCGCTCGCCTCCTTCCTTCGCCAGCTTCTCGATCAGGTCGAGGCTGCGCTTGACCACGGTGGCGCGAATCTTCTTCAGCAGCGGGCTGTCCTGAAGAATCTCGCGCGAGACATTGAGCGGCAGGTCGGCCGAGTCCACCACGCCACGCATGAAACGCAGGTAGCGAGGCACCACCTGCTCGGCGGCATCCATGATGAACACGCGCTGGATGTAGAGCTTCACACCCTCGCGCTCATCGCGGTTGATGAGCATGTCGAAGGGTGCCTGGCCGGGCAGATACAGCAACAGGCTGTATCGCTGGCTGCCTTCGACGTGATGATGGGCCCAACTCAACGGCTTCTCCGGGTCACCGGTCAGCGACGAATAGAACTCCTCGTAATCCGAATCCTCGAGTTCACTCTTCGGCCGTGCCCACAGCGCCTGGCTGTCGTTGACAACCTTGCTGTCTTCATCCTTGCCGGCCTCGTCCAGGCGGATCGGGAAAGCGATGTGGTTGGAGTAATGGCGAATGATGCGTTCGAGCTGCCAGCCATTGAGCAAATCCTTGTGCTCGTCGCGCAACTGAAGCGTGATCGTGGTGCCGTGCTGCTGAAGGGAGATGTTCTCGATCTGGTATTCCCCGTCACCGGAAGAAAGCCAGCGCACGCCTGCTTCCGTGCCATCACCGGCACGGCGTGTTTCCACGGTAACGCGCTCGGCGACGATGAACGAAGAGTAGAATCCGACACCGAACTGCCCGATCAGGCTGGCATCCTTTTTCTGATCGCCGGTCAGCGACTCGAGAAACTGTCGTGTTCCGGACCGTGCGATCGTTCCCAGGTTGGCCACGACCTCCTCACGATTCATGCCGATCCCGCGATCCGACACCACCAGGGTGCCGGCTTCGGCATCGAAGCGCACATCGATGACCAGGTCCTGGTCCAGGCCCTTGAGCGCCTCGTTGGTCAGGGCCTCGAAGCGCAGCTTGTCGCTGGCGTCGGACGCGTTGGAAATCAGCTCGCGCAGGAAAATCTCGCGATTGGAATAAAGGGCGTTGATCATCAGCTTGAGCAGCTGATGGACCTCGGTATCAAACTGGCGGGTTTCGGCCGCGGCTGTTTCACTCATGACACAACTCGGGTTTCTGAGACTGTTGGGACGGGAACAAGTTGGGCCTCGAAACCGGCATTTTCAAGCCGTCAACCGAAGTAGCGACCCGGTCTTGCGCTTCGATCAACCGCAACTGCCTGATCCATCGCCGATTTGCATCCTTGCGCTGACACTCGCATAATTGGCAGCCACCCCGGGAATGCCGGGGCCAATCGAATCATAAACGCGGACCGAACTCAAACCAGCCGGTCTGCGCGGGCTTCAACGTGCCCGCAACGACCAGACCCAACACAACAAACTGCCATGCGTCACCGCTACCAGATCACCGTTACCGACTACCGCGGCGCCCGCCATTTCACCCTGAGCCAGCTGATGCGTCGCACCCTGGCTGGCGCCCTGGCCGGCCTTGCACTGATTTTCCTGGGCGGATTCCTGGTGATTCACCTGCTGGCCGGCAAAGTCGGCACACTCAACCAGGAAGTAGCCAAGCTGCAGGCCCTGCACGACTCCATCGCCAATGACAATGCCGCCCTGATGACCGAGCGCAGACAGCTGCAGGATGAGGTCGAGGACAAGGCCCGTGCGCTGTCAGCCATCAGCGCGGAAATCGACCAGATCGAGATTCTCGTCGGCCTGCAGCCGGAACCGGAGCGACCACTGGTCCAGCGCATCGACACCGCCAGCCAGACCGCCTTCGAAAAGCGCCTGATGCTGGAGTCCATCCCATCGGGTTTCCCGGTCGAATCCGGGCGTGTCACCAGCAGCTTCGGCATGCGACGCCATCCGATTCATGATCGCATGGCCAAGCATGGCGGCGTGGATCTGCGCGCTCCGCGCGGCACACCCATCTATGCCACCGCCGACGGCCTGGTCGAGTGGGCCTCCAAGCATCACAACAGCGGCCTGGGCAAAATGGTCAAGCTGGTCCACAATTACGGCTTTTCCACCATTTACGGACACCTTGACGACATCGATGTGGAAGTAGGTCGCTACGTCAAGCGCGGCGAATTGTTGGGATACTCCGGCAACACGGGCGCATCGACGGCGCCTCACCTGCACTATGAGGTGCGCTACCTGCAACGGCGTCTCGACCCGTCCCCCTTCCTGAAGTGGTCGCTGGAAGACTATGACATTCTGTTTACCAAAGAGGATCGTGTTCAATGGGAATCATTAGCCGAGGTCGTGCGCCGAACGGCCAGCGTACCGGAACGACCGTCATTGCGGCAGGCTCAAAGCTGGTCGGCGACCTTGCCCTGAGCGACAACCTGCATATCGACGGTCGCCTCGAGGGCTCGGTGCGCTCGGATGCCGAGGTTTCCATCGGTGAAGAGGGTAGCGTCGAGGGTGACATCGAGGCCCGTCGAATCCTCGTCAGCGGGCAATTCCAGGGCAGCATCGAGGCCGAGCGACTGGAAATCGCCGCCGGCGGGCGGGTCGATGGTGATGTCGTGGTTGGCGAACTGGTCATCGAGTCCGGGGCACAATTCAACGGCTCGAGCAAGATCCGCGGCCAGGAAGCGCCTCCCCAGCTCGGTCACGCCAAGCACAACGAGGATTCGGCAAAGACCGGGAAAAGCAAAGAGGAAGAACCACCGGCAAATGCGCAAAAGGCCGGCTGACCCCCTTTAGACACAGAAAAAGGCCAGCGCATGCGCTGGCCTTTTTCTTACTCCTGGCCGGAAAAAGTGTCAGGCGCGAGCGCGAGCGCGGCCCGTCAGTTTTTCCTTGATGCGTGCGGCCTTGCCTTCCAGGTTGCGCAGGTAGAACAGCTTGGCCCGACGCACCTTGCCCCGACGCTTGACCTTGATCGACTCGATCAGCGGGCTGTAGGTCTGGAAAACGCGCTCGACACCGGTGCCGTGTGAAACCTTGCGTACGGTGAAAGCGGAGTTCACGCCGCGATTCCGCTTGGCGATCACTACACCTTCAAAGGCCTGCAGTCGCTGGCGATCACCTTCGCGGACCCACAGATTCACGGTGACCGTGTCACCGGCACTGAATTCCGGGATCTCCCGCTCGGTCTGTTCCTTGTTGATTTCGTCGATGATGTTGCTCATGACTGCTATTCCCGAATCGTTCAAACAGGCCTCATGGCGAGGCAGACAAGCGGAGCATTATAGCGTATGGAGGTAAAAGGTAAAAGGGGAAAGGTAAAAGGATTTTGGGTGCGCCGGCACGGAAGGGAAACCGCTCCGCTCCTTTCACCTTTCACCTTTTTTCCCCTTTTCCGTGCCTTCCAGCAGATCCGGTCGTCGCCTGCGGGTGCGCTCGATAGCCTGTTCCCGGCGCCACTGGGCGATTCGGGCGTGGTCGCCGCTGAGCAGCACTTCCGGAACCGGGTGGCCGCGCCAGACCTCCGGGCGGGTGTAGTGGGGGCAATCGAGCAGCCCGTCGGAAAAGGAGTCCTCCGCGGCGGACTGTTCGTGCCCGAGTACGCCCGGCAGTTGCCGGACCACCGCATCGATCAGAACAGCCGCGGCCGGCTCGCCCCCGGACAACACGTAGTCACCAATCGACCACTCCTCGTCGATCAGGCTTTCGAGCACGCGCTCGTCGATCCCCTCGTAGCGTCCGCACACGAGAACGAGACGCTGACGGCCGGCGAGCTCGAGCACACCGGGCTGGTCCAGCCGCCTCCCCTGCGGGCTGAGCGCCACGACATGCGCCGGTGGCCCATCAGCCACGGCTTCTTCAATGGTTCGTGCAAGCGGCTCCGGACGCATCACCATGCCAGGGCCACCACCGTAGGGCCGGTCATCGACGCTGCGATGAACCCCCGATGCATGATCGCGCGGATTCCAGCATTTGAGTTGCACCCGCCCCTCGGCCAGCGCCCGGCCTGTCAGCCCCAACCCCTTGAACTGCTCGACCCAGTCCGGAAACAGGGTGATGACGTCGATACGCTCAAGCATCGTCTTCCAGCCACTCCAGCGGCCAGTCAACCACGATGCGGCCGGCATCGAGATCGACACGGCGCACGAATTCGTCAAGAACGAACGGGATCAGCACCTGACCCTGGGAATCGCCACGCACATCGAGCACGTCATGGGCCCCGGTTTCCAGCAACGCAGAAACCCGGCCATAGCGGTAGTCATCGAGGTTGACGACTTCCAGGCCGATCAGGTCATGCCAGTAATAATGGCCAGGCCCGGATTCGGGCAGGCAGGAACGGGGTACCCGGATTTCGCTGCGGCCCAGCGCGGCGGCCGCCTCCGGTGTCTTGATTCCGCGCACTCGCGCGACCAGGCGGGGACCAGCCTTGCGCCAATCCTCCACGACCACCTCTTCGCCGCCGACCCACCAGGGCCGGTAATCGAAAATGGCAGCCGGTGGGCGGGTGTGGGAGAAGATCCGCACCCAGCCCTGGACTCCCCAGGGACCATTGAAGTGGCCGACGACGACCGACTCCGACGGCCCCGGG
>SKSJ01000104.1 GCA_007123055.1 Wenzhouxiangella sp. | reverse complement strand
GGCTTCGAGGTCGAATCGGACGGCGATCACTCGCTTCGGTTCGACGCGTGGCGAGGCCCTCAGCGAGCGATCCCCGCCCGATTCGACGGCGCCGCGGGGCAGCAGGCACAAATACCCGGGACCCACGAATTTTTCAACTCTCGGTGGTCCTTCGTGCCCTCTTCGTGCACTTCGTGTTAGATCCTTTCAGGACTTGCGGCCCGCACCCGCTTCCCGAACCGAGCCGCCCGGTTAAGCAGGATTCGCGCCGGCATCGGCAGTGCATCCGGCGGCAGACGGTCGAGCAGGTTGCGCACGGTCAGGCCCAGGGCGGTGTCGCCGGTGACTTCAAGGCGGCGCTGGAAAAAAAGGGTGTCGGGGTCTTCCAGGCGTGCCGCCATCAGCATGAACTCCACCGCGCGGCCGCGAATGGCGGCGTCGGCGGGCTGTCGGCGCGAGGCGGCGAGCAGGCGCCCGTCGACGGCCGTGAACACACGGCGAAGTTTCATGTCGCTGACCTCGACGGCCAGATAGTGCCCTTGCAGGAAATCGAATTCGCCCTCGGCCGCCTGTTCGGCCAGCAGCCGGTTGAGCACGCCAGCCAACAGCCGGCGTTCGAGCGCGGGCGGCACCAGCCTTGCCGGCAGCCCGACCAGTTCTGGTGGCGGCATGCGGCGCGCGGCAAGATCCAGCAGGGTGGTCGGCGGCATGTTCAGATCCGGTTGCTCTCAAGGTGGCCGCGCAGGCGCTGGAAACGCTCGGCCATGCGCTGGGGTTCCAGCGGCGGCGGCAGTGCGCCGACCACGCGACCGCGCGGATCGACGATCATGACCGAGGCGGTGTGGTCGATACTGCGGTAGCCCGATTCGTCGATGTGCTCGGCATGCTTGATGGCCATGGCCGAAGCCATCCGCTCGATTTCATCGAGCGGGCCGTGCAGGCCGATGAAATCCTCGTGGTACCAGTCCAGGTACTGTTTCATTTCGTCCGGGGTGTCGTTGTCCGGGTCCAGCGAGACGAAGATCACCTGCAGGTCGTCGGCGGCGCCACGCGAGTCCAGGAAGTCGTGCATGCCGCGCAGGGCGTGCAGGCTCATCGGGCAGACGTCGGGGCAGCCCATGTATCCGAAGAAAAGGAGATTCCAGTGCCCGCTGAGCGAGTCCTTGTCAAAGGTCTCTTTGCGCTGCGTGTGAAGCGAAAAGTCCGCCAATGGCCGCGGTTCCGGCCACATCACGGCCTGAACCTCGGGCGGCGCACTGCCCCAGGCAGTGCGCGCCGTCGGTTGCTGGCTGACCCACACGCCGGCCAGCAGCGATCCCGCCATGACCAGCAGCAGCGATGGAACCAGCAGCCGGCGGCGGGTGGTCATGGAGACCTCAGTCGGCCAGGCTGCGGATGTAGGCGACGACGTTATCGAGGTCGTCTTCATCCAGGGCGTGACCGAAAGCCGTCATGGTCGGTGCCAGGCCGGCGGCCGGTCCACCCTTTTCGGTGACCAGGCGGATATGGTCGTCGGTGACCTCTTCCTGCCATTCCGCGTCCGACATGTCGCGCGGCGCCGGGCGCAGGGCACGCGCCGCCGGACCGTCGCCCCGGCCATCGTCACCGTGGCAGGTTGCACAGAGTTGCTTGAACTTGGTCTCGCCGGCTTCCACGTCGGCCGCGGAGGCAGGCTGAATGGCAACGGCCAGTGCCGCGACACAAAAAGCTTTGAAGAGAAGGCGCATTTCCGTTTCCTCGGTTTGAGTTGCGTTTCGATTGTATCGTCTTGTTCGTTACGAGGCCGAAAATTCGGCCCTGTCAATTGGACACGTCCAGTATAAAGAAGTTTTCAGCAAGCATCTTTGATTCGGCTCAATATTGGAGATAGGTAAAAGGTGAAAGGATTCCGGGTTAGAGGCGTTCCAGCCAGCGTTCCAGGTGTTCTACGTGCTCGGCTTCCTCTTCGGCGAATTCCTGGGCCAGGTCCTGGACGCGCTCGGACCGGGTCTGGCCGGCAATGGTGGCGTAGAAATCGCAGGCGCGCCGTTCGGTTTCCAGGGCGGTTTCGATGGCCTTTTTCGGCGTGATGCCGTCGAGTTCGGCGTGGGCCAGGGGATTTTCCGGGCTCCATTGATCCGGCCAGAGAACATCGTCGAGGCGATCGTCGAAGACCTTGCCCAGTTCGCGCTGCTGAACCTCGCGCACTTCCTTGTGATGCAGGCGCGAGAACTCGCCGAACTTCGCGAACAGCGCGGCCACCTCATCGTCGCCCAGCTCGTCCATCTTCTGCGCCAGTTGGTCGTAACCGTCTGCTGCGTCGGCTTCGAGCATGGCGGCGCATCTGAGGAATCTCTCCAGGTCGTGAATCATCTCTTTCAACCTCCGGTCAAGGTGCGCATGATCAACTGGGCCACGATCACCAGCCCGAGAAAGATCAGAAAGAACCAGGCCGAGCGCCACCCGCCCAGCGGTCTGCCGTGGCGTCGCTCGATGGCCATGACGGCGTGATGGCTGATGAAATACACCACGACCACCACCAGGCCGAACAGCAGGATTTCCATCATGTCGTTTTTGATCTCCTCGAGTGAATCAGGTGGCGCCTGCCAGAACGGGCCGGCGGCGGGTCAACACGGCCTGGGCGAAGGCGACGAGAAACAGCACGCCGCCGATGATGGCGACCAGCCCGCCGATGCCCATCACGATCATGCCGCCCAACTGGGCGATGGTTTCCAGCATCTGGTCGGCGCCCGCGGTCTTGCGCTGCACGCCGTGGCCGCCGGAGAAGGCCAGTCCGATGACATGCAGGAGCTGGCCGGTACCGTAAATCCAGGGCAGGGCCAGCATCATTTTTACGCCGGCCGGTCTGAATCCGAATTTCGGCAACAGGTGCAGGGCCAGCATCATGAACGTCAGCGTGATGGCGACGATGCAGCCGTGATAGTGGGCCGGCACCATGGTGTTGGAATCGGTAATCAGAAAGCCCAGTCCGCCGCCAAAACCGAACAGGGCGATGGAAAAGACCAGCCCGGCACGCAGCGCACTTTCGGTCGGATTCTTTGCCGGGCCGCTCTTCCACCAGCCGATCAGCAGTGCCAGGCCAATCGGTCCGGAGGCCAGCCCGCCGCCGGCGGCCATCAGCCAGACGAAAAAGGTTCGATGGCCGGGGGAGCCGACATCGAAATACAGGTAGCCCCAGATCGCCAGGAAGGCCGGAGTGACGCCGGCCAGCAGGAGGATCATCACCAGGCGCGGACTCAAGGGGATGCGGATGCCCGAACTGGAAGCCAGCCACAGCCAGGCCACCAGCATGAACTGCACCCAGGCGAACTGCAGGATGTGGCCGCCGCCCCAGAACAGCACCTCGTAGTACTGCGGACCGAATAGGTATTCCGGCATGACCAGAAAGGACCAGCCGATGGCGCCGAGCGACAGCACCAGTGCGATGACTCCGGTATGGACGCCAAAACGCATCACGCCTTCCTCGGCCGGCTGGCTGGAGCCGGGTAGCGGATTGATCAGCGAGCGCATGGCGCTGATGAGAATCCCGAGGCCGAAGATCGCCAGCCCCCCGAGAAACAGCGCGTTGTCGAGCACCGGCACGTAGTTGCTCATGATCGCCTGCCCGGCCTGGAACGGCGCGATCGCCATCAGCACGGAGCCGACTGCCATCACGGCCAGGGAGCCCCAGCCGGTGATGGATGCCACCGGCCGGCTGGCCAGTGTCCACAGCATGGCACTAAAGGCGCCAAACCAGACCAGTACCGAGAAGTCGACGTGGGCAACGATGGCCAGGTGGAAGAAGTTTTCGTAGGGAAACAGCGACGACACGCCCGGCGTGCGTGAGGCCACGATCAGGATGACGAACACGCCCGACAGCAACAGGGCGATCACCGCCGCCTGCATCCAGGCATTGGCCAGGGGTTTGCGGAAGTCGTCGGGAACGGTCAGTTGCCAGGATTGCGCTTGCATGATCTCCTCCTTGGGGTCAACGTCGTTCCGGAAGACGCAGTACGACGTCGCCGTCGCCGATCTCCAGAAGGGCCGAGTCGCCCGGTTCCAGCGCCAGGTTGAAGTGGTGCTGCATGTCGTAGCCTTCTTCGCGAGGGGTGTCGCGCAGGGCCAGTTCGAGTTCGTACTGGCCGGCAGGCAGCGGCTGGAATTCGAGCAGGTAGGCGCGCCCGTCTTCCTGCCAGCCGGCGGCCTTGACCAGGCGGTCGATGATCAGTTCGCCGTCCAGGCGCAGCCGCACCAGGGTGGGCACGCGGCCGCGTTCGCAGACCTCCGTGACCCGCCGGGTCGGCGGCAGTTCGGCGCGTTCTTCCTCGGTCAGCGGCCGGCACGGCTCGATGCGCTCGGCCAGGTGAGCCATGCTGATCTTGAGCTCGCCACTGCCCTCCGGCACCGGCGAAAAGGCGGGCCCCATGGCAAAGGCGGCGATGATGACCAGAAACAAGGCCCAGGCCGCCAGTTGACCGGCATGACGAGCCAGCCGCTTCATTGCACTTCCTCGCGTCGGCCCGACTGCCGACTGTCGCTTGTCTGTTCGTCCCCGGGGAGGTCGGCCAGGTGCTTTCCGAATTCGGTCAGTTGCCGGTCCAGCCTGGTTTCGTCGCCGGCTTTCATCCACACGGTCAGGAGCCGTTCGCGCGGCACCCGCTTGCGCAGGCTGGGCTGGCGTTCGCGCTCGATGCGCTGGCGGGTGAAGTCGTCGCCGAGTCGATGGTGGCAGTCGCAGCCCTCGCAGCCGGCAATCGCCACCCCGGAATACCCCGTCGAACGCATGGCGTAGTCGATGCCGGCCGGCGGAATCATGCCCACGCAGGGCAGGCTGACCGTGTGTGTCTTCGGCCCGGCGACGCGGTCGATCCGTGGCCCATGGTCGCAGCCGAACACCAGCACGGCGCCACGCGCCTTTTCCGCGGCAATGTCGATTTGCTGCCGGAAATCTTCCATGGTGAAGTGCGGCATTTCGATGCCGGTGGTCAGCGGCCGGCGCTGGCGAAATGGCGAGGAGGACGGGCATGAGCCGGTGCAGATCCCGCAGGACACGCACAGGTCGGGATTGACCTTCGCTTCCAGCTTGAAATTGCGATCGTCGCTGCGCTCGACCATGTCGATCGCGCCGTAGGGGCAGTCCTCGGCGCAGAAGCCGCAGCCGGTGCAGTCGGGCAGGTGGACCTCGGCGGCCGGCGTTTTCCGCCCTGGCGGTAGCCATGGCAGAGCGGCCAGCACCAGGGTGCCGCCGCCGGCGATCAGCCACACCATGCCTTCCGAGGTCACTGACATCAGAGGGAAGATGGCCAGGTAAAACCAGTCGATGTCCAGCGACAGCGGGACTCGATCCAGGTCGGCCGGCGCGTGACTGTAGACCGGCATCAGTACCGACAGCACCAGCAGTGCCACCAGACTGCCGAGCATCAGCTTGCGGGTCGGGTTGATGCGCGGACGCCGTACCCTGAGCAGGTGAAACCAGATCGCCAGCACCGCGATGATCGGCAGGCCGACCAGGTGAATGAATGCAATCAGCGTGAACAGGCGGCTGCTGACCGCCTCGTTGCTGATGAAGTTGCGGCTCATCGGATCGGTGAAGATCGGCAGCCAGTCCATCAGGCGGGCGCTGGATACGGCGACGTACTGGGCCAGTTCGTCCCACACCATCCAGTAGCCGGAAATGCCGAACCACAGCACGATCCAGATCAGCGGCACCCCGGTCAGCCACGAGAACCAGCGCGGTCCCTTGTGGCGGCCGCGAATCATTTCACGAACGATATGCAGGCCGAGCGTGATGACGGCCGCGTCGGAGGCATAACGGTGCAGGCTGCGCATGATCCCGCCGGCATACCATTGTTCACGGGTGAGATATTCGACCGACGCCCAGGCGCCTTCCAGGCTGGTGCGGTAGAAGATGAACAGGTAAATGCCGGTGACCAGGGCAACGTAGAAGAAGAAGATCGTCAGCGCACCCAGGTGATGCATGGGGTTATGCACGCCGTCGAATGCGCGTGAAAGGGGCATTTCCAGTCTGGCCAGGAGGCGTCTGGCCGGTCCGGGCAGGGCACGTTCCTGTGCACCGCTCATGCCGCTCTCCGGCGACGATACTGGATGATCTCGACACTCAGCCAGGCGAGAGCCAGACCCAGGATCACGGTGCCGATGAAGATGCCCATGAACAGCGAGTAATCGAAGTAGTAGCGATCCCCCTTGGCGTCGTAGACGGTGCAGAACAGACGCACCCGGTTGGCGACGCGTGAGAGCAGACCGTCGTCGGGCGAAGGCCGTCCCAGTACCAGGTCCTTCATGGGTTCGACCAGCAAGGGCGTGTCGAAGATCTCACCGTAGACCTGGCGGTAGACCCGGCCTTCCTGGTCGATGATGGTGACCTGAACGGTATGGTCGTACCCGCGTGAGGACTCCTGGTAGATGAATCCGACGTCTTCCAGGAGCCGCGCGAGTTCATCCGGATTGCGGCTGGCCATGAAGTGCCAGTTTGGATCGCGCACCCCGTGGCGGCGGGCATAATGAGCCATGGCTTCCGGGGTGTCGACCGGGTAGTCGAAGCCGATGGTGAGGAAATTGAAACTGGCATCGCCCAGCGCATTGCGCGCGACCTGGACGACTCGATTGATATGCCGGGTGCTGACACTGCACGAGTGCACGCAGGCGGTGTAGATCACGGAAATGACCAGCGGTGAGCCGAAAAAGTCGGCCAGGCGGTGCACCTCGCCGTTGGTATCGATCAGTTCCATGTCGCGCACTTCGCCGCCCAGTGCCGCCTGGCTGACCTCGATGGCCTGGCGGTTGATGTCCGCCGCTGCTGTCGCGGCCATGAGCATCATGACCAGGCCGATGGACAGCCGGCGGATCATCCCGGCACCATGAAGGTGGTGAACAGTCCGGCCAGCAGGGCACCAAGCTGGATCAGCGATGCCTTGAAAGCGGTCATCGCCCTGGCCCGGACCGGGTCTTCGACCATTTTCAGCGTCGTCCACAGTAGCCAGCCGGAGCCCACCAGCGCACCCAGCCAGAGCAGCGGCGTGTTCACGACCGTGGCGAGCGCCAGGGTGCAGGCAGCCAGCATCAGCGTGTTGACCAGATTCCAGCGCACCGCCACACCGACGCCGCGAGTAACCGGAAGCATCGGCACCTTCGCGCGCCGGTAATCGTCGGCCAGCGCGATCGCCAGGCTCCAGAAGTGCGAGGGCGTCCACAGAAACAGCACCAGCGCCAGCCACAGCACGGCGGCAGAGCCGAAATCACCGGCTGCCGCTGCGCCGGCCAGTACGGCCCAGCTGCCGGCCGCGCCACCGATGACGATATTCCAGTCGGTGCGCCGTTTCAGGCACATCGTGTAGACGATGGCGTAGGTCAGCGCGCCGGCGGCGGTGAACAGGCCGGTGGCCAGGTTGAATCGCCAGGTGGCCAGGCCGGCGCCGCCGACGATCAGGCCGAAGAACAGCGCCGGCCAGCCGACGCGGGCACTCATGAGGCCGTTGACGAAGGGCCGGCCGCGGGTGCGGCCCATGACCGCGTCGATATCACGGTCATAGTAGTGATTGAAGGCGCCCGCACCCGATGATGCCAGCAGCACGGCAATGGCCAGCACCAGGGTGTCGATGACGGGCAACCACTGCCCGGCGGCCAGCACCGCACCGCCGAGCGCGGACAGGGTGATGGCAAACCCGATGCGCACCTTGAACAGTGCCATGCACAATCCCACCAGGCTCACTGCCGGCGGCGGAGCAATCGCCGGCAGGGCCTGGGTGGTGTCGAGCGGACGCCGGCTCATCAGCTGAACTTCCAGACCGAGGCCAGGTAGCCGTAGTTGATGAAGTAGTACACCACGAACACCAGCAGCAGGAACATCGCCAGGATGAAGGTGCCCGGTGCCGGGAAGCCCTTGATCCCGAGGCCGATGTTGCCGTGGCCGGTCAGCGACTCGGCCGGCCCGGTCAGGACCGCGG
>SKSJ01000213.1 GCA_007123055.1 Wenzhouxiangella sp. | reverse complement strand
CTGGTCGTGCTGGTCGCGTTGCGCTGGCTGGGCACACCGATCCATTTCAGCGGCATGTTGACGGTTGTCGCCGTCCTGCTGACGCTCTACGTCTTTGCGCTGGGGCTGGGCATGGCGCTGGGCGCGGTGCAGGTATTCGTGCGCGACTTGGAGCAGGCGCTGCCGACGCTGTTCATGTTCTGGTTCTTTCTCACCCCGATTCTTTACGCACCCGAGATGCTTCCCGATCAGTACTCGCGCTGGCTCCATCTCAACCCCATGACCTGGTGGATGGGAGAGGTTCGTGCTCCGCTGCTTTGGGGAGAGATCGTGCCGGGTGTCGCCTTGCCGGTGCTGGCATTTGCTGCTGCCATTGTGTTGTGGCTCGGCTGGCGCCTGTTCCGGCGGTTGAGTCCATACTTCGAGGACTTCCTGTGAGCGGGCCGCTGCTCAAGCTCGACGGCGTCTCCAAGGTCTATCCGCCGACCGTGCAGGCCGGGCGGCGTTTCCGAGCTTTTGTCCAACTGCTGACGCGAGGATCGGCGACCGGGGGCACCCGGGTGCTCGACGATATCAGTTTCGAAGTGCCTGCCGGTCAGTCCATGGGCGTGATCGGCGGCAATGGCGCCGGCAAGTCGACCCTGCTCAAGATCGTGACGGGTGTACTGGCACCGACCACCGGGAGGATCGAAAGCAGTGGCAGCACCGCGGCCCTGCTCGAGCTGGGCGCGGGCTTCGACCTGGAGTACTCGGGGCTGGACAACCTGCGCATGAACGCCGCGTTTCTCGGCCTGTCACCGGAGCAGGTAGAAGCGAGTCTCGACGATATCCTGGCCTTTGCCGACATCGGCGAATCGATCCACGAGCCGGTCAAGCACTATTCCTCGGGCATGGTCGTGCGGTTGGGCTTCGCCGTGGTTGCTGCCGTGCGCCCGGACCTGCTGATTACCGACGAGGTGCTGGCCGTCGGTGACGAATCATTCCAGAAAAAGTGCATCCGCTGGATCGAGAATTACCTGGCCGAAGGCGGTACCCTGCTGATGGTCTCGCACAACATGTACCAGGTACAGAAGCTGTGCCGCCATGCCATCTGGCTGGATGGCGGGCAAGTGCGCGCCCAGGGCGACGTGTTCGACGTCACCCAGTCCTACCTGGCCTGGCACGAACGCAAGGATGCTGCCGAGAGCGGAGCGCGCCAGCAGCGCGAGTCGGGCACGCTCTACCGCGTGACCGATCTTGGCTTCCCGGCCCACGAGATGACCAGCCCGGTACTGGAAACCGGCGAGTCGCTGACCGTCGGCCTTCGCCTGCGCTCGCCGGATGGACGCGCGCCGGTTGTGCTGGTCGGCCTGGTGCGTGCTGACGGCACGCCCGTTTACGGCGTGGCCAGCGATCATGACGGCCTCGAGCTCGAGGTCAGAGAAAACGGCGAGTACGAAGTTGAACTGTACTTTCCGAAGCTTGACCTGCTGCCCGGCGGCTATGCCGTGCGTGCCCATGCCATGGATCCGGAAGGCCTGCGTGTCCATGACACCAACGAACAGGAGTTCACCGTCAGCGGCCGTACCCGCGAGCTGGGCATGGTGAGACTGGAGCACGAGTGGAGGCAGCGGTGACTGCCGTCGTTGTCCCAGTGTTCAACGCTCCGAGCGAAACGGAGCGCTGCCTGGCGGCCCTTGCCCGTACAGTGACGAAACGGACGCCGGTGGTGATCATCGACGACGCCTCCGATGATCCCGACATCGAACGACTCCTGCAACGCCAGCCCGATCACTGGTATCGGGTTTACAACGAAACCAACCTTGGCTTCGTCGCCACGGCGAACCTCGGCATGGCGTTGGCCGGTGCTGCCGACGTGGTCCTGCTCAACGCCGATACCGAGGTCACTGACGGCTGGCTGGAGTCGCTGGAGCGCTGTGCCGCCAGCGATGCGACCATCGCTTCGATCACGCCGCTGACCAACAACGGCGAGATTGCCTCGATCCCCGAGTTCTGTCGTGCCAATCCCTGGCCGGACGATGCCGAACGCTGGGCTCGCGCATGTCGCGAGTCCGGCCCGCCGCTTTACCCGGAAGTGCCCACGGGTGTGGGGTTCTGCATGTACCTGCGCCGTGCCTGCCTGGACCGTATCGGCGAGTTCGACGAGCAGGCCTTCGGGCGCGGCTACGGCGAGGAGAACGACTGGTGCATGCGCGCCCTGGAGGCAGGCTGGCGTCACGTGTTGTGCGATGACGCCTTCGTCGCCCACCAGGGCGGCGCCAGCTTCGGCCCTCTGGGCCTGGCGCCGGGCGGCGAGGCCATGGAGACGCTGCTGAAACGCTACCCGGACTACATGGAACGCGTCAGCGCGTTTATCGAAGCCGACCCGATGGCGAAGCGGAGAGTGGAGATTGTTCGGTGCCACGAGGCATTGAGGCCGGAAGTCTGAGGTTGGAAGTCGGAGGTCGGAGGTCGGAAGTCTGTGCGTCGGTACGTCGGTGCGTCGGTGCGTCCGTGGGCCGTGCAGATCACCAGCCGACCTGTAACCTCGCACCTAGAACCTAGAACCTCGAACCTCGAACCTCGAACCTCGAACCTAGATCCTCGAACCTAGATCCTCGAACCTGCTCAAACCGGAGTTGCTAAACTTGCCCCGTCCCCACCACTGACACACCGATGCCCGACAAGCCAGAACTCGAATTCACCGGCGAGCGCTTCACGCCGGAGTGTGTCCGCGAGATCGCGTACGAGCACTGGCATCGCTATGCCTGGGCTGCCGAGGTGGTGGTCGGCAAACAGGTTCTTGATGCCGCCTGTGGCGAGGGTTACGGCAGCCGCGTGCTCGCAGCCCGTGCCGCCGAGGTTTGTGGCCTGGATGTCAGCGACGAGGCCATCACCCACGCCCGCCAGCGTTACGCCGCGGACAACCTGTCGTTCGAATGTGGCGATGCCACCGAACTGCCATATCCCGACGACAGCTTCGATGCCGTCGTTTCCTTCGAAACGCTCGAGCACCTGGAAGCCCAGGATCGCCTGCTGTCGGAGTTTCGTCGTGTATTGCGTTCCGACGGATTCCTGCTGATCTCCTCGCCGGACCGAAAGACCTACAGTGATGCGACCGGCTACGACAACCCATTTCATGTGCGCGAACTCTACCGTGACGAGTTCGAAGCATTGCTGGAGCGGCATTTCCCGGCATACCGCCTGTGGGGGCAGAAGTTGATGTTTGTGTCCGCGCTGTGGCGGCTCGATCAAGGCGAGGACACGCAGTGGTTGCTCGATGACGACGGCCGGGTCGACGCCCGGGGTCAGCCGGCCTACCCGCCGCTGTACTTTCTGGCTGCGGCCGCTGCCGACGAGACGCGCCTGCCCCGCCTGCCCGCTCACTCGCTCTACGGCGACCGTGACGAGTCGGTCTACAGTCATTACAACGAGGAAGTGGCAAAGCACATCCGGGCGGGACATTTGCTGGCCGAGCGCGAGGCCGAAATCGAGCGATTGAAGGAACAGATTGCCCGGCCCTGGTGGCAGCGGCTGTTCTCCCGTTCATGACGACGGGGACAGGCAACCCGCTGGCGAGGGTGACCGCGGTGGTGGTGAACTACAACTCCGGGTTGTGGCTGGCACGCTGCGTGGACAACCTGCGTGGCCGTCGATCCCGGCTGCCGGACGTGATCGTTATCGACAATGCTTCCACCGACGGCAGCGTCGAGGAATTGCCCGACCTGGAAGGAATCACCGTGCGGCGCGCTCGCCGCAATCTGGGCTTCGGGCGCGGCGTCAACCAGGCGCTGCGCAGCGTCGGGACCGAGTACGTGCTCGTGATCAACCCGGATTGCCTGATCGTCCCCACCGCGCTCGCCCGCCTGGTCGAGGAACTCGATACCCACCCCGAGGCGGCGATGGTGTCCGGGCGCGTGTTCGACATGTCCGGCAATGAACAGCGCGGCAGCCGCCGTCGCCTGCTCACCCGCGCCCAGGTGCTGGCCGAAGTGCTGCCGTTCAGCGGTCGGCCTGGCATCGATCTGACCGACCAGCCTCCGCCCCGGGAGCCCGAGGAAGTGGAGGCGGTTTCCGGCGCCTGCATGCTGATTCGCATGCGGGCACTCGATGAAATCGGCGGCTTCGATCCGGCGTTCCACATGCACTTCGAGGATCTCGACCTGATGGCCCGACTGCGCGCGGCCGGTTGGCGTATACGGCTGGATCCGTCGGTGATCGTTTCCCACGCCGGCGGTGTTTCTTCCAGAAGACGTGCAGTGGGCGTGATGCTGGCCAAGCATCGCAGCCTGTGGCGTTATCTCAACAAGCACTGCGCGGAGGGCTGGTCGCCTGTCAGTCGCCTGTTGTGGCGCGCAGCCATCATCGGCCACGCGCTATTGCGACTGCCGCTGGAGCCATTCAGGCGATGAGTGCCGGCGATCCGTTGATCCTGGTCACCGGTGCATCCGACCCGGTGGCAACGTCCCTGCTGGAGCGCACCGACGGGCAGGGCATCCGTATTCTGGCCGTGTCCGGCCGTGCTCCGCAGAGATCCTGGCCCCACGTGACCTGGTTCGAACAGGATCTGGGGCGCGGCCCGGCCGACGTCCGGTCCGGCACCCTGGTCAGCCTCGGTTCGTTGCGGCATGCGCTGAACCAGGTCGAGCAGGCCCCGGGAATTGGCCGGGTGGTGGCGGTATCGACGGCGAGAACGGGCTACTTCGACCTCCCGCGCAACCATGTCGAGCGTGCCGATCTGCGGCGCCTGGCAGAGATTGAACAGCGATTGCAGGCAGCATGCGAGCAGCGTGGCATCCTGCTCACGCTGCTCAAGCCCTGCCTGGTCTATGACGGCGACGAATCGGGTACGTTTGCAGCCGCCGCGTCGGTACTTGCCGGACGCCGGTTCATGTTGCTGGGGCACGGCGGACTGCGTGCTCCCGTCCACGCCGATGATCTCGCGCGCCTGATCGTGCGCTGCCTGGAGGCCGGCCAGGGCAGTGTCGGCACCTGGTCGCTGGCCGGGGGGGAGAGCCTGTCGGTGGCCGCCATGATCGAGCGCGTCGCCACGAGTCGGTCGGTGTCCATTCGACGAGTGGCCGTTCCCGCCCTGCTGGCACGTCGCACTTTGCAGGGACTGGGGTTGCCCGCTGCCGTCTCATCCGATCTGGCAGGCCTTTATGGGCACGACCTGTTGCCCGACGATGCGCATGCCCGTGAGCGACTGGGGTGGCAACCACGGGGATTTCGGCCATGAGCCTGCCCCGGCGCCGCCTGGGAGCCAGTAATCGCGAGGTATCGGTGCTGGGACTGGGCTGTGCCAGTTACTGGGCCCATCCGCGTTTCCCGGAATCGCGGGCCCGGGCCGTGTTGGCCAGTGCATTGGAAGCGGGAATTACCTTGTATGACACCGGGGCGTCCTACGGTGACGGCCTGGGAGAGCGCCGCCTGGGCAGTTTTCTGCGTCAACTGGATGCCGAAATCGACAGCCTGCTCATTGCCACCAAGGCCGGCACTGTTCGTGCCGGCAACTGCAAGTTGATCAAGGATTTCTCACCACGATCCATCGTTGCCCAGGTGGACAACAGTCTCGAGCGGCTGAGACTGGAACGGATCGGTCTGCTGCAGTTGCACGGTCCCGAGGTAGACGACCTGACCGATGAACTCTGCCGCGTGCTGGAGAAGCTGCGCGATTCGGGCAAGGTGGAGCTGCTGGGCGTCAACGGATTCGCCCCGTCGATCGAGCATGCAATCGGTCACGCGCCGTTCGATGTGCTGATGCCGTTCCTGTCGGTAGTCGAGCCGGGCAATGTCGGACTGGCGCAACGCGCGTCGGCGGCAGGGCAGGGCGTACTGGCCGCCGGACCGCTGGCGCGAATGAGCTTTCATCCGCCGCTCAAGAACTGGCTGACCCGCCCGGCCGGTCTCTGGTACCTGGCGCGGGCGCTTTACAACGGCCCGGATACATTCCTGCGCGCCCGCCGTCTCAAGCCCGCCCTGCAGGCCCCGGGCTGGACCCCGGCCCAGCTGGCCATCGCCTGGGCCCTGGAACAACCGGGCGTGACCGCCGCCGTATTCGGCACCACCCGACCCGAACATGTTCGCGAACTGTCCCAGGTCGCCAGCCGCCCGCTACCCGACGCAGTCCGCCAACGCATCGCCCAGCTGCATGCCGGCCAGCGCAGGAACTGATCGCCGATGCGCACCGGGACGAGGATCAATGTACCCCCACACCGCGTGGAGGTGGAATCCCACGGCGGCTGATGCGCTTCGCTTGTGCTCAGCACATCCTACGAAAACACCTTCGGACCGTAGGATGCTGCTGAGGCCGAAGGCCGAAGCGCATCGGGACGAGGATCAATGCACCCCCACCGCGTGGAGGTTGAACCCCGCGGCTGCTGATGCGCTTCGCTGGCGCTCAGCACATCCTACAAGCCTCGCGCTTCCCTGAAACCTAGTCTTTAAGCCTCTTGTACTTGATCCGCTTCGGCCCGGCCTGGTCGCCGCGCCGGCGCTTGAGGTCCTTCTCGTAGTCGGTGAAGTTGCCCTCGAACCACTCGACGTGGGAATCGCCCTCGAAGGCCAGCACGTGGGTGGCGATGCGGTCGAGGAACCAGCGGTCATGCGAGGTCACCAGTACGCAGCCGGGGAAGGAGAGCAGGCCTTCTTCCAGAGCGCGCAGGGTCTCGACATCGAGGTCGTTGGTCGGCTCGTCAAGCATCAGCACGTTGGCGCCGGATCGGAGCACCTTGGCCAGGTGTACACGGTTGCGTTCACCGCCTGAAAGCTGGCCGATGCGCTTTTGCTGCTCCGCGCCCTTGAAGTTGAAACGGCTGGCGTAGGCGCGTGCCGGCAGACGGTAGTTGCCGACGTGAATTTCGTCGGCCCCGTCGGAAATCTCTTCCCACACCTGGCGATCATCCTGCAGGCTGTCGCGCTTCTGGTCGACGTAGCCCAGCTCGACGGTGTCGCCGACGTCCAGCGTGCCGCGGTCGGGCTGCTCTTCGCCGGCGATCATGCGGAACAGGGTGGTCTTGCCGGCGCCGTTGGCGCCAATGATGCCGACGATGGCACCCGGCGGCACCTTGAAGCTCAGGTCCTCGATCAGGAGCTTGTCCTCGAAGCCCTTGTACAGCCCCTCGGCCTCGATGACCTTGTCGCCCAGGCGCGGGCCGGGCGGAATGTAGATCTGCTGGGTTTCGTTGCGCTTCTGGACTTCCTTCGAATTGAGTTCCTCGAACTGCTTCAGGCGCGCCTTGGACTTGGCCTGGCGGCCCTTCTGGTTGGAGCGCACCCATTCCAGTTCGTGCTGAATCTCCTTCTGGCGGGCCTGTTCCTGCTTTTCTTCAACGGCCAGACGGGCTTCCTTCTGCTCCAGCCAGGAGGTGTAATTGCCTTCAAACGGGATGCCGTGACCGCGATCCATTTCCAGGATCCAGCCGGCGACGTTGTCGAGGAAGTAGCGGTCATGGGTCACGGCCATGACGGTGCCCGGGAATTCGTCCAGGAAGCGTTCCAGCCAGGCCACCGACTCGGCATCGAGGTGGTTGGTGGGCTCGTCGAGCAGCAGCATGTCCGGCTTTGACAGCAGCAGCCGGCACAGCGCCACGCGACGGCGCTCACCGCCGGAAAGCACGTCGACCTTCGCGTCCCAGTCCGGCAGACGCAGGGCCTCGGCCGCGACTTCCAGGGTGCGGTCGATTTCCCAGCCGCCGGCGGCATCGATCTTGTCCTGCAGCTCGGCCTGTTCGGCCAGCAGGTCGTTCATCTCGTCATCGCTCATCGGTTCGGCGAAGCGCTCGGAAATCTCGTCGAAGCGTTTGAGCATGTCGCGGAGTTCGCCGACCCCGTCCATCACCGTTTCGCGCACGGTCTGGCCCTCGGGCAGTTCCGGCTCCTGCGGCAGGTAGCCGATGCGGATGCCCGGTTGTGGCCGGGCCTCGCCGTCGAACTCCTTGTCGACGCCGGCCATGATGCGAAGCACCGTGGACTTGCCCGCCCCATTCAGGCCCAG
>SKSJ01000133.1 GCA_007123055.1 Wenzhouxiangella sp. | reverse complement strand
GATGACGAGGACAGTTCCGATCATCAGCACAACGGAGACGACCATGATCACTAAGCTCAATACCTTGCCCGTGCTGGCGCTGGCCTTTCTTCTGGCAGCCTGCACACCGACGGATAACGGGTCGGAAGCGACCTCGCAGTCGCAGTCCGGCGAGCGCCACAATGACTCGACAGTCGTTGAGGAAACCATGACCGTCTACAAGACGCCCTGGTGCGGCTGTTGCACCCTGTGGGCCGAGCAGGCCATCGACGCCGGCTTCGACGTCGAGATGCACGACGTGGAGTCACTGCATCCAAAGAAGGAAGAACTGGGCGTGCCGACGGCCATGGGCTCTTGCCACACCGCGAAGATCACCGGCTACTTCATCGAGGGCCACGTGCCGTTCGATGACATCAGGCAACTACTCGATGAACGCCCCGACGCCCGCGGCCTGACCGTCCCGGGCATGCCGATCGGCTCACCGGGCATGGAACAGGGTGACTACCGTCAGGCCTACAACGTTTACCTGGTTCGCCACGATGGGGAGACGGAGGTCTACAACCACTACCCCGAAATCCAGCCATGAACGAAGACATAACAAAAACCGGCCCTTACCGCCTGGTCGTTCCCGGCATGGGATCGGATCACTGCGCGGGTATCGTGCGTTCGTCCATCGAGCGCCTCGGCGGCATCGAGTCCATTCGCACCAACATCTCCAATCACCGCGTGCAGGTGAAGGTCGGCGATAAGGGAGCCGATCTGGAAAGCATCCGCAAGGCGGTCGAAAACGCCGGATACGAGGTCGACGAGGCCATCGATGAGTCCCGTGACAAGGGCCGCGACAGCGTGGAAATGGAAGAGGCATACCTGAAGCGTGCCTGGCGGCGCTTTGTCATTGCCGCCATCCCGACCACCCTGATCATGATCCTGATGATGCCGCACATGTTCTGGCAGCCGATTCCCGGCTACCTGGCCATCATCGCGATCCTGGCCTTCCCCGTGGTGTTTCTCTACGGTGGCTGGGCCACCCATGTGTCGTCATGGAAAGCCATCAAAAACCGTACGGCCAACATGGACGTACTCATTTCCATGGGGTCGCTGCCACCCTATCTGATTGGCCTGGCCGGCTTCATCTGGCCGATGACGTCATTCATGGAAATGGCCGCCACCATCATGACCTTCCATCTCCTGGGTCGCTACCTGGAAACCCGCGCCAAAGGTCGGGCTTCGCAGGCGATCAAGAAGCTGCTCACGCTCAGCGCCAAGACCGCCCGGGTCGAACGCGACGGCGAGGAGGTCGAGGTGCCGGTGGAAGAGCTGGAAATCGGTGATGTGATGATTGTTCGCCCCGGCGACAAGATTCCCACCGACGGCAAGATCGTCTCGGGTTCGAGTCATGTCGATGAATCCATCGCCACCGGCGAATCCATGCCGGTGGAGAAGAGTACCGACGATGAGGTGCTGGGTGCGACCATCAACCAGGAAGGCCGGCTCAAGGTCGAGGCCACCCGTGTCGGCGGCGACACCTTCCTGTCCCAGGTCATCCGCATGGTCGAAGAAGCCCAGAGCTCGCATGTGCCCATCCAGGAGTTCGCCGACAAGATCACGGCGCGCTTCGTGCCCGCGGTCATCGTCATCGCGCTGGTCGCGCTGGGCGGCTGGTTCCTGTTTGCCGACGAACTGCGGCCGATTCTCGACTGGGGTGCGGGCTTCCTGCCCTGGGTCAACCCGGAGGCCACCGTGCCCGTACTGGCCATCCTGGCGGCCATCGCCGTCCTGGTCATCGCCTGCCCTTGCGCGCTGGGCCTGGCCACGCCCACCGCCCTGATGGTCGGATCCGGCATGGGCGCCGAGCGCGGCGTTTTGATCCGCTCCGGCGAAGCGATTCAGACCATGAAGGATCTGAAGGTCGTGGTACTGGACAAGACCGGCACCATTACCCGCGGCGAACCTGAACTGGCCGATGTCGTTGCCGCTGACGGTGAAGACGAGAACACCGTGCTGGCCCTGGCCGCGGCGGTTGAAGATGCCTCCGAACATCCGCTGGCTCGGGCGGTGGTCGAAGGCGCACGCTCGCGCAAGGTTGAGTTCGCTGATGTCGATGACTTCGAATCGGTCACTGCACGCGGCGTGCGCGGCAAGGTCGATGACCACAGCGTTCTCATCGGCAACCGACGCCTGCTGGACGAGGAAGGAGTGACCGGACTCGAGGCACTCGACGACGCCCTGACCGACCAAGAAGCCGAGGGAAGAACCGCCGTCATCGTGTCCCGGGACGGAGCAGCCATCGGCATCGTGGCCGTGGCCGACGCGATCAAGAAGGATTCGAAAGCCGCGATCGAGGCCATGCACGCGCTGGACCTGCGCGTCGTGATGATCACCGGCGACAACGAACGGGCAGCAAAAGCCGTGGCCAGGGAAGTCGGCATCGACGAGGTCCATGCCGGCGTGCTGCCGGACGGCAAGGTTGACGAGATCAAGGCCCTGCAGAAACGTTTCGGCTCGCACGTGGCCATGGTCGGCGATGGCATCAACGACGCCCCCGCGCTCAAGCAGGCCGATGTCGGAATTGCCATCGGCGCCGGCGCCGATGTCGCCATCGAGGCGGCCGACATTACCCTGGTTTCGGGCGAACTACCGAAGGTGGTCGAAGCCATTCGGCTGTCGAAAGCCACCTATTCCAAGATCGTGCAGAATCTCTTCTGGGCCTTCGGTTACAACGTCGCGGCCATTCCCATCGCCGCCGTGGGCCTACTCCATCCCATGATCGGGGTGATCGCCATGACCGCCAGTTCACTGTCAGTGATCGGCAACTCGGTTCTGCTGAAGCATAGTCAGATCGATCCCGACTGAGGTGGCGAGCGCGGGGTGCACACCCAGCGGCCATCGCCGCTCATCCCGGGCGGGGGTGATTGTCTGAAACGCTGGTAGGAATGGCAATCGCTCCCCACTGATTCTATACTGGACTCAGGGGATATCCGGACTGGCGCAAATGTGCGCCTGCTGCATCCGTCCCATTCGGCTTGAACGAGGAGAAACGAGGCATGCTGCGTTCCGTGGATCTTAGCGACTACATGCATACCAATCCCATCAAGGTTCATGTCGACGACAGTCTCTTTTACGCCATGGATGTCATCACGCGCAATCATGCATCCGGGGCCTGCGTGATCGATGACGATGACAACCTCGTCGGGGTGCTCTCGGAAACCGATTGCCTGAGGGCCGTGATTTCCGCCACATACAACAATGCAGCGGATGTCGGCAAGGTACGCGACTTCATGACCGCGGAGGTACAGTCGTGCCGCCTGCATGACAACATTGTCGATGTCGCTCTTGACATGATCGCCAAGGGGCATCGCCGCCGACCAGTGGTGGAGAACGGCAAACTCATCGGTCAGTTGACCTGTCGCCAGATCCTGCGCGTGGTGGCAGATTTCAATCGCCGTGACGCGAACTGACGCTTCAGAAACCGGCCCGACTTCAGGCGTCCAGCCCCAGGTCAATACAGGTGGCCGAGTGGGTAATGGCCCCGACCGAAATCACGTCCACTCCGGTCTCGGCAATACCGCGAACCGTTTCCAGGTTCACGCCGCCCGAGGCTTCCAGAATCACGCCCGAGCCACGGACGCGCTCCACCGCGGTTCTGAGTGTTTCCAGGGAAAAGTTATCCAGGAGAACGCTCTCAGCACCTGCCTCCAGGGCTTCTTCGAGTTGATCGAGGTGATCGATTTCCACAGCCACCCGGATCATGTGGCCGGCAAAACGCCGCGCACTTGCAACGGCCTTGCCGACACTGCCGCACACGGCAACGTGGTTGTCCTTGATCAGAATGGCATCGTCCAGGCCGAAGCGGTGGCGTGCGCCGCCGCCGGCGGTCACAGCGGCCAATTCCAGGGCGCGCAGGCCAGGGGTCGTCTTGCGGGTATGCACGATAGTTGAACCAGTGCCTGCAACGGCATCGACGTAGGCGCGGGTGAGCGTCGCGACCCCGCTCAGGCGCCCCAGGAAATTCAGCGCGGTGCGCTCGGCGGTGAGGATGGCCCGGGCCGGCCCTTGAACCGTGGCGATGACGCTGCCCGGCTCGAGCCGGTCACCATCGTTCATGTGCCACTCCACCGCCATTCGTTCGTCAACCTGCGAGAAAGTGGACTGTGCGGCTGCAGTCCCGGCAAGTATTCCCGATTCACGTGCACCCAGATCGAATTTCGCCATGGCGGATGCCGGAATGGTCCCCTGACTGGTGACGTCCCCGCGGCCGCCGAGATCTTCGGCCAGCGCGCGTTTCACGGCGTTCTCGACCACCTGCTGCGGTATGTCCCCGTGCATCGACCCTGCTCCTGGCGCTCGCAGCGACACCTCAAACGGCCACGAAGGTGGCGGGCTTCTCCGGGCGCGCAATATCGAACGCCGGCGGTCGCCCGTCTGACGGCAGCTCCAGCATCGCACGCAGGCTCCGCCGCGCGCGCCGGGCCGTCTCCGCGTCGACCTCGATCTCGTGTTTCATCTCACGCAATGCGTTGTAGATGCCCTCGAGGGTAATCCGCTTCATGTGCGGACACAGGTTGCAGGGGCGAATGAATCGCGTACCGGGATTGAGTGCGGCAACGTTGTCGCTCATCGAGCATTCCGTGATCAGGATCGCCTTGGCCGGTCGGTGCTCGGCCACGTACGCGGCCATGGCCCCCGTCGATCCCGAATAATCCGAAACACGCAACACTTCCGGCGGGCACTCGGGGTGGGTGATGATCATGGCGTCGGGGTGCTCGGCGCGCAGTTGCATGATCTCTTCGCGGGTGAACTTCTCATGCACCTCGCACTCCCCGTTCCATGTGAGAATGCGCACATCGGTCTGACTGGCCACGTTATGGGCCAGAAACTGGTCCGGGATCATGATCACCGTGTCGGTATCACGTTGCCGTGCAATTGCCTCGACCACGCCCACCGCATTCGAGGACGTGCAGCAGATGTCGCACTCTGCCTTGACTTCGGCCGTGGTGTTGACATAGGTGACAATCGGATAGTCCGGGTAGGCACGCCGAATGGCCCGCACATCCTCGCCGGTAATCGACTCAGCCAGCGAACAGCCGGCTTCCAGATCCGGAATGAGCACGGTCTTTTCCGGCGACAGGATCTTGGCCGTCTCGGCCATGAAATGCACGCCGGCCTGGACAATGACGTCTTCCTCGGCCTCTGCGGCGACCTGCGCGAGTTTCAGCGAATCGCCGGTGACATCGCCCACGCAATGGAAGATTTCGGGCGTCATGTAGTTGTGCGCGAGGATGATGGCGCCGCGCTCGCGCTTGAGCCGGTTGATGGCATCGACCAGGGGCGCATGCAACGGCCACTCGGCTTCGGGAATCACATCGCGCACCTTGTCGTAGAGCGCTTCGGTTCGTTCCATGACACCAGAATTGGCAACCAGATCGGCCGCCGGCGGCCAGGCCCGGCCGATGGTGTCAAGCGTTTCAATGTCCGTTTGTCGGGAATGCATCGCTCGTTCCGTGATCGGGTTGGAGGCAGAAAGGTGTATTGGGGCGACATCAACTAGGTTCCAGTGTTGAGACAGCATCTTTTTCCGGACATTCCTGAATATCCGTTCAAGCGAGCGCGGAACAAAGTCGCCTGCGTGCGATAATCCGGCGCTGATCGCGTCATGATGGAAGGCCATGAACGAGAGCAACGAGCAATCAACGCCGATCAGGCCTCGTATTGGCCTGCTGGCCGGACCGATTCTGTTTACGGTCATGCTGATATTGCCGTCTCCGGAGGGGCTTTCCGTCGAGGGGTGGCGCGTGGCGGCGGTGGCCACGCTGATGGTGAGCTGGTGGATTTCCGAGGCCATTCCGATACCGGCCACCGCCCTGTTGCCCATCGTCCTGTTTCCGGTACTCGGCGTTACCGACATCGCCGGCGCGACAACTCCGTTTGCCAACCCCCTGATCTACTTGTTCATGGGCGGCTTCATCATCGCCCTGGGGATGGAAAAGTCCAACCTGCATCGGCGCATCGCGCTCAACATCGTGCATGTTGTCGGCACCCGGCCGACCTCGATCATTCTGGGCTTCATGATCGCTGGTGCCTTCCTGAGCATGTGGGTGAGCAATACGGCCACGACGCTGATGATGCTGCCCATCGCGTTGTCCATCATTGCCCTGGTCGAGACCGACGAGGCCATGGAGGAAAGAAAGCTCGAGACCAACTTTGCGCTGGTCCTGCTGCTGGGCCTGGCCTATGCCTGCAACATCGGCGGGATCGCCACCCTGATCGGCACGCCGCCCAATGCACTGATGGCAGGCTACATGCTGGACAATCACGGCATCGAGATCGGTTTTGCGCAGTGGATGATGGTGGGGGTGCCGCTGGTCATCGTATCGCTGCCGATCCTGTTTATCGCCCTCACCCGTCTTTTGTACCCGGTCCGACTGAAACGCCTGCCAGGTGGCCGCAATGTCATTCGCCAGGAGCTGCACAAGGCCGGAGCCATGACTCGGGCCGAAAAGCAGGTGGCCGCCATATTTGCTCTGACCGCCGCACTCTGGATCACGCGACCGCTGCTGGAGTCGTGGATACCGGGGCTGTCGGATACCGGAATCGCCATTTTCGGCGCCCTGCTGCTGTTCCTTTTGCCGTTGAGCTGGCGCCGCTGGACGTTCGTGCTCAACTGGGACGATGCCAAGCGGCTGCCATGGGAAGTCCTCATCCTGTTCGGCGGCGGCCTGAGCCTGGCGGCCGGCATCACCGGATCCGGACTCGCCGACTGGATCGGTACGGCGTTTCTCGTGTTGGACGGCATCGGCCTGCTCTGGCTGATCATGATCGCGCTGGCACTGACCATCTTCCTGACCGAGGTGACCAGCAACACGGCGACCGCCGCGGCGTTCATCCCGATTCTCGCCTCGGTAGCCATCGCGATGGGTTTCGATCCTTTGCTGCTGGCCGTTCCGGCGGCGATCGCCGCCAGTTGTGCTTTCATGCTGCCGGTGGCGACCCCGCCCAATGCCATCGTCTACGGCAGTGGTTATATCAGTATTCCTCAGATGGCCCGGGCCGGACTGGTCTTCAACCTGGTCATGATCGTGGTCATCACTCTCATGCTTTACCTGCTGATGGGTCTGGCCTTCGGGGTCGCATTCGAATGAACCACCCCTGCATTGCCGGTGCGATGGCACCCATCGCACCGGGCGTCGTGTAAGATACGGCGCTGCCGAGTCTTTCCCAGAGTCACACCGGGACCTTGAACCAGTGTCACCCAGAATCCTGCTCGCTGGGCTGATTCTTGCACCAGCCTTGACCGCACACGGCGCGGAAACGCCGGACGAGGAATCGCCCCGCCACCGGGTGACGGCCTACTACGCCCACTACTCACCCGACCGGATGCTCGAGATCCTGCAGCTGAAAAACCCGCAGGTTTCCGGCCATTCACAGCTCGCTGCGCTAGCCTGGTCCTACCGGCTCAATGAGCAGCCCCGTGCCTTGAGCTGGGAACTCGAGGGACAGGTCGTCCAGCATTTCGGACGCCAGGATCACCAGGAATTCAACGTTCTGTTGAACGCACGCTGGAGTCGCTTTCCCTGGCACGAGTTCGTCGACACCAGCGCGGTACTGGGCTGGGGCCAATCCTTCGCCACCTCGGTACCTCCCCTGGAACCTCGCTCCGACCGGGATGAGCGATCGACCCGCCTGCTCAATTACCTGCTCGTGGAACTGGACTTCGCCCCGCCGTCGCGACCCGAATGGGGGCTGGTACTGCGGCTTCACCACCGCTCAGGCGTGTTCGGCGCCTACAACGGCGTCAACGGTGGCTCGAACTTCATCGGCGTCGGGATTCGTCACCAGTTCTGAGCCGGCAAGCGATACAGCCGACTCCCCGACTGGTCATCGGTTTGACCAATCGGGGGCATAGACGCTAACACTTGCTTACATTCGTATTTCCTAATACTATTTCACGAGGACAACGTGTCCATCGCTGGACCACTCAAAGGAAATTGCCCATGAAACGCAGGAATGACAG
>SKSJ01000048.1 GCA_007123055.1 Wenzhouxiangella sp. | reverse complement strand
CGTGGTGTTCACTTCGCCGGCGGCCGTGATCGCCGTGGTCACCGGCACCCTGATGATCCCGCTGGTCGCGACCCTGGGCATCTGGCTGGTCTACAAGCTGGTCGCCGTCGGCTTGATGGTGGTGGTGCATGTCTACTTCGGCCGCCTGATGGGGCTGCTTTACGACAATCCGCGGCTGCGCAGACCTGCGCAACACCTTTTACTGCTGGTGCCGGTACTGCTCACGGTCTCACTGGTGTTGGTCGCGGTCACGGCCAAGCCGATCTGAGGTGGCGAAGGGGTGTGCTTTCAAGTGTCGCAGTCGGAAGGAGCGGGAGGCGACGAGGAGCGATTCAGTCGCCGTCGTCATCGACCACGCCGATCTGGTGCTCGAACACCAGGTTGCCGCCCAGCCAGCCGGCTACGCCGGTCAAGACTGCGCCGAGGATGCTCAGGCTCAGTCCGATCGGCACGATCAGGGCCACCGGGTCGGCGATTCGCAGGTACCAGTTGGCGAATGCGACCGAAATCAGGGTGACGGCGGCGATGAAATGGCTCCAGCTCGCACCGCGCCGGCGCACGCCGGGAATGATCAGCAATTCGATGGTGCCGGCAATGCCGGCGATGGTACCCATGACAAAGCCGGCACCGGCCAGCCACAGGGCCAGTCGCGGCCAGAATTCGTCGCCGGTCAAAATCCAGGCCAGGTCGGCAGGTACCATGGCCAGCAGGAAGGCAATCGGAAAGGTGACCAGCATGGGATGGATGGGATGACCGGCCACGGCCACTCTCGTTTCACGATCATCGTCCGGTCTTGGCTTGGTCGGCATGTCGCGCGTTCAATGGCAGGTCATGTCCGAAAGGTTATCACCCCCGCCGTTGTCGTGACATCGGCACTGCTGGTTTCCGGCTGCGGCGATCCCACGGTTTCGGCCCTGGCGCCGGCTGGCGAGGCGGCTTCCGAGATCGCGCGCATCACCTGGATCATGATCGCGGCAACTCTGTTTCTCATGGTGGTGATGTCGGCCCTGGGGCTGCATGCGGTCTATCGAAAGTCGGACGGTCCGGTCGGGCCATCGCCACTGGCCGTGATCCTGGCCGGCGGTGTCATCGTGCCGACAGTGGTTCTGCTGGCCTTGCTGGTCTTCGGGGTGCGCAGCGGCGACGCCATGCTGCCGGTGGGGGAGCCAGCGGTGGAGGTGCGGGTCACCGCCCACCAGTGGTGGTGGCGGTTCGAATACCGCGATGCCGACGGTGGCAGCATCTTTACGGCCAACGAGTTGCACCTGCCGGTCGGCGAGACCATCGATATCGTCGTCGAATCGGCCGATGTCATTCACTCCTTCTGGGTGCCGGCACTGGGCGGCAAGATCGACGCCATTCCCGGCCGCGCCAATCGCATGCGGCTGCGTCCCACCGAGACCGGGCAGTTCCGGGGACAGTGCGCCGAGTTCTGTGGTGCGCAGCATGCCCGCATGGCCTTTGACGTGCAGGTGCACCCGTCCGATGACTTCCATGACCTGCTTCGGGCCATGAGCGGCCTGGATCGTCGCGACACCGGTCCGGCCGCCGGCCGCGAGGCGTTCGAGCAGCACTGCATGGAATGCCACAGCCGCGCCACCGATCATGATTTCGAGGGCCCCAACCTGGCACGCCTGGCCGAGCGCCCCTGGCTGGGTGCCGGCACGATCTCGAACACGCCGGAGAACCTGCGCGAGTGGATCGCCGGGCACCAGACGCTCAAACCCGGCAATCGCATGCCCGATCATGGCGCACTCAACGAGGATACCGTCGAGGCGCTGGCCCGCTACCTGGAGGGAGAATGAACGACACCGTCGGCACCGCCGAAGACCGCCGTGAACTGACCCGCCTGTTCTCGACCCCGCCGGGTCTGGGCCGCCTGGCCGCGGTCAATCACTCGGTCATCGGGTTGCGCTTCATGCTGGTGGCGGCGATGTTCTTCATACTCGGCGGGCTGCTGGCCATGTTGCTGCGTGCGCAACTGGCCATCCCCGGCAACGAGTTTCTCGACAACGAGGCCTACAGCCAGATCTTCACCATGCACGGCACGGTGATGATGTTCCTGTTCGCCATCCCGTTGATCGAGGGCCTGGCGCTGTATTTCATTCCCAAGTATCTCGGCGCCCGCGACCTGAGTTTCCCGCGCCTGAGCGCCTTCGGGTTCTGGTGCTACCTCTTCGGCGGACTGATCCTGCTGGGCTCGATGTTTGCCGGTGTCGCACCCGATACCGGCTGGTTCATGTACACGCCGCTGTCGGGGCGTGAGTTCACGCCCGGCATCAATGCCGACGTCTGGTTGATCGGCGTGACGTTCGTCGAGGTCTCGGCCATTGCCTTCGGCATCGAGCTGGTGGCCACCGTGCTCAAGGTACGCACTGCCGGCATGTCGCTGGGGCGCATGCCGCTGTTCGGCTGGTACATACTCATCACCGCGCTGATGATGGTGATCGGCTTTCCGCCGCTGATCCTGGCCAGTGTGCTGCTGGAGATCGAGCGCGCCTTCGGCTGGCCGTTTTTCGACGTGGCGCTGGGCGGCGATCCGCTGCTATGGCAGCACCTGTTCTGGCTGTTCGGCCACCCCGAGGTCTACATCATCTTCCTGCCGGCGGCAGCCACCGTCTCCATGATGATCCCGACATTTTCCCGTCGCCCGCTGGCCGGTTATCACTGGGTGGTCGGCGCCATCATCGCCACCGGCTTCATCAGCTTCGGGCTGTGGGTGCACCACATGTTCACCGTCGGAATTCCGCACCTGGCGCTGGTGTTCTTCTCGGCGGCCAGCATGTTCGTGGCACTGCCGACCACCATCCAGTTCTTCGCCTGGCTGGCCACGCTGTGGCAGGGTCGGCCGGTCAGACGTTTGCCGATGCTCTACCTGTTCGGTTTTCTGTTCATCTTCGTCTGCGGCGGCCTGACCGGGGTGATGCTGGCACTGGTGCCGTTCAACTGGCAGGCCCACGACACCCATTTCGTCGTCGCTCATCTGCACTACGTGCTCATCGGCGGGTTTGTCTTCCCGGTCATCGCCGCGCTGTATTACTGGTTGCCCCTTTTGAGCGGCAGGGAGGTGTCCGGGCGGCTGGGCCAGTGGGCGTTCTGGCTGCTGTTCATCGGCTTCAACCTGACCTTCCTGCACATGCACCTGACCGGCCTGGTGGGGATGCCGCGGCGCGTCTACACCTATCCCGAGGGACTGGGATGGGAGTGGCTGAACCTGCTCAGCACCATTGGCGGTTTCATCATGACCGCCGGTTTCGCCGCCTTGCTCTTGGATGTCCTCGCAACCGTCCGTACCGGAGCGCGCTCGAAGCGCAATCCCTGGCAGGGCGGCACGCTGGAATGGAGCCTGGATCATCCGCCCGCGGTCTACAACTTTGCCAGCCTGCCGGAAGTGACAAGTCGCGAGCCGTTGTGGGAACAGCAAGACCTTGCAATCGACATCAGGGAAGGACGGGGCTATCTCGCCCGCACCCGCAACGGCTGGCAGGAGACGCTCGGCGTGCAGGCGATCTCCGGCCGGCCCGATCAGATCATCCTGTTGCCCGGGCCTACATACATTCCGCTGATCACCGCTTCCTGCCTGCTGGTGTTCTTCCTGTCCTTTCTGCTCGGCATCTACTGGCTCTCGGCGATCGGGGCGGCTGCCTCGCTGCTCGCCGCCCTGCGCTGGGCATGGGCCGGCGGGCTCGACCGCGACTGGCCCGACCAGTACGCCGGCAGCGGCCTGAAACTGCCGCTGCATCCCCAGGTGATCGAGGCGCCGGGATGGTGGGGCATGCTGGCCGGATTGCTGTGCAATGGCACCTTTTTCATCACGGCCCTGTTCGGTTACCTATATCTCTGGGCCGTGGCGCCGGAATGGCCGCCGGAATCGTTCATCGCAACCGGGATTCTGCTGCCTGCCCTGACGGTGGTGATGGCCCTGCTGGCCCTGATGGCCTTCCACCAGGCCGTGCGCGTCAATCGCCTGGGGCAGGGCGGTGTCGGAACGGTATTGCTGGCCTCCGCCGCATTGTCGGCCGCCGCTGTGGTCGGATGCGCCCTGCAGATCAGTACCGGCCTGCCCGAACCGACCACGCATGCCTACGCTGCGTTGACCACGTTCCTGCTCGGCTACTGCGGACTGCACGCCCTGATCGCCGGAGTGCTGGGCGTTTACTGCTGGTTACGCCTGCGTGCTGGCTATGTGTCGGCGCTGCGCAGCCTGGATCTCCGGCTGTCGAGGGTCTGGGCAGGCTATACCGCTGCGGTGATCGTCATTGCCGTGACCCTGATACAGGGATTGCCGCTGTTGCTGGGAGTGGGTTCATGACCCCGGCGGGCTGGACGATTCGGGCGTTGCTGCGCCTGTCCGCCGGCCTGGTCGTTTGGGCCTCGGCGTTCGTGTTTCTATACGCCGGCTTCTCGCTGGGTTGCCAGGCGTGGGCGCCGTCACCAGACGAGGGATTGAACAACCCGGTCACCTTCATGCTGGCCGGGTTCGCGGTCGTGCATCTGTCTGTGCTGGCGCTACTGGGGTGGTTGTGGTGGCGCCGACCGGTGGCCGCCGATCGGGGTGAAAGCGAGACCAGCCGGCGCGTTCGTCACCGGGTGGAAGGGCTGGTGCTGGTCTGCTCGATTCTTGCCCTGGTCTGGATTGCATTTCCCGTCTTCATGGTGGCACCGTGCGCCGGCTGACGTTGCTGATCCTGTTACTGGTGGTTGCCCCCCCGTCGATGGCGCATTACGACGGGCATTTCGCCGCCTACTGGGTTTTCTGGGCATTGTTGCTCGTGGCCTTCGCATATGCGACGGGATGGTCAAGAACCCGGCACCATGTGCAGTGGTGGAAACCGCTGCTATTCATCGTCGGATTGCTGATCCTGGCCTCTGGCGTGCTGGGACCGGTCGCCCACTGGGCGCACGTCTCGCTGGCAGGGCACATGACCCAGCACATGCTGCTGCTGGCGGTCGTGCCGCCACTGGTCCTGCTGGCGCGGCCGCTGCCGCAGTTCCTGCAGGCGCTGCCGCTGTCGGTGCGGCGCCGGGTGGGGCCGGTGGCGGGGAGGGTCTACCAGTTGGCGGGCGATACTCCGGTCAGTGCCTTTGTCGTCCACGGTCTCATCATCTGGCTGTGGCACCTGCCGAGCCCGCTGCAGATCAGTATCACCGACCCGCTCCTGCACGACGCCGTGCATATCCTGTTTTTCATCACCGGGTTGTGGTTCTGGTGGAGCCTGATGGCCCCGGCCCGCCTGGGACGGACCGGCTTTGGCCCGGCCGCCATCCTGGCTGCCCTGACCGTCATGCACACCGGCATGCTCGGAGCCTTGCTCACCTTCGCCCCGGGGCTGCTCTATCCCGAGCATCCCGCGGGCTTTGCCGGTTTCAGTGAACTGTCCGACCAGCAACTGGCCGGCCTGGTCATGTGGGTGCCTGGCGGGCTGGTTTACTGCGTTGCCGCACTGGCGCTCGGCATCGCCTGGCTGAGGCGCGCGACCGAATCCGGCGGCTGGAATGCGAAAAGAAGCAACACGAGCACGGCCGACACAGGATTGTGATGGTTTCTTGAGGTTTTTTTCAGGACACGGGCGGCTGCACAGATCAGCATGACCGTCACCACCTGATGGGAGTAAAGTAACCATGAAACTGACATTCGATCGTTCTTTCCTTGTCCTCGGCCTGACCTACGGGATTCTCGGCATGGCGCTCGGTATCTACATGGCCGCCACCCGCGACCACAGCCAGCTTGTCACCCACGCGCACCTGATGCTGGTCGGGTTCCTGTTGTCGGTGATCTATGCCCTGATCCATCGCCTGTGGCTGGAGCAGCCCAGACGCTGGCTGGCGCGAATCCAGTTCGCCGCTCACCACCTCGGTACCGTGATGATGGTGACCGGGCTGTACCTCCTGTACGGCGGTCACCAGACGCACGAAACCCTCGAGCCACTGCTGGCCAGCGCGTCGATCATCGTGTTGGTCGCCATGCTGCTGATCGCGGTCATGGTGATCTCGCCGGTGCGTTCCGCCTTGCCAGCTGCCGAGTCCCGGATCACCGCCGGCAGCTGAGTCCGGCAATCCGGCAAAAACTTGCCCGGCCCGCCGCCAAAGCGCTATACTTGCGCGCTTCCCAGGCGGACAGCCTGTACCGTGCCGGTGTAGCTCAGTCGGTAGAGCAACGCATTCGTAATGCGTGGGTCGGCGGTTCGAATCCGTCCACCGGCACCATTTCAAAATCGAAGCCCCGTAAGTTACTTGCGGCACCTTCGTTGGAGGTGCCTCAATTCGAACCGCCGACGATAAACAACCGGTTCGAACCGAGCGGCGAAGCCGCGAGCTCGCTGAACTGCGAAGCAGTTCAGTCCGAAGGACAAGCGGCCGTCAGGCCGCGCAGCAATCCGTCCACCGGCACCATTTCAAAATCGAAGCCCCGTAAGTTACTTGCGGCACCTTCGTTGGAGGTGCCTCAATTCGAACCGCCGACTGAATCGTTGAATCGTGCCACCCGAGCGGTTTTTGCCGAAGGCGAAAGAAGTGCGGGTGGAACACCACAGCCCTCGAACCGAGCGGCGAAGCCGCGAGCTCGCTGAACTGCGAAGCAGTTCAGTCCGAAGGACAAGCGCCGCAGGCGCGCAGCAATCCGTCCACTGGCACCATAATTCCTCCTTAAATTTAGAAACGTATCGGCCTTTCGGTTCTGTTAGCTTTCTCCGCTTCACCGCTGTAAGTGCTAGGTAAGTGCAAAAGTGCGCTTATGGCTTGGGCCGTTTTTTTGGCAGGTAAAATGCTAATTAAGGTGAGATGATGGCCGTCTCAGGGGCGCGACCTGTTTTCTTGCAGTGGCTGGCCGAGGCTTGACCGTCATTTGGGTTGCTGAAGCAACCATTGACAAAAACTTTGTCTAAGCTGAAGTAGTTTGCTACGGTTGCCAGTAACGGCAAATTTTGCGCAACCTCGGACAATCTCCGGGGCGTTTGTCGTTCAGGAGGAGAGAAGATGGATAACATCAGCATTCGATGTGTGGTGTTTAACAATCCAGAAGAAAAAAACTGGAAGGCAGTGGCTCTTGATCTCGACATTGTGACCGAGGCCGGCTCCAGAGATGAAGCCATGGAATGTTTGAAGGAACTCATTGAGATGCAGATCAGCTTTGCGGCCTCTCGTGGGGAGATTGGTTCTATTTGGAAGGATGCCCCGGAAGAATATTGGCGGAAATACCATGAAGCTCGCCGATACCATGCTGCTGCGATCTACGGGCAAGGCGCCGATTCTGTTGATGAGGCAGCATCAGATATTCCTTTCCCACGCCCTCAGAATCAGAATGGCTTTCAGATTCAGTCTGCGTGAGTGATGAGCCCAGGGGGCTGGCGTGCCAAGACCTCCAAGTACCGAGAGCTAAGAAAAAAGCTCGCCAAGTACGATAAGCGTTTCGAGGAGCACGTTAATCGAGGGAAGGGGAGTCACCGCGTGATATTTCACCCTGATATTGACGGTGAGGTGGCTCACTATCCCGTCAAGTACCATGGTGAGAACACAGAACTCGGGAAGGGGTATTTGAAGGCATTCATTCGCCGATTTAATTTGCCTGATGACTTTTTCGATTGATCGGGAATTGACTTGCTCTCAGGGCCTGAGAAGTTCGTGCCTTATTTTTTTGTTGGTGGGTAATCCCCCTATTTTTGTTGCGTCTCAGAAGTAGAGTCTGGCCAAGGGCAAATGCCGGATAAATACTCAACTACTTCAGGTGGAACACTGCATCCATTGAACCGGGCGGCGAAGTCGCGAACTCGCTTCAGATGATGCCCATCGTGACTCCCGGTCCTGTAAACCAGGCATAAACCAGGCACTTACCGGCTTTTGTCGAGTTCGCTTGATTTTTCAGCGTTAGATCCTTAATGTAAGCAATAGCTCACTTACATATTGGTTCCGATGCGAAAATCCGGCGACGAGCGGCGCGAGGAAATTGTTCAGGCAGTCATTGACCTGGCGGCCAGCGACAGCGGCGGGCAGTTATCGACCCAGGCGATTGCCGACCGGGTGGG
>SKSJ01000050.1 GCA_007123055.1 Wenzhouxiangella sp. | reverse complement strand
GCGTTAAAATAACCGCTTGACCCCGCACGCAGAGTTTTATCGGTCGGAGCGTAGCGCAGCCTGGTAGCGCACCACAATGGGGTTGTGGGGGTCGGGAGTTCGAATCTCCCCGCTCCGACCATTTTCCTGTCCCTGGCGATCATGCAATATCGCCCCGCTCACGAATTCTTGATCCCTTGAACTCTAATATTCAGATCCAATCTAAAGAAGTCGCATCATCGAATATGTCTATATCTCGACGGGAGAGGTCAGAATGAAAGAGCGCAAGCAGGTCGCCGTGATGCCCGATGTGGCCAGCCATGCCAATGCCCAGATTGCCGGCAAGCTGGACTGGGTCGGAATGAACGAAATCGAGCTGCCGGTCATGCTCGATACTTCCGACGGGCGCCAGACCCAGACGACTGCGCGGGTCACTGCCTTCGTCGATCTGGAGCGGCCGGAAAAGCGTGGCATTCACATGTCCAGGCTCTATCTGTTGCTGGACCAGGCCCTGGCCGAGCATACGGTCACCCCGGCCTTGCTCAGGCACCTTTTGCGCGATTTTCTCGAGTCGCACGAGGATCTGAGCTCGCATGCCATGCTGCGTCTGGATTTCGACTACATGGTGCGGCGCAAGTCGCTCAAAAGCGACAACTCCGGCTGGAAAAGGTATCCCATCAGCATTATCGCCGGCCTCACCGGACGTGATTTCTGTCTCGAGATGGCCCTGCGGATCACCTACTCGAGTACGTGCCCCTGTTCAGCCGCGCTGGCTCGCCAACTGATCCAGGATCAGTTTCGCAAGGATTTCGATGAATCCGGAGAGGTCAGCGCCCAGGACGTACTGGACTGGCTGGGCAGCGAGCAGGGTATCGTGGCGACGCCGCACAGCCAGCGCTCGGCCGCCGACCTTCGTCTGCAACTGGCCCCCAGCTTCGAAGCGTTCCCGTTCGACCAGATGATCAACGCGGTCGAGGATGCGCTCAAGACTCCGGTCCAGGCGGCAGTCAAGCGTGAGGATGAGCAAGCCTTCGCACTGCTCAACGGACAGAACCTGATGTTCTGCGAGGATGCCGCACGCCGAGTGCAGACCGCCTTGTCGTCGGAAGAACGCGTGATCGATTTCTGGGCCCGATGCAGTCACTTCGAAAGCCTGCATCCGCACAACGCCGTGGCCATCGTCACGAAGGGTGTGGAGGGTGGCTACAAGCCGATTGATGGCCAGGCTGCCGGCCGAACACACGGCTGAGACCTGACCCTCTCGGTCTAAATCGCTTATCGCCCCGAGACTAACGCCCTGACCCGTCAGGGTGTTTCCAGGCCGATCTGAAGCTCCGGAAGAACGATGCCGATCGAGCGTGCATCGGCATCGGCCCATGCTTCACCAAGCAGCTCTCCGCTTTCGGTATCGGCCACGCTCAGGCGTAGCTTGATCTGGCCCGTTCGGGACATCTGGTAGTGGTCGATGGCGATGTCCAGGCCCAGGGCCATGCCTGATGCATCCCGCGGCTCGAGCGGGACGGAACCCGTCCCGAGTTCGACACTGGCTGCCATGCGCCAGTCGCGGCCATCCCTGACTCCGGCCCAGCCGGTAAAGGCACGGTCTCGCACAAAACGCGTGATCTCGTCTTCTCTGGCCGGCTCACCCGAGGGGATCCGGACCAGGCGATCACCGATGACGAGCTGACTGCCGTCGAAAGCGATTTCCTTGAGCAGGCCGGTTTGTTGTTCGCCCTCACCGAAGCTGCAATCGCCTGGATCTGTCTGCGCCGTTACGCCTTCCCGCCGCAGGCTCACGGTCATCGTGCAATGACGCCCGGTCTGGCCGCTGGCAGTCATCGGGGCGAAGCTCCCCTGGATACCGTCTTCACCGTCGATTGGTCGCAATTGCCACTGAAACCGTCGTGGCAGTTCATCGTGACGGTCGCCTCGCGTCTGCCTCATGACCACGTGGAGGGCGCCGGGAGGTGCCGATGGGTCGGTGATGACTTCGAGCTGCAACCGGCGGTGAGAACCCGCCCGGGACGGAGTGGAATAGTGTCCCGGAAGCCTGGCCGCCAGTTCCTGCAACGCCGGGTGGAGTGGCTCCCGCTCCTGTTCCGGTTGCTGGATATGGGTCGTGGCACAACCGGACAGCGCCAGCGTCACCAACAGGGCCGCTACGGGCAATGATCGGGCGTCAGGGCGCATCGGCGTGAGGATTGGCGTTCCAGTCAAGCAGCAGGGCAGGGTCGATGCGGACATCCCCCAGGCTCATTCGCCAGTCGAGATGCGGGCCAGTGGCGCGACCGGTGGCCCCGACCTTGCCGATCAGTTCGCCTCGCTCGACACGCTGGCCCTCTTCCACGCTGATTTGGCTCAGGTGCAGGAAGGAGGAGATCAGGCCGTGGCCGTGGTCGAGAAAAATGGTCAGGCCGGAAAAATACATGTCATGGGTGAGTGTCACGACTCCGCTGGCTGGTGCCTCGACCGGCGTACCGGTCGGAACGGCAATGTCGATGCCCCAGTGCGGTGCGCGCGGGTTGCCGTTGAGAATGCGCTGGCTGCCGTAGACGCCGGTGATGCGACCGATGACCGGCCAACTGAAACCGCCGACCCAATCGGTGCGTTCATCGCTGCGCTGGCGGGCACGTCGTGCCAGTGCGGCATCGTCGCGAATCCGCTGCAGTACTTCCTGCGGTGGCGTCACCTGTTCGTCCGGCAGACCGTCGATGCGCTGGATATCGAACTCGCGTTGATCCGGGCGCAGGTCGCTTTGCCATTGTTCACCGTCCGGCAGGGTGACCAGGAGGCTGCGGGTTGCCGTATCGTCACGTCCAAACGCGACCAGGAAATGTCCATCACCGGACACCATGAGCGGTTCGCCGTCCAGCGTCACCTCGCTGCCCGGCGGCGCCTGGCCGGTCAGCAGCCCGCCCTGAACGGTAGGCCCATCGAGGGAAACGCTTGCCAGCGAGGGCGCGTGGGCCAGGATCAAGAGCAGGACCAGCAGTGCATGTCCCCGGTATTGTTCAACCACCGTCTGCCCTCCGAATCGTCAGGGTCTGTCCCGGCCTGAGTATGCTGCCCTCGCGCAGGCTGTTCCAACGCATCAGGTCGCGCACGCTTACCCCGTGGCGGCGCGCAATCACCCAGAGTGAATCGCCGCTTCGAACCGTGTACTCGGCCATGGCCGGGGCCGCCTGGCCCGCCACCTGGTCCATGTGCACCATGAGGCGCTGGCCGGGCCGGATCAGGTTGTTGCTGCCGATGTTGTTCCATTGCCTCAGGTCCGAGACCGAGACGCGGTACTGGCGGGCGATCAGCCAGAGGTTCTCGCCGGGGCGGACCTGGTGCTGGAAGCGCTTGGTCGGCAGCAGGCGGCGCTGCAACTGGGCCAGTTCGTGGTAGAGCTCAGCGTGCGGCGAGTCCTCGGGTGTGTTGCCGTTGGCCGCAATGCGCAAGGTCTGGCCAGCGCGCAGGAAATCACCGTTGAGGTCATTGGCGCGGCGAAGCTCGGAGATGGAAGTGTTGTGCCGGCGGGCGATGTGCGACAGCGTGTCGCCATTGCGCACCGTGACTTCGTTCCAGACCAGCATGTCTTCTGCATTGATCTCGGGCAGAACCTTCATGACTTGTTCGGCCCTGTCGGCGGGCACGATCAGGTGATGCGGGCCAGACGGCGGTGTCAGGTGACGGTTGAGCCCCGGATTGAGCGCGACCAGTTCGGCCATCTCGATGTCGGATTCCGCAGCCAGCACGACCACGTCGACCGGACTGTCGAACTCCACCCTGGCCACGCGCGGCCGGTCCTCCCATACGGGCAGCTCGAAGCCGTACGCTTCCGGGTTGCCGAACAGGCAGCCCAGGCCGTTGAGCTTGGGTACGTACGCTCTTGTTTCCCTCGGCAGGGAGAGGCTTTGCCAGTCTGTGGGACGTCCGTTGGCACTGTTGCGGTTGACGGCACGCTGTACACGCCCCTGACCCGCGTTGTAGGCGGCCAGCGCCAGGTTCCAGTCGCCGAAGCGACCATGCAGGTACTCGAGGTAGTCGAGTGCGGCGCGAGTCGAGGCCCAGACATCGCGACGGCCATCATAGAAGTCGTTGATGGTCAGTCCGTTGTCGCGTGCGGTTGCGCTCAGAAATTGCCAGGTACCCGATGCGCGCCCGTGGGAATAGGCGAAAGGGTCATAAGCGCTTTCCACGATGGGAAGCAGGGCGAGTTCTCCGGGCAGGTCGCGGGCCTCCAGCTCGTTGGCGATATCGTGCAGCCAGGGTTGAGCACGGTTGAGGACACGCTCCATGTACTCGTCACGTTCGCCGAACCACTGCGCCCACCGTTCGGCCCGGCTGTTCTCCGGGCATTCGGCGAAGCTGAATCGATCGGTGATTCGACCCCAGAGGTGGGGTACTTCCTCGATCGGCTCGATCTCTTCATGGGGTTTGTCTTGCGACAACTGCAGGGTGGCGAATTCGATGAGGTCGAATGAATCGGGCCGGTCGGGCACGGTACTCATTTCCTCCGCCAGTGCGGTCTCCGTTTCGTCGCCCGAGCGCTCCAGGGCGGCACAGGCGCTGGCCAGCAGCGCGGCAATGCCGATGGAGAGGGCTGCGGGCAGATGGGGCTTGCGGGGGCGTGAACGCTTGATGGTTTCTCTCCGCATCATGGGGTTGGCAATGGCCTTGTCATTTGCAGTGGTCAATTATGCGGGCAGTCGCGTCAGGGTCAAGCAGTGTCGTGGCTAAACGCTGCAGGGAGTACAATGCCTGCAATGACCAAAAAACAACACGAAATCACCCCGCAGCAGGTCCGCGACCTGCTGGCCGAGGCCGATCGGCCCGTGACCCGGCGACAGATGTCGCATGCTTTCGACATGGACAAGGAGGAATCCGACCGGTTCCTCAAACCGGTGCTCGTGGCCATGATCGAACGTGGCGAGCTGGTTAGAAACCGGCGCGCTGCCTACGGTCTTCCCGACCAGATGGATCTCGTCCAGGGACGGATCAGTGCGCATCCCGATGGTTTCGGTTTCGTCGTTCCCGACGAGGACGGCGACGACCTTTACCTGTCTCCGAAACAGATGCGCATGGTGTTCAACGGCGACCGCGTGCTTGCTGCCGTGACCCGGGTCGACCGGCGTGGGCGCAAGGAAGGCGGCATCGTCGAGGTGCTCGAGCGCGCCCATGCGCAGGTCGCCGGCCGTTTGCTGATCGAGAGCGGCGTGGCCATGGTCGTGCCCGACGACCCGCGCCTGACCCAGGACATACTGGTGCCGCCCGATCGCATTGGCAAGGCCGGCCCGGGCCAGATCGTGGTGGTTCGTATCGATCGGCCGCCGACACTGGAGCGTTCTGCAGTCGGCGAGATCATCGCGGTACTCGGTCATGCCGACGAGCCCGGTATTGCCACCGACATTGCCATTTACAGTCACCAGCTGCCCGACGAGTTCCCCGGGGATGTGGTCGAGCAGGCCGAGGCATTCGGCGAATCGATCAATCCGGAGCACGTCGAAAACCGCCTCGACCTGCGCGATACGCCGCTGGTCACGATTGATGGCGCCGATGCGCGCGATTTCGACGACGCCGTGTTTGCCGAGCCACGCGGCGACGGTTACCGACTGCTTGTGGCCATCGCCGATGTGGCCGAGTACGTCATGCCCGATGCAGCGCTGGATGTCGAGGCACAGCGTCGGGGTACGTCGGTGTATTTCCCCGACCGGGTCATCCCCATGTTGCCCGAGGCGCTTTCCAACGGCCTGTGTTCGCTCAATCCGGAGGTCGATCGCCTTTGCCTGGTCTGCGAAATGCGTCTGGACAGCAAGGGCAAGGTGACTTCCAGCCGCTTCCACGAGGCGGTGATGCGATCGCATGCCCGCCTGACCTATGACCAGGTCCGGCGCATCATGGAGGCCGGCGATCCGGTGCTTGTGGAGCGTTTCGGCCATGTGCTCTCGACGCTGCAGCACCTGCATGAGGTGTTCCGCCTCATGTTCAGGCGACGTGAGCGTCGCGGTGCGCTGGACTTCGATTCGCGCCAGGCCTACTTCGAGTTCGATACCGAGGGCAGGGTGGCCAATATCCGCCTGCAGGAGCGTCATGACGTCCACCGCCTGATCGAGGAGTTCATGATCGCGGCCAATGTCGAAGCATCGAAGTTCGTCGATCGCGGCAAGTTGCCATTTCTGTACCGCGTGCATGAGCCGCCGCCGGACGACAAGCTGGAGTCACTCGAAGAGTTCCTCCGTGCCCACGGACTGCAGGTCAGGTGGTCGGAGAAGCCGGATCCGCAGCAGTTTGCCGCCATTCAGCGCAAGGTGGCCGAACTGCCGGATGCGGCGCTGGTCAACGCCCAGATCCTGCGCAGCCTGAGCCTGGCCGTGTACCAGCCCGAGAACAAGGGGCATTTCGGCCTGGCGCTGGACAGCTACAGTCATTTCACGTCCCCCATTCGGCGCTATCCCGACCTGCTGCTGCACCGGGCGATCAAGCACTTGTGTCGCGAAAAGGCCCGCGATCGGTTCCCCTACGGTCGGCAGCAGATGGTCGAACTCGGGCGACACTGTTCCTGGACCGAGCGTCGCGCCGAGGATGCCTCGCGCGATGTCGACGAACGACTGAAGTGCCAGTTCATGAAGCGTCACATCGGTGATGCGTTCGATGGCATCGTCAGCGGAGTGACCAGTTTTGGCCTGTTCGTTGAACTGACCGATTTTGCCGTCAGCGGCCTGGTCCACGTCACGGCATTGCCCAATGACTACTACCACTTCGACCCGGTCGGCTCGAGCATGACCGGCAAGCGGCGCGGTCTGCGTTACCGGCTGGCCGACGAGGTGAAGGTCGAAGTCATCGGCGTGAGCCTCGAAGAACGCAAGATCGACTTTCGTCTGGTCGAGGTCGAGGACTGAGCGGACGACGGTTGCGATGAAGCGCGAGCGGGTCATGGGCATCAATGCCGTCGATAGTCTTGCCGAGATTTCTCCGGAGCGTATCGTCCGTGCCTGGATCCGGCCGGGCAACCGTCGTCTGGACTCGCTGGAGCAAAAGCTGATCGATCGGGGTGTGACGGTCGAACATGCCGACGACCGCGCCCTGGATCGAATGGCCGGCAAGATTCGCCACCAGGGGGTCGTGGCCGAATTCAAGCCGCGCGCACCCATCGATGACAATGGGCTTGAGGCGCTGGTGGCTGAGCGCGGGGGGCAACTCCTGTTGCTGGTTCTGGACGGAGTTCAGGATCCGCACAACCTCGGTGCCTGTCTTCGTTCGGCGGCCGCTGCCGGTGTCGATGCCGTGGTCGTGCCAAAGGACCGTGCCGCGGGGATGACGCCGGTTACCCGGCGTGCCGCCGCCGGCGGTGCCGAGCTCGTGCCGCTGGCCGTAGTCACCAATCTTGCGCGTACCTTGCGCATGCTGGCCGAACAGGGCGTCTGGCGTGTCGGTCTGGCCGGTGAGGCGGCGGGTAGCCTGTTCGATGGGCGGCTCGACGGACCACTGGCCCTCGTCATGGGCAGCGAGGAAAAGGGCTTGCGTCGCCTGACCCGTGAACACTGTGATGAACTGGTCCGGATTCCCATGCCGGGGCGCATGGAAAGCCTCAACGTATCGGTCAGCGCCGGAATCGCATTGTTTGCCGTTGTCAGAAGGAGGCTGGAAACAACATGACCGCCGCCAATAGCATACGAATCGATTTGCCCGACTGGGTCGGGGGGTTCGAGCGGCAATTGCCCGAAGTGCTGGCGTCTGCCGAGGACCGGATGGCGGTTGCCATCAGCCTGGCCGAGCAGAACGTTCGCCATGACACCGGTGGTCCCTTTGGCGCCCTGGTGGTGACGGAAGGGGAGGGTCGAGTCCTTGCCCTCGGTGTCAATCGGGTTGAACTGCAATTGTGTTCCGCCGCTCATGCCGAGATCGTGGCGTTGAGCCTGGCGCAACGGCGCATGGGAACCTGGAACCTGGCTGAAACGCCTCTGGGTCCGCTGCAACTGGTGACCTCATGCGAACCTTGCGCGATGTGCCTCGGGGCCATTCCGTGGTCAGGGGTCAGGTCGGTATTGTGCGGAGCAACCAAGGAGGATGCCGAAGCGGCCGGATTCGACGAGGGCG